>CAYQCH010000006.1:33713-35814 GCA_964415935.1 uncultured Gammaproteobacteria bacterium
CGAAAGCCCCACGTTGGGCAGGAAATAATACGGCTCCAACGCTTCAATAAAACTGAATGCGTTTGGGTAGGCAATGGAAATATCGCCAGACTGAAATGCCTGCCATCCTTCCGGGACGTTTACCTCCGGTTGCGGCTCCACGTCAGTATCTGGCGTGTTCTGTTGCGGCCAATATGCCCAGGCGAGCCCGGCGACCACAAGCACGACGGCAGCTGTCATGAAAATTTTTGCCTGTTTCATATAAGGCGTTTTAGCTTCAAAAAATCTGCCTTTAATTTAGCGGAGACTGCATTTGTATACAACGCTGCTGCCGGATGATAGGCAATAAGGTATGTTCGGTCGTCTTGTTCAATGATCTTGCCATGTTCTTTGGCGATGGAACCGTTCTTCTTAAGAACCGATAAGACAGCGAAGCGACCCAGGAGCACGATAATTTTGGGGTTAATTGCCTCAATTTGCTTGAATAAATGCTTGCGCCCATGGTCAATTTCGCCGGGCTTTGGCGTAACATGCGCCGGCAAGTATTTCAAAGCGCTGGTGATAAACACGTCTTTTTCTTTCAAACCAGCCTGAACAATCAATGTACGCAATAACTTACCAGAGCGGCCGACAAACGGGCGCCCTGTTTCTGCCTCCTTCTTCCCCGGTGCTTCGCCAACAAACATTACGTTCGCCTTTGGACTTCCCTCGCCCGGCACCAGCTTGCCAACCTTATTGGCGTTGCAAATTTTACAGCGGAGGATGGAGGTGTTTATTGACTCCAATGGCTGCGCTTTAATCATTATCTAAAATTACTCCTCTTGTGACAGCGCCTCGATCAATAAATCCAATTTATCCTCAATGGCATCCAATCGAGCTTCAATCTTCCTGGTATCAGCCTGCGGGCCGCGGTCATCGCGATCAAATCTGCCAAAGGACTTGCGGCCGGAATTATCGCGCATGAATCGTCCTTGCGCCCCGTCCTTTTTAAAACAATTGCGGCATTTTACGGGCTTGCGGCCATCCGGACGGAACGGCACCTGGCAGGCATCCCCGCAAATGCTGCACATGGCATCATGAAAATCCCCGCGAGATTCGCGATCACGCCCATACGAACCGCTTTTCCAAGCGCTTCGGCCACCACTAAATTTCTTCTTGCCTGGACGACCGTCGCGTTTGAAATTTTTCATAGTTTACGAATACTACGCTAGTTCCTCCTAAAGGGCAAGGATCATACAAAAAAGCCCCCAAAGGGGGCTTTTTTTGAATCGTTGCTAGGCCAGGCGCACGTTGACCGCGCGGGGACCTTTTTCGGACTCTTCGGTCTCAAAGGAGACGTTATCGCCAACCTTGAGTTGGTCGAAAGACGTGTCCACGACGGAAGAGGAATGGAAAAAGACATCTTTGTCTTGTCCTTCCGGGGCGATGAAGCCAAAGCCCTTATCCGTGAGACGTTTGATAGATCCGTTCATAGGATTGTTGTTATGGGTGCCTCTTAAACGCAAATCCGTGATTGTATGGAAGCTCGACGGATCCATTATTGAACCAGTTCTTTGCCAAAACAACTTACCTGATAATGGGAAAAAATTAAAGGGCTCGTGAAAATGCCCCTTATTTATCGTATTTTGGCTCGCCGCCAAACCTCGACAAATCGATCAATGGGATTTTATTGCCATCCAGATCCGCCGCAATCGCGTACCACCCGGTGCGAACCTGAAACGGCTCTTCCACAATGGCACAACCCTGTTTCCGCAAATCTTCCGTCAGTGAGCGGACATCTTCAACCAGAAAACTGTAATCAAAGGCTGGTAAATCATTGTTTGCATGGATGACTATTTCCGCGTCCTGTTTTGCAAGCCCAAAACCAATCATCTTTGCATCGTCATCGGCCCAGAGTTTCTTCAAACCCAAGATTCGGCCGTAAAAATCAGCGGCCTTGCCCAGATCGCTGACGCGATACATGATGTTGTCGATTTTGAGCAATTTACTTCCCATGGCATTTCTTAAACTTCTTGCCGCTGCCGCAGGGGCATGGGTCGTTGCGGCCGACATCCTTGAACTCCGACATGTCAACGGTCTCTTTGACCGCACCGACTTCATCCGTGCGCTGGCCTTCGACCGC
>CAYQCH010000006.1:35914-37350 GCA_964415935.1 uncultured Gammaproteobacteria bacterium
TCACCCGGATCGCCCTGGCGTCCGGCGCGGCCGCGCAACTGATTGTCGATGCGGCGGCTTTCATGGCGCTCCGTGCCAATGACATGCAGACCGCCCAATTCGCGCACTTTTTGCGCGTCTTCAGGGGTGGCCGGGTTGCCGCCAAGGATGATGTCTACGCCGCGGCCGGCCATGTTGGTGGCGATGGTCACGGATCCGGGCTTGCCGGCCTGAGCAATGATGGCCGCTTCCTTTTCATGATTCTTGGCGTTGAGCAGGTTATGCGGCACGCCTTCGCGCGTCAGCATGCTGGCCAGCAACTCGTTCTTCTCAATGGAAACCGTGCCCACCAGCACCGGCTGCCCCTTGGCATGGCGCTCTTTAATTTCCCGCACAACGGATGTAAACTTGCCCGCTTCGGATTTATAAATACGATCGGTTTTATCGACGCGCTGCGTGGGCTTGTTCGTCGGAATCACTGACACTTCCAAACCGTAAATTTTGCGGAATTCGCTGACTTCCGTAAATGCCGTACCGGTCATACCGGAGAGCTTCTCGTACAAACGAAAGTAATTCTGAAACGTAATCGTGGCCAACGTCTTGCTTTCGCGCTGGATGGTAACGTTCTCCTTGGCTTCAATGGCCTGGTGCAATCCCTGGCTGTAGCGGCGGCCTTCCATGAGACGGCCGGTAAATTCGTCGACAATAAGGACTTCGCCGTTGCGCACGACGTAATCACGGTCCAGCTTGAACAAAGCCTCGGCGCGCAACGCCTGCTCAATGTGATGGATGGTCGACAGGCTTTCCTGCACGTAGATATTGTCCACGCCCAGGGCTTTTTCAATTTTTTCAATACCAGCCGCGGTCAGCGTGGCAGCCTTGCGCTTTTCGTCAACGTTATAGTCCGTGTCTTTCACCAGCGTTTTGACGATTTTGGCAAACTGGTAGTACTTATCCGTGGACTCCATGTCCGGCGCGGAGATAATCAGCGGCGTACGCGCTTCATCAATCAAAATACTGTCGACTTCATCGACGATGGCGTAGTTCAAGTCGCGCTGCACCAGCTGCTCGGCGGCTTGCACCATGTTATCGCGCAAATAGTCGAATCCGAATTCATTGTTGGTGCCGTAGGTAATGTCAGCAGCATACGCTTCACGTCGGCTGCACTCCTTCAAAAACGACATTTCCACTTCCACGCCGCGGTCGCGCACTTCATCTTCTTTTTTGTCGCCCGCTTCGTTGTAAACATACGACTTCTGGTGCTGGATGGCGGCCACCGTCAAGCCCAGAGCGTTGTACACCTGCCCCATCCATTCCGCGTCGCGCTTGGCCAAATAGTCGTTGACCGTGACAACGTGCACGCCCTTGCCGGCAAGGGCGTTTAAATACACGGGTGCTGTAGCGGTCAGCGTCTTTCCTTCACCTGTGCGCATTTCTGCAATTTCCCCGCGATGCAA
>CAYQCH010000006.1:37450-38668 GCA_964415935.1 uncultured Gammaproteobacteria bacterium
AGGTCTCCGACAAACAATCGTTCAAGGAATGCGCGCATAACAAGCGTTTACAAGTGCAGAAACGCCCTATGTGAACGTAGGGCGTTTCGTGATAATAATGACCTTTTTATAGCACAATCAGCCAGATTTTTCTAGGCCGATTCCTTCAGAAACCGTGCGGTACGGGCGGCGTCCCGGCGCTTGGCGTCATTGTTGCCTTTGGCAGCCTTTATCTGCGCCTGCAACTCCTGTTTGACCTGGTTTACGGCTGTTTTATAGTCCTTGGCTGTTTCCTCCGTGAAAAACTTCATGCCCGGCCCCACAATTTCCACGGCGGCCCTGTAAACTTCGGCCTTTTTGTGGTGGTTGGAATCTTTTGAAAAATCGACGTGCACCGTGATTTCTCCGTCCCCCAGCAGCTTTTCCAGCGCCTGGAGCTTCTTTTCCGCAAACGATTGCAAATCTTCCGTCAGTTCCGTGTCTTTCCCGCGAAAATTGATGTTCATAGTGATGAACAATAATTATAAGTGCATGGTAGCAAAAATCGGCTACCTCAATTAAGTACACCGGTCAAGGGAAAAAATTCAACCCCCGGCCAGGATCTCTCCTGGTCGGGGGTTTTTCGCGACGCCGCTCAGTCGAGCAGCATCTTGAGCATGGAACGGAGCTTGTTGCGGTCAAGCAGTTCCGGACGCTCCAGCAACAGCAGTTCGTCGATGATGCCGCTCTCGAAGAGCACGAGAAGGCGGCGCGAGTTGCCGGAACGCCTCATGAGGACGGCTCTTAGCCGCATCAACACATTGATCTCCTCAACCAAAATGTCGACGGCTCGCTGCTCCAGCAGGGCCGTGATCTCGCCGCGGATCTCGGCTTGCCGCTTGAGCCGCTCCATGGCTTCCCGCGTCTCCGGAGAAGGCCCGGGAAGATCCTCGAGCTTGGCCTTGCCGGACATCAGATCCGCCATGGGAACGGCCGCCTTGGGCTTGTCGGTCGCCGGCGGAGCCGAAACACTGGGCAAGGCGGCCGGCGGCCCCGCACCGCGCTGCTTCGTCGTGCGCACGGGCGGCTTCCTGCCCGAGCGCTTCTTCCCGTCGCTCTGCCTCCTGAGGGGCCTGGCGCCCACCTCCGGCTGCGTTGTTTGCGGAGCTGGAACGCCCCGCTTCTTCTTTGCCATGACTGCCTCTTTCCTGTTTGACGCGGTCATCCCGCGGCAAATCAAGCTACACTAACCCGAATCGC
>CAYQCH010000007.1:0-14834 GCA_964415935.1 uncultured Gammaproteobacteria bacterium
CGAACGGATTCGCATTTCATCGGTTTGCACCGAAACACAGCACCCAGGAGAACGCCATGTACGCACTGATCATGCTTCAAGAAAGCTACCATAAAGAATCGATGTGGCAGCTGGTTGTGTGCAGGCTGTTCACGACCGCCTGGTGTGAACACACAAACGACATTCAATCGATCCGCCTCACCCTGCTAGGCGTCTACCCGACCGAATCGCTGGCCAAGATGGTCAAAAGGCGCATTCCGCAGGCCTGCCGAACCGCCGACGATGTGATCTCGTTCATGCGGGAGCGTACGCCTCGCCAGCGAATGACGAAAAAGGAAGCGCGCCGGACACAGGACTCGATCAAGGCGGCATTGGACATCATTGATGATCGAGAAGAACGCCGCAACATCATGCCCTTCTAGCCCGCTGCGGACGGGGAGGCCAGGCTCGCGCCGGCGCTCCCCCATCCCCTTTATCTGCGAACGCGTTTCGCATCTAAAGCCGAATATGATCAACCCGCTCGACATGTTTGCCGTCTACAACCGCGGTGCAGGCACGCGTTACTTTTTGGCGTTGGAAAGCGGTTATCCGGGAAAACGCATCAAGGCGTTGCCCATTGAGCTGGGGCCGGAAGAACCCGTACCCATGCAAGGCGTCCTGTGTGCTGAAACTGACTGGGAACAGGCGCGCATTCCACCGCATGCCGTGCTGGTCAAACCCCAGACAGTAGAGATTAAAACGGAATTTGAAACAAAGCCTCTGGGGCGGCTGCGCGCCGACGTGCGCGAACGTTTTGGCATGGCCTTTGCCTGAATTGCGTTGTATACTGTCGGCATATGCGAAACATCGTTTTTGTCTTGCCGGCATTGCTGCTGCTTGGCGCCGGTTGCAGCCTGCCATTTCAAACGCGCAACATTGCGCAATGCACGTATGACGGCGTGTCATATCGCGCCGGAGAAAACTTTGCGGCCATTGATGGCTGCAACACCTGCACGTGCGGCGAAACCGGCGCGGTGGGCTGCACCAAAATGGCTTGCGTGGGACAAAACGCCCTGCAGCCGCAATGCCAGACGGACGCCGACTGCGAAGCGCAAAACCTCGACAAATCTTTTTGCGACCAGGGTTCATGGCAATGCATCAATGCCATGTGCGAGCTGAGTTGCGACGTAACCACAAAAATCAGCGAATAATGAAACGCACCACGAGGCCAGGCCTGGTGGTGCGTGCGATGTTCCGTTTCCGTCGTCAGACGGCGGGCGGGTTGAAGATCTGCTGGATGATGAAGTGCACGGGAACGCGATGATGGTCCTTGTGCAGCAACGGCTCGATGCGAGCCACGGCGGCCGCGCTGAACCTCTGCTTCATGTCCTCCCACGTCTTGGCGGCGTTCACGAAAGCGCGAAGCTCCGTGGCTGAGACGCACTCCATGCCGATCAGGTCCTGGCCGACAAATCGATTCCCGTTATACACAGTGATCAACAACGTCGTCATCGAATCCTCCTTCGGCGGATACTAACACATGCCGTCAAACGAAAAAAGCCCCGCGCAAGCGGGGCTTTTGACATGCCGATTTATTGCGGCGGCAGCATCATCTTCTGCAAGTCCTGGTACTGCTGCATCATTTCCGGCGTCAGGCCCGGTACAGACCCAAGATCCATCATCCGATCGGGGCTGGGGGCGCCGCCCATGAATGCGCCGCCAAACATGCCGCCCATCATGGAGCCGAAATCCCTGGCGCCAGCGGGCGCTTCCACCGCCGGAACCGGCTTGTTGTGATCAAATAAATCGATTTGCACCGTCCCTTCCTCGTCCTGTTCCGCCTGGAGGAACATCATCACGCGGTATAAATAGGAATCGCCGTTTCCAATCCACAACCGGCCGGGCCTGGCATTCCACTTGCGCACGGTTTCGCGCGCTTCGTTGCGGTCTGCGTCTGTAAACGGTTCCTCGGTGATGCGGGCTGCTTCCTGCATTACGGAAACGACTTCATCTTCATCCAGCATGGCTTCGTACACCGTCGTATCCTCGCCGCGCAGGTTTTCCGTTCCCACTTCTGTCACCGACGAAAAGAAATTGCGGTCCGTAAACAAGCGCTCCAGGTCGCGAATCTGGCTTTCAGACAGTGTCTTTTCTTCTGCCTTTTGCATAACGTCGTTCATGGACGCAGGGAAAGAGAACCATTGGTTCTCAAACTGGCTCAAATCAAAGCCCTGCAAGGCCGGTAACGTTGTCATGCGCGCATAATGCACGCCATTGACCATGCGGTACTCGCCCATCGCCTCCATGGCTTGCGCGCCGGTCGTTTTAATGGAAAACTGCCCCGCGCCGTTTGCCACCTGCTGTCGGCCGCGCTGCAGCTGCCCCGACAATCGCGCTTCCACGGCATCGACGGACGCACCGCCCGCCGACGGCACAGAAGCCGCCAGCGCGGACCCCGAGGCCGTTAATTCGAAGGCAACCTGCTCTACCTTGACCATGGCGCGCTTCATGTTTTCTACGGCCGCCGAGGGCGTGGCGGGCTTTTTGCAACCGGCTCCCAGCAATGCCAGTGACAGGACAACCGCCGCCAGCGAAAGGACTTTTGTACGCATAACGTATCTTATAAATGAGAGGGTATCATAGCGAACCGCCCCGATGTTTAGCAAAAAGTGTTACCATACGACCATGACATACCTCATTTTCTTTATCATCTACGGATTCCTTGGCTGGGCCATAGACACCACCTACCGCACGCTGCTTTCCGGGTATTTCGCTCCCGGCACATGGATCCCCTATTTTTCCATCATTTACCCCATCGGGGCGTTTATGATGCTCTGGCTGCACGGCAGGCTGCTGAAAGATGCGCGCCTTTGGCAGCAATTCCTCGTCTTTGCCATGGCCGCCACCGCGCTGGAGTATACCGGCGGGCACATCGGGCTGCTCGTCCTTGACCGCCGTCTGTGGGACTACAGCTACATGCCCTATAACATTGATGGCTTTGTCGACGTGTTTCATAGCATCGGCTGGGGGTTGTTATCGCTGTTATTGGTCCATGCCATCCACCCGCATCTAAAACAATGGGTAACGCACCGCCGACCCGCCGCAACATCCGTATGAGCGAACCATCAGAACTGGTTCTGGCGCTGGTAAGCCTGCGCAGCCTCTTTAATGTGGGCTCCATCTTCCGCACCGCAGACGCCATAGGCGCGTCAAAAATTTATCTGACCGGCTACACCGGCACGCCAGAGCAAAGCAAGGTCGCCAAAACGGCACTGGGCGCGGAACAACGCGTTGCGTGGGAAAAAGCCGCCAGCGTGTCTACGCTGATTGGCCGCCTGAAACAAGATGGTTTTACCGTGGTGGGCGTGGAGCGCACGGGCAGCAGCCTCGACTACCGCTCATGGACGCCCGCCGCCAAAACAGCCTTGTTTTTCGGCAATGAAGTCACCGGCCTGTCCGAGCGCGTTCTAAAACAATGCGATCTTGTAGTACACTTACCCATGGCCGGCATCAAAGAAAGCCTGAATGTCGGCGTAACGGCCGGCGCCCTGGGTTACCACTGGCTGGCGCGGCGGCAGCCCCTTGCATAACACCTTTTATGGACCAACGCCTCAGAATTGTCATCGCCTTGAGTATCCTGTCGCTTCTTTTACTGACGGCTGCATGGATCTTAAGCAACAAGATTGCCCTGATCCAGCCGGCGACGGCACATACGACCGTGCCGCTGATTTCAGAAAACTAACGTATGGCCACCCACTACGCCGGCAGCATTGTTACCTTGCTCCTGCTGTTCGTAGCGAGCGTGAGCATACCGGTCCTGCCGTTTGCCGCGGCGCAAACGAGTGGCGACCGGCTCATTAAAGCCAGCACGGCGGCCGTCTACTACCTGGGCGATGACGGCAAGCGCTATGTGTTTCCCAACGAGCGTATTTTTTTCAGCTGGTATCGCGATTTTTCCGCCGTACAAACGGTCAGTGACGCGGAACTGGCATCGTACCCCATTGGCGGAAGCATTTTTTACCGCCCCGGCACGCGTCTGGTAAAAATCACCACCGATCCCAAGGTATACGCCGTCGGCCTGGGCGGCGCGCTCTACGACATCGCATCCGAAGAAGCGGCGGTACAGCTTTACGGATCCGCCTGGTCCCAGCGCGTCGACGACTTGCCGGACGCATTTTTTTCCAGCTACCGCGTGGCGGGATCGCTTGCCGGAAACAGCCATCCGGCCGGCACCTTTTTCCGCTACGTGGAAAACATCTCCTTTTACGTCCTCGGCTATAAAGACTCGACGCTCTTTGCCCGCCCCGTTTCCGAATCGCTGATTGCCTCCTTCCGTTTGAATAAAAGCAATGCCTTGCCGCTGTCGTCCGCCGCATTTCCATACCCCATTGGCCCCGACTGGCAGGCAGATGAAGCCGCCGCATTTTTCCCGCATCAACGAGACGTTTCCGTGCCGGCCGAACCCGGGCAGCAGCCGGGTACGGATGGCGAAAACGGCGCCCCTGCGGCCACAGCCACGGTAACCGTAGGCCAGCATGCCTCACTGTCCGGTAGCCAGAAAGCGGTGGTCAACGATCCGGCCAGCCGCGTCCTGGCCCTGACCCTGAAAGGGGATCCCAACCGGGACGTTACATTCAGCCGCATGCGTTTTTCCGTGTACATTGACGCTGGCGGGCCGGACGCCGATTTTTCGCTGGGTTCCGACAGCGATTCGACCATTTTCTGGCCGGCCAGCCAGATCATGTCGGACTTTGCCTTGCGCGATATCGATTCAAACATGGTGTTAAGCGCGCCCAGGCCGCTGGATCCCACAGGCATCCTGGACTTTCCCGTGTCGTTTACCATCAAAGCCGGCGAGCAAAAACACCTCCAGCTGACCGGCAAAGTCAGCGTGGTGCCGCAACAGCCGGTACGCGTCAGCGCTGATATCGCGCCGGGCGAGAATATCACCGCATCGGTTGAAGGTGCCGCGTTGACCGTCTCTCCCGCCACCGGCATTAACGGCGGCACCTCGCCTTCCACGATTCTCACGCCGGTATCGCACGGCACGCTAATTGTCGATTCGAAAACGGAAACCGGCGACCGCATGGAAAAAGTCGGCAGCGACGTTACCGTATACACCCTGACCCTGACGGCGCAGGGCGAACCCTTCCGCGTTGCCGCACTGGCCCTGTCTTTTACCCCCGGCGGCAGCAACATCTACGCGGTCAACCACCTCGCCATCTCCTACCCGCAGGAAGACGGGAGCATCGAAACGGAAAACGAGCATGAAGCAGACGCGAATGCGAAAATATACCGGTACATCAACCTGGGCATCTACGTGCCAAAAGACGCCACCATCACCATCCCCTTCGTCGCGCAGACCAAAGACGATCTTACCCTGGCCAGCAATGCCCGCCTGCAGTTTGACTTCACGACCGAATCCTTCCATGCGCAAAGCCAGTACACCAATTTGCCGTACACCATCGACCATTTTGCCGACAGCACGAAGATGAAAGACGACACCAGCGTGGGCTCTCTGGTGCTGCTTCGCCAGGGATTCCTTTCCTTCAAACCGCATCCGGAAACACCCACCGGCCAGGTGACGCGTTATAACAAAATCCCCGTCCTTACGTTCTCCGTCGCGGCAGAAGAGCATGACATTACCCTGCGCCAGCTCACCATCCGCGTGGATACGTCCAATGTCGATGAAGACGGCGATGACAACGACTTTTTTGAAAATGCCGCCAACACCTTCCCCTCCAACGTCATCGGCATGGCGTCCCATCACCTGGACATTGACGAGCGGACCATCGTCGCGCCCCAAAGCGTAACCTTTGAGTTATACGATGCATCCACCGGCGCATTTGACGACACGCCGGACGGCATCCAGACGAATGAAGGCGACTACGGCCTCTTTACCCTGAACTTCGGGAGCAACCCCCTGCATATCGAAGCCGGCACCAGCCGCGACTACGACATTGACATCAACACCGTCCTCATCACGTCCGAACATGAAGAAACCATCAAAGTGCGCCTGCTGGGTGACATCCAGTCCATTACGGAAAGCCAGGCAAACGTACTGTGGAATGACGGGTCAAACATCCTGGGCACGGGCTATCTGGTGCCGGGGCTTGACTTGCTGGGATTTACGCTCAGCGTTTTATAGGCTAGTTTTCCCATAGGTTTATTAGTCTAAGTGTTTATCCATACCCATATGGAAACGAGTTACCTCTCGCTCTTTGCCACGACCGTGCTCGAATCATTCCGCACGGTGTGGGACGGCTTGCTGGTGTTGCTTCCCAACATCCTGGCTGCCCTGATTGTGCTCATTGCCGGCTGGCTGGCCGCTTCCGGCCTGGGCAAGCTCGTGCGACGCGGCATTGAGCTGACGCAAATCGACGAAGCCATCGACAAGGCCGGCCTGGACCGCAGCCTGTCGGAAGCCGGCATCGACTTTAACCTGGCCAAGCTTATCGGATGGCTGGCTAAATGGTTTGTCATCGTCGTGGTGCTCATTGCCGTCGCTGACATCCTCAACCTCACGCAAATCACCGACTTCCTGCAGCGCGTGGCGTTGTTCATCCCCAACATCATCATCGCCGTGGTGGTGTTGCTGGTCGGCTTCGTGCTCGGCAATTTCGTGTACAAAGTGGTGGATAAGGCTATCACCGCCAGCAAGCTGTCCTCGACAGCGGGCGTCCTGGCGACCCTGGCCAAATGGTCCATTATCGTGTTTGCCTTCCTGGCTTCATTGACGCACCTCAACATTGCCAAGGAGCTGATCCAGACCCTGTTTACGGGCATGGTTGGCATGCTGGCTCTGGCCGGCGGCCTGGCCTTTGGCCTTGGCGGCAAGGATGAAGCCCGCGAAATCCTGGCCAAAATCAAGCAGGAAATGCAGAAATAGCGGCTACCCCAACGTATAGGAAAACGCCGGCGTAAAAGCCGGTGTTTTTTGTGGTGGAGGTTCTTTAGTTTGCGGTCGGATTTCTCATCCCCTCATACCTTTTCGCCGTTGTATCGATGTAAAGACTTCTTTACATGGGTGGCGTACATACGCCCGAAAAATAAGGGCGAAGAGGAGGGATAATGTAAAGAACTCTTTACATGCCTATTTCCGCAAAAAACATACCCGCAGTCCGCACGCTGATCATCTTGCTACGGACATCCACACCTTTTCCCTGCGCGGCACGCAACCGGTGCACAGCTCGTCCACCGACGAAAGGCAAACCATGCTATAAAATGACCATCCTGCATAGTCCCCCGCTGCAAACAGCTTTGGTACAATATGAGCCATATGGCATCATTTGATTTGCAATTCCGCGACGCCATCCGTCGCATCATGACCGAAGGAGACGAGGTGTTCAGCCATCGCACCGGCCTGTCCACAAAAGCCATTCCCGGCATGGCGTTTGAATGCTGGGCTGAGGAAGGGTTTCCGCTGCTGACCCTGCGCAAGATTCCCGTGCGCATCTTCGTGGCGGAAATGGTGTGGTTCCTGACGGGATCCAACCGGCCCGACGATTTTTTGCGCGCCTACACCAAAATTTGGGATGACTTCACGCATGAAGACGGCACCGTACCCGCCGCGTACGGCTACCGCTGGCGCAAACATTTCGGCCGCGACCAGATCGCCTGCCTGATTGACCACCTCACGGATGAACCTACGTCGAGGCAGGGCGTTGTAATATACTGGGATGCCGGCGACGACAGCCTGGGCAGCCCCAATAAAAAATTAAACGTGCCTTGCCCCTACACCTTCACGACAAACATCATCAACGGCAAGCTGAACATGCACGTCACCTCCCGCTCCACGGACATGATGCTCGGCCTGCCGCATGACGTGGGCGGCCATGCCTTGCTGCAATACGTGTTCGCGCAAAAATTGGGCGTAAAACCGGGAAAATTGACCTTTGTTACCAGCCATGCGCACATTTACAGCAATCATTACGAGCAGGCGCTGGAGCTGATGGAGCGCGAACCAAACCATGCGCCCGTGCGCCTGGAGCTGCCGGCTGATTCGTTCACCCGCGCGGAAAAAGGAGACCATGACCTGGTCAAAGAAATCATGGCCCAGATTGAAGCGCAGTACACGCCGCTGCCGCCGCTGAAAAAGATGCAAATCGCCGTGGGGAAGGCCCACTAATATTATGCCGTTTCCAACCGTTGCCATCATCATGGCCATTTCCGCCGACGGCTACATTACCAAGCATGAAGACGGCTTGGTCAACTGGACGTCAAAAGAAGACAAAAAATTGTTCGTGAAGCTGACCAAAGAAGCCGGCGCGCTTATCTACGGGCGCAAAACATTTTCTTTTCACAACAAACCGCTTCCCGACCGGCTGAACATTGTCATGACTCGCGACCCCAAAAAATACGAAAACATCCCCGGCCAGCTGGAATTCACCAATTTGCCGCCGCGCGAAATCCTGCTGGACCTCCAGCGCCAGGGATACAAAAAAGTGTTTGTCGCCGGAGGGCCGGAAATAAACGAACTGTTCATCAAAGACGGTTTGGTCAGCGAGCTTTACCTGACGATTGAGCCATTGCTGTTCGGCAGCGGCAAGCGGCTGATGCCCGACACCAACCTGGAGGTGCCGCTGGAACTCATGGAAATCCTGCGACTCACAACCAATTCGATCGTTTTACACTATAAAGTGAAAAAGTAGCTTCCGGTATGTCCGTGTTGTCCCGCACCGACATTATTGACCACATCCGCCAGGGCAAGCTGGGGTTCAGCCCCAACCTGGACGGATTTCAAATGCAGCCGCATGCGGTGGATTTGCGCTTGGGCACCAAGTTCCGCCTCCCCCGCCATTGGCGGATGACCGAAGAGGGACGCCGCGCCGTGACGGTGGATCCCTTTGAAATCAACGGCGACGAGCATGAAACCGTGGAGCTGAAACCGGGACAAGTATTTGAACTGCTGCCGGGAGAAGTCATCATTGCCGAAACATTGGAGCGCATTGACCTTGCCTGCGACAACCTCATGGCCGTGCTCTTCCCCCGCTCGTCGCTGAACCGGCGCGGCTTGTCGGTGGACCTTTCCGGCATCGTGGACGTCTGGTACAGCGGCAACCTCATCATTCCCATCAGCAACAAGACCGACCAGGTCATTCGTCTCTATCCCGGCGAGCGCATCTGCCAGCTTATTTTCCAAATGCTGACCTCCCCCATCGACAAGGACAGCGCGCAGCAGCACGGCCTCAATCGCGCTAAATACATGGCCGGCGACCGCGGACATAAACAAGACCGCCGCGAGGAAATCATGCTGATTCAGGAAGGACGCCTGGACGAACTGAAAGAGCAGTACCGTTTACCGTAATGCTATGCCCTTGCAGCTGATCCAGTATCCGTACCTGCCCGCCGGCCGAGAGTACAAATACGTACCTGCCGACCATCCATTCATGCAGGCGGCCAAAGCGCAGCGCGACACGGCGGGCTGCCGCAAGCATGCCACCGGCGCGGTCGCCGTCAAAGACGGGCAAGTCGTGGCCGCGGGCGCCAACGCCGGCGTGTTTGTGACCATTTGCCCGCGCGTCTACAAAGGCTATGGCACCGGCCAGGGCTATCGTTATTGCACGGATTATTGCGGACAGTCCGGCCATGCCGAAGTCATGGTCACGCGCGACGCCGCGGCCAAAGGTGTTGACCTGGCCGGCGCCGACGTCTACCTCTACGGCCATTGGTGGGCCTGCCAGAATTGCTGGAACCATCTGATTGAAGCCGGCGTGCGCAACTTGTACCTTGCGGAAGGGTCGCAAGTCGACTTCAATGACCAGGCGCGCGACCCGGGCGAGCATGACACGCTGGACCTGAAACTCTACGTTTCCGGCCCCTTGACGCATGCCAACGATGAAAGCCTGAAGGCGTTTTACGAAGGTATTGGCAAAGTGGCTGAATCGCTCGGCTTTGTAGCGCATGTTCCGCATTTGCATACGGACCCTGTTGCCGCGGCTGATACAAGTCCGGAAGACGTCTACGCCTTTGACCTGAAACATTTGCAGGAATCTGACGTGGTGGTGTGCTATGTCGGCGAACCGTCATTGGGCGTCGGCATGGAAATTGAGATGGCGTTGCAACATAAAGCGCTGGTGGTGCTGCTTTCCGAGCGCGGCACAAAAGTGTCGCGACTGGCCCTGGGCAGCCCGGCCGTCATTGACCACATCCAATTTGATACCCGCGCCGATGCCTTTGCACAGCTGGCCGGCGTGTTCAACAAGCTCGTGAAATCCGCCAGGAAAAAAAACCAGTCCACGCTTTGATATGGAGGTGCAAATTACGCGCATAGACAAAACCCTGCCGCTGCCGGCCTATCACAGCGATGGCGCGGCGGCTTTTGACCTGTACAGCCGCGTCGACATGACCATCCGGCCGGGCGAGATCGCTTTGATACCCGCCAACGTCATTATTGCCACGCCGCCCGGACATGCGCTGATTGTGGCCTTGCGCTCTAGCACGCCGCGCCGCAAATCGCTGATTGTCCCGCATGGGTTTGGACTCATCGACCCCGACTACCGCGGCCCGCAAGACGAAGTGATGGTCCAGGTATACAGCATCGCCAAAGAGCCGGTGCGCGTGGAGCGCGGCGAGCGCATTGCGCAGGCATTTATTATCCCCGCCCCGAAAGTATCGTGGCAGGAAACGACCGAGGCTGACGCGCCCACGCGCGGCGGGCTTGGTTCAACCGGAGCATGATATGCGCGACGACATGATCAAACGCTATGACTCGCTGCTGGCGCCGTATGCGGTGCACAATGCCGGCGAGCATGAACGCGAATATGACGAAACGGAATCAGAAAACAAGCTGCCGTTTCAGCGCGACCGCGACCGTATCATCCACAGCAAGGCGTTTCGCCGCCTCAAGCACAAAACCCAGGTCTGGGTCACCGGCAAAAACGATCATATCCGCGACCGGCTGACGCATAGCCTGGAAGGCGCGCAAATCGCCCGCGGCATGGCGCGCGACCTGCGCCTGAACGAGGACCTGGCCGAGGCCGGCATTCTGGCGCATGATCTTGGGCATCCCCCGTTCGGCCATGAAGGCGAGCATGCCCTGCACCAAATGCTGGAACCGCTGGGATTCCATTTTGATCACAACCTGCACAGTTTGCGCATCGTCACACGTTTGGAAAATAACTACCCCGACTTTCCCGGCCTGAACCTGACGGCAGAAACGCTGGCCTGCCTGCGCAAACATGAGACGCCCTGGGAAATGGAGCATGCGCCCGTGCCTCATGAAGCCAGCCTGGAGGCGCAAATCGTCAACCTGGCCGACGAAATCGCATACTACGCGCATGACATTGACGACGGCCTGCGTTCCGGCCTCATCAATTACGACGCATTGGGCCAGCTGGAGATTGGCAAGCTGGTGGACGCGCTGCTGGCTTCCCGCTACCCGCACCTGACGCGGGAGCATCGCGCGTATCAGGCGCAGTATGTACGCTCAGTGGTGCACATTCTCATCACGGATATCACGTCAGCCACGGCCAAGCGCCTGCGCGACCTGGATATTTCCTCTTTGCAGGATGTCTACAAGCATGACCAGCCCATTGCCGCGTACAGCGACATGGCCGAGCAAGCCACCGACGAGCTGCGCAAGCACCTGTATGCCAACTTCTACCTGCATCCGGACGTCAAAAAGCGCACGCAGGAAGGCGTGCAGCTTATTCAGGAACTCTTCACCCGGTTTTACGACCATCCGGAATGGCTGCCGGAACAGCGCCGCGCCTTGATTGACGTGAAGGAACCAAAAGCCGTTGTCATCAAAGACTACATTGCCGGCATGACCGATACGTTTTTGCAAAAAACCGTGCTTGAGTTACGGCAACGCCTCATATAAGCTATTATTCACTTAGACATTAACCTTTTCGTATGGCTCGTGGAATCATGATCGTCATTGACGGCGCCGACGGCAGCGGCAAGACAACGCAGTTCAAAATGCTGCTGGAACGGCTGCAGCAGTCTGACCGCGACGTCATTACCATGGACTTTCCGCAGTACGGGAAAAAATCCTGCGGCTCCGTGGAGGAATACCTCAACGGCAAATACGGCAGCGCCGACGACGTGGGCCCGTATCGCGGTTCCATCCTCTTTGCCGTGGACCGCTACGACGCCAGTTTTGAAATCCGCAAGGCGCTGGATGAAGGCAAAATCGTGCTCTGCAACCGCTATGTGACGGCCAACATGGCGCATCAGGGCGGCAAAATCGCCGATGAAGCCGAACGCACCAGGTACTTTGAATGGCTGAAAGAGCTGGAATACGGCATCTTTGGCATTCCGCAGCCTGACGTGAACATTTTCCTGCACGTGCCGCCGGAAATCGCTTTGCAGCTGGTGGACAAGAAAGGCCACCGCGAATACATCGGCGGCGAAGGGCGCGATTTGCATGAAGCCGACATGCAGCATCAACGCAACACCGAACGCGTGTACTTACAACTCGCCGACCTGCTGCCCAATACGTTTCTCATCAAATGCGCGCCGGACGGAAAACTCCGCACCCCGCAGGAAATCCACGAGGAATTGTGGAAGGTGGTGGAAGGAAAAGTGAAGTAATACGGCCATAAAATAGAACACCCTGCCCAAGCCGTTTGAGGCCAAGCAGGGTGTTTTTTGTCTCGCGCATTTCAGGCAAAGAGCTCCAGCGTGGTTGCCGTGCAGACGGGAATCCAGAAGTTGTCGCTGGGCGGCAAGACGGGGCCGAAGCGGGTCATGCGCACGCGCTGGTCGCGCAATTCCGCCAGGGTCGCCACCAAGGCTGCGGTTACAACCACCGGCAGCGATGGCGCAGGCCGGTGCAGGATAATCACCGTGACGGCGATGAGAAAGAAGCCGATGCTTCCTTCAACCGTCTTCTTGGTGCGGCGATGCCACCTCACCGTGCCGAAGTAGATGCCAAACAGCCTGGCCATGGGATCGGCAAAGGCCGTAACAAAAAAGGCCGTTGCGGCGACATGCGGGCTGAACAGGTAGGCGCACAAGCTCATCGCCCAGACGAAATCCGTGGACGCGGCGCGCGTGCGAACCTCTCGCGGACGAACGCGCAGGCCATTGAGCGCCTTGCCCACGGCCGTGCCGCGCAGCTTGCGCAGCAGTTCGTAGAGCGTGGCCAGGACCAGCGCAGTACCCACCAGGCCCAGGCGCCAGGCCGGATCGGTGACGAAAAGACACACGACAGCCGCCGCACTGATGGCCAGGACATGGAATGCCAGGCGCATCCATTCTGGTTTAGGCCTGCCTGTCGGGCAGGCAGGTTTGGGCCGACCATCAGGTCCGAGCCTGGGTTCCTTGGGGGCTTCCACGGCCCCCTCCGATTCAGTCATCGGCTTTGGGCACATGAAGGCCTCCTTTCCCAGCCATCATACAAAAACCCTCGATATTTTTCGAGGGCTTTTGATTTGTCCTCTCCGTTGCCTTGCGGCGCAGGAGAGGACGGACTGGATACGAGGAATGAACCTGAAGATCCGTGTCAAAACTCCAGCCATGTAAGGCGCGCTTTGGGATATTCATGAGTCAACAATAGACCTACCCGAAAATTCCCAAAGCACGGTGTTGCGGGCGGTGAAATTGTGTTCAAACTACTTGATGCATCCTCAATCTAACCGCCCTTCCTCGATCAGCATCATCGATGCGAAGCAAGGAAGAGCGCCGCCAGACCATTTCTAGTCCGGCGGCGGGGCTGGATAACCGAGGTAAACGATGGAACCTAACCGGAACTCCAGCCGTATTGGGGCGCGCTGCGAATAGGCTGTGGTAAGGAAAGAGACGGAGGAAAACTTCGCAACGCATGTGAGGGCGTGTCAAGGAAAAAGCTGCCAAACAAAAGAGGCTTCGACAATCTCCCCGACACGTGTTTAGGATGCGCTGGGGAAACCAATCCGAGCCAAGAGACGCGTCCGTAATCTCCCAACGCATGTTTGACGGGCGGTGAAGACGACGAAAACGACTTGACCCACTTCAAATCTACCGCCCTTCCTCGATCCGTATCATCGATACGAAGCAAGGAAGAACGCCGCCAGACCATTTCTAGTCCGGCGGCGGGGCTGGATATTCATGGAGACCGATTAGAGTCTAGCTCGAACTCCAGCCGTGTAAGGCGCGCTGCGAATAGTTTGGGTCAACGTAAGAGTGCCCGTAAAATTTCGCAACGCATGTGAGGGAGTGCTTTGGGATAGTGTTTTCAAGCAGACAGACCCCAAGCGAAACTCCCAAAGCACGGTGTTGCGGGCGGTTAAAGAGTGTTCAAACTACTTGATGGACCCTCAATCCACCGCCCTCTCTCAACCCGGAACATTTTTCCGGACTAAGAGAGGGGTCCGTCTGCGCGCTTGTCCCATGTCAGGAGCGCGCAAACGGACCGAGATGCATTGGTTACGGCTGCACTAGGCCGCGTGGCGGGCGAGGTTGGCCTCGACCCAGTCGATGACCTTCTGGTCGTACTCGATCTCCTCGAGCTTGGACCAGGTGTGGAAGAGAAGCATCAGCAGGTACTTGATCAGCTTGCGCTGGGCCTGCTTCTGGATGTGCGACTTCCACTCGTTGGGAGAGAAGACCACCATCCAGACGCGGCGGGCTGTCTCGCGATTGGCCTCGTCGGTCAGGAAGCCCACGAGCGCGGCATTGACCGTCTCGTTGTTCTTCTTGAACTCCTTGGCCTTCTCGTCGCCCACCACCACCGCCAGCGCCTTGTTCACGCGCTTACGGAGGGCGGCGTCGGAAACGAACCGCTCGATCTCGGGCTTGTCGCCCACGATCTTGGCGGTACGCTTCTGGGCATAGCCAGGCATCTGCTTGCCCTCCTGCTCCCAGCCCTGCGCGATGTGTACCTTGATCTCGTCCAGCCACTTGCGCCAGGGCGAAGCCTTGCGCTTGTTGATGAGCGAGACCCAGACGTA
>CAYQCH010000007.1:14934-19831 GCA_964415935.1 uncultured Gammaproteobacteria bacterium
AGCTGCTCGAGGATCTCCAGCGCCTCGGGCTCGAGCGAGGACGGCGCCTTGGCCTTCTTGGGCTTGGCAGCCTTGCCCTTGCGGCCCTTGGGCTTGCTGACCTCAGGCTCGGCCTCACTGGCCTGCTCTTCGGAGCTCTCGCCGTCGCCGGTCGCCTCCTCGGCCTGGGACTCCTCGTCCTCATGCATCGAGATGTGGCCGGCTTCCAGCAGGAGCTCCTCGCCGATGACGGCCTTGGCCATCTCGCCGGCGGAAGGCACGACGGTGATGTCCTTGCCCTCCATGACGCGCTGCAGCAGCAGGCGGTCGCGGTAAATGCCGATGAGTCGCAGCTGCGTGGGGATGCGGATACGCCGCTGGATGTCGTACAACCAGCCCACATGCAGCTTGAGGCGCGCTACGAGTTCGTCACGGGGACGCATCTCGTAAAAGACCTCGGGCTGCTTCTCGAACATGCCGTACAGCACCTCGTGGTCGTCGCTATGGTCGGCCTTCTTGGCCTCGTCACGCGCCGTCTTGAGGTACTTGGTGGGCACGCGCATGACCTTGCCACCGCGGTGGTAAGCCATGAGCGCGGCGATGTCGCCGACGCCGCCCATTTCCATCACGACCACGTCGTCAGGCTGGACGCGGCGCAGGAGCTCGGCCCGCAGGCGCATGGCCTCGGCCTGCCGCTCCTCCGACTTGGCGATCTTCTCGGGCACGGCGACGGTGGTGTCCTCGATGTCCTCGGGGGACGTCCAGACACGCACCTTCATATCCTTGACCTTCTGCCAGACCCACGCGAAGAAGCGGGGCCTTGTTCCCGTCACGGTCACTTGTCTCCTGGATCGACCGGGTTGAACGTATGGAAAACCGGCCAAATCCTTCATGGCTTTACCCGCCAACGAGGCGGACAAAGTCGAAGAAAATTAACAAATTTCAGCAAAATTGTCAATCGTCAGCACGCTATAAACAAAAAGAAGCGCCGTCAGACCTGGATAGACCTGACGGCGTATGGCTGGATAACCCAACTGAACAGCTGACTCGGTGGAAAACTCCAGCCATTTTGTGGGGCGCGTTGCGAATAAACCCGTGAAACGAACAGACTTCCTCACGAATTTCGCAACGCATGTGCGCGTGTATATTTGAAGCGCTTGGGAAAACAACCACCTAACTTGCAGATCGATTGCCAATCTTCCCAGCGCATATGAGTCGGGCGGCAAAGACGAGCCGAACTTTATGGACAGCCTCCTCATCCGCAGCCCTTCCTTGATTCACATCATCGATGCAAAGCGAGGAAGAGCGCCGCCAGACCATTTCTGATCCGGCGGCGGGCTGGATAGCGCAGGCAAGCGATGGGAGATCGCTGTAAACTCCAGCCGTGGACGTAGCGTTGTGGATAGCGAGATCGAACTTTTGAAAACACTGGCTGTAAAACACCGCAACGCTTCAAGAGAAGCTAGCAAACATCTGGCACCGCGTCAATCATCAACTGAAAAGACCGCACAAAATATCGTGCGGCTTTTTCACCTCACATGGACCCGACGGGATTCGCACCCGTTTCCCTAGGTGTCGACTCTAGGATGTTAACTACATACACTACGGGCCCCCAAGCCCATGTGAGTTTTGAAAATAAATAAAAACAACCACGCCTTGGGCAGAGGTTGTTTTTATGACACCTAGGGAGAGGCCGCTTGTGCATGCCTCCTAGAGTTTGTACATATAGTATAGCTGCAAAAAAGTGTCTCGTCAATAAACAAAACTGAAAAGCCGCACCCATTGAGCACGACTTTTCAGTCGAACACAACGGATGCGGCTTCAGAAAAGCGCGCTACCCGATGATCACCGGCGAGATGGTATCGCTGTCATCCCGATCGGCCTTCGCCCACGCTTGCAGCGTCAATGAATCGCGCTGGGCGCCGTAGCACAAGGCCGGATTAAACCCCCAGTCATGGCGGCCAGGGTCATAGGCCTCCAGAGCCGCCATCCGGAAGTACGGGCCATACCCGCTCCGCTCACGACGGATCCACATGGGATGCTGCGCGGCCAGGGCCAGCACTTCCGGCCCAGCAGGCTGGCCATTCCTGTCGGGCCGTCCCGCCACGACCCTCAGGCGAACCCAGCGAATCGTGAGTGGCTGAAATACATGGGACCGATCCACGTAGCGCAGGCGTTCCGGCCCGAATTCCGGAATGTGCAGCACGTTGGTTTGCGCATAGCACTGGTCTGAAGCCCACCGCCACAGAAAATGCATTGTTTCCAAAAGGGTGTCGAGAGTGATAACCAGCACGGCGCATTCGTTGACATCGTCCGTGTACTGCGGCGGAATCTTCATTCCAACCCACTTCAGGCGTTCGTAATTGCAGCCAGACAGCTTCAGGCGCTCAATGGCCGCATCGCGCACATGCCTGGACTCAGTAAACATCCCATGCACCAGCTTGGTCCCGTCAAACGGGTGCTGGTTGCGCATGGCCTTGGCCATGGCGCCCCAGACATGCCGGTGCGTCAACAGCTGCCTGGCCTCGTCAGGCGTAACGTACTTCCCCATCTCGCGGAACAAGTCGGCCATCTGCCCGGCCGACAACGCTTGCATCAGGCTGGCCTCTTTCACAGGCGTGCCCTCCTCAACCTGCCGCAGGCTTGCCCGCTCCCGCCACCGTGGCGGCTTTGGGCTGGCCCGTCAGCATCGGCGCAGTATTTCAAAAACAGGCCGCCGCGTCAACGGGAATGGTCGAAATGCTTGTTTTTTCGGCCATTTTTGGATAGAATCCATCCATAAATCCTCCTTTTGTTATGTCCAAATACGAAGTGATTATAGGCCTGGAAACGCATGTGCAGCTCAAGACCAAAACCAAAATGTTTTGTGCCTGCGCCAACACCAGCGACGACCAGCCGCCCAACACCTCCGTCTGCCCCATTTGCATGGGACATCCAGGCACGCTGCCGGTCATCAACCGGCAGGCGCTGGAGTACGGACTGAAAACGGCGCTGGCCCTGAATTGTGAAATCCCGGAACAATCCAAGTTCGACCGCAAGCATTATTTTTACCCTGACCTGCCAAAAGGGTATCAGATTTCGCAATACGACCAGCCCATTGGCGGACGCGGCAAGCTGACCGTCATGCTCGAAGACGGCACTGCGCGGGAGATTGGCATTCACCGCCTGCATCTGGAAGAAGACGCGGCCAAGCTCATTCACTCCGACCAGGGCAGTTTTGTCGACTTTAACCGCGCCGGCACGCCGCTGATGGAAATTGTTTCCGAGCCCGACATCCGCAGCGCCGAAGAGGCCAAAGCCTATTTGCAGGAAATGCGCGCCATTGTCCGCTACCTGGGCGTATCCGATGCGGACATGGAAAAAGGCAACATGCGCTGCGACGTCAACATTTCCCTGCGCCCCACGGACTGGGAGGACGACCGCTACTCGCCAAAAACCGAATTGAAAAACATCAACTCGTTCCGCGCCGTGGAGCGCGCCATCCGCTACGAAATCGAACGCCAGACAGCGTTATGGGAAGAAGGCAACCCGCCGCAAATCACCACCACCCGCGGCTGGAATGACACGGAACAACGCACCGAAAAGCAGCGCAGCAAGGAAGACGCCGCCGATTACCGCTACTTCCCCGATCCGGACCTGGCGCCCTTGCGCTTTGGCTACAACATCCGCGAGGAGCAAGCCCAAGCCGGCATCATTGACGTACAGCGCCTGGAAGCGATGCTGCCAGAATTGCCCCGCAAGAAACGCGAGCGGTTTATGGCTGAATACGGCCTGACCGCCGCCGAAAGCAACGCTATCGTGTACGACCAGCCGCTGGCCGCCTACTTTGAACATGTTGTTTCGGAGCTGGAAGCCTGGGCCGGCGATACGCAAGGCATCGACTGGGAAAAGGACAAAAAGAAGCTGGTAAAGTCCGCTTCCGGCTGGCTGACCAGCAAACTCATGAAACTGGCCATGGACGCCAACCAAAGCATTGCCGATAGCAAAGTGACGCCAGAAAACTTTGCCGAACTCATTACCATGCTGCATACCGGAGCCACCAACAGCGCCGTCGGCCAGCAAGTCCTGCAGTTCATGCATGAAAAAGGCGGCGACCCGTCCAACATCGTGCAGGACCTGGGCCTCGCCCAGATCAGCGACAGCGGCGAGCTGCAAAAAATCATTGACGACGTCATTGCCGGAAACGCCAAATCCGTGGCCGACTATAAATCCGGCAAGGAAAACGCCCTGCAGTTCTTGCTCGGCCAGGTCATGCGCCAGACCAAAGGAAAGGCCAACCCGCAAACGGCGGCTGAACTCCTGAAACAATCCCTTCAATAATTAATTTCATATCTATGGAGCTCGTTGACCGAACCAAAGGTAACACCATCCAGGACAAAATCGACGACGACTACAAGGCCGCCTTCAAGGCCAAGAATGTCGATGTATACATGCCCCTGCGGCCGGTGTTATCGGGGCTGAAACAGGCCTCCATCGACGCGCGCAAAGAACTGACCAATGAGGAAATCATCAATATCCTCAAAACGGAGGTAAAAAAACGCAAAGACGCGCTGGAACAGTTCAAGCAAGGCGGCCGCGAAGACCTGGTGAAGCAGGCCGAAAACGAAATCAAGGTCATTTCCGCCTACCTGCCCGCGCAAATGGATGATGCGGCCTTGCGCGCCATCGTGGAAGAAACCAAAGCCGAACTGGGAATCGACGACCCTAAAAAAGCCGGCCAGCTCATGGGCGCCGTCATGAAGAAAGTCAAAGGCCAGGCTGACGGCGGCCGCGTGAAGTCCATGGTTGACGAGCTGTTGAAATAGTTTACAAAACAAAAAACCGCCCTGTTCCGCAGGCGGTTTTTTGTTTTGTACTGGTCGGGTTAATCCCGTCCTTCGATGCGCAGGTTCAGCAGTCGAAGGTTTTTGGAATCGCG
>CAYQCH010000007.1:19931-34243 GCA_964415935.1 uncultured Gammaproteobacteria bacterium
ACCTCTTCCAGCTTATGGCGCGCGGCTTTTAGTTTGCCTTCAGCGGCGCGCTGCTTCTTTTCCGCCTTTTCGTCACGTTCTTCCTCATCGTCATCATCGCTTTCATCTTCATCCTCATCTTCGGCGGCAAGAGAGGCTTCCAGTTCCTCGGCATCGTCGCTATGCGCCTTCACTTCTTTATGAAATTCCACGGTCTGGCCATCAACTTTAATGAGCAGCGATTCGAGGATGCGCTCGTGGGTGCGCAAGGCGACATCCAGACGCGCGCTGGCTTCAGCGGCGGTGTCCAGGTCTTTTTCTTTAAATTTTTCGACCAGCTCTTTGGCCTTTTCCACGCGCTGAGCCAGCTGAGCTTCAATGACTACGCGCGTTTCTTCATCCAACCGGCCTTCCACGGCCAAGGCCTCGGCTTCTTCCAGGCGGCGCTCCACCAGGCGAGCCTTTACTTCCACCTTGGCTTCAGGCGTAACAGCCAGCACTTCAAGGATCGGTTCATTAATGGACGTTTTAACCACGTACAGGGCGTCGCCCGGCAGGGATTGCTCCGCGGCGTAGGTAACGCCGCCGCCGGCGGCAAGGGAAATAGCTAAGACGAGAGCGATAATCATAGGCTTAGAGATATTTAACGCTAAAGTGGGAATGGTAACCCCATGCCATAGTTGACGCATCAGCGAGGGTTTTCTTACCGGATGCTGCTGCATGAATTTTTGCAGCTGAAAACGCCCCTCGGCTTTCTCCGCCGGCGCAAGCTGCTGGGAGCGAACGGGTGAAAACATATCTTCAGGCTGCTTATTCATAGGAAGGGATAATAGATTGCAATTGCTTGAGCGCCCGATGCAAACGCACGGAAATGCGGTTGGCGGTCTGGCCGGTAACGCGGGCGATTTCCGCCGGGGTCAGGTCTTCGACATACCGGAGCAGCAGGACCTCCCGATACTCGTCCGACAGCTGCTTGCAGTACGATAGGATACGGTCGACTTCAACCCTATCCTGCAGCTGCGGCGTCGGCGTATGGGAAGGTTCCTGCCCCGTCTCTTTGAGTTCATCCAGAGACGGATGCTGCCGGTGTTTTGACTTGCGCTGCTCGTCGATAATGACGTTCAGCGCCGTGCGAAACAGGAAGGCCTTCATGTGTTTGACGTTGCCGCCTTTGGCGACAAACTTCCAGGCGCGCATGAATGTTTCCTGCACCGCATCCTTGGCCCGCTCGCGATCGAACAAACGGAAATAACAATGCCGAAACAACGCATCAGCGTGTTCGTCATACGCCTGTAAAAAAGTTTGTTCGTCTATGACGGGCATAGCATATGTGACGTTTCTTGCCGGTTATCCTTACACAGCACGGCTGTTTTGGCCAAAGTTTGTTTAATATTAGCAAAAAACCGCCCATGTCGGGCGGTTTTCATGCCATCGGCAGCGCTACTTTTTGACGGCTTTGGCCACGGCCTTTGCCACGGCTTTGGCGACTTTTTTATCCAGCGGGTCGGGGATGATGTTGTCCGCTTTGGGGCGCTTCACATACGCGGCCAAGGCCTGCGCGGCGGCCAGCTTCATCTCTTCCGTGATCTGCCTGGCTCCCGCGTCGATGGCGCCGCGAAACATGCCCGGATACGCCAGCACGTTGTTCACCTGATTGGGAAAATCGCTGCGCCCCGTGGCTACCACCGCGGCGCCGGCGGCCTTCGCGTCGTCAGGCATAATCTCCGGCGTCGGATTGGCCAGAGCAAACACAATCGCGTCATCAGCCATGCTGGCCACCATTTGCTGAGAAAGGATGTTTCCCTTGCTGACGCCAATGAATACGTCGGCGCCTTTGATGGCCTCGGCTAATCCCCCGACGACAGCATGCGGCGCGGCCGAACTGAGCAATTCCTTCTTGATGCCGTTGATGTCCTTGCGATGCTTGCCTATCACGCCCTGGCTGTCAACAAAGACAATATTGCGCAAGCCCTGTGACATGAGAATCTTGCCAATGGCCACGCCGGCCGCGCCCACGCCGTTGATGACGACGCGAAGCCGCCCGAAGTCCTTGCCCACGACCTTGGCCG
Organism: uncultured Gammaproteobacteria bacterium; assembly: GCA_964415935.1. Classification (GTDB taxonomy): domain Bacteria; phylum Patescibacteriota; class Patescibacteriia; order VMEV01; family CAYQCH01; genus CAYQCH01. The sequence continues at coordinate 21,980 of CAYQCH010000007.1, forward strand.
CGTTTAACAAGCCCGCCAACACCACCATGGCCGTGCCATGCTGGTCGTCATGCATGACAGGAATGTCCATAGTTTCCTTCAATCGCTTTTCAATCTCAAAGCAAGCAGGCGCGGCAATGTCTTCCAAATTTATGGCCGCAAATGACGGCGCCAGCGCTTGCACCGTGGCGATGATCTGTTCCGGGTCCTGCGTGTTCAGGCAAATGGGAAATGCGTCCAGATCCGCGAATTCCTTAAACAGTACGGCCTTCCCTTCCATGACCGGCAAGCCGGCTTCGGCGCCGATGTTGCCTAATCCCAAAACAGCGGAGCCGTCGGTAACAACGGCCACCCAATTTTTGCGCGATGTCAATTGCCAGACTTTGGACTTGTCTTTGGCGATTTCCATGCACACCGCGCCGACGCCCGGCGTATAAGCCAGGGACAAGTCTTTGCGGTTGCGGATTTTGACTTTAGGCGCTAAGGCGATTTTTCCTTGATGCTTCTTATGAAATTTTATGGATGCTTTTTGGATATCTTTCATAATTTATGGTTGCGAACTGATCCTGTACACCACGCCGGCTTTGTCGTCGGAAACGTACATCTGGTTGTCCGGACCGAATACGACGTCCACGGGACGGCCCAGGGCGCCGTCATCCGTCAGCCAGCCGGAGATAAAGTCTTCCTGGCCGATATAGGCGCCGTTGGGATCGAGTTTAATACGAATAAGTTTATACCCCGTCGGCTCGGTGCGGTTCCAGGAGCCATGCAAGGCGACAATCAGGTTATCACGATATTCCATGGGCCAGGAAGGGGGCACAAAAGCCAGGCCCAGCGGCGCGGAATGCGCCTGGATATCGACGTAAGAAGGCGTTTCAAACGGCTCCATGCATGGATTACGTATGTACGTGTTTTTGTCGTAATCCGTGTCATGGATATTCTTGCCGTAACAGGTGGGCCAGCCATAGTTCTTACCCTCTTCGACAATATTGATTTCGTCTGGCGGGAGGTCATCATCCAGCAAATCGCGTCCGTTGTCGGTGGCCCACATCTGCCTGGTTGCCGGATGCCAGGTAAAAAACACGGCGTTGCGCAGGCCGCGCGCGTATTCGCGGAAATTGGAGCCGTCTTTTTCCATGACGTACACTTTGGCGCGGCGCGCATCTTCCTCCTCGCAGACATTGCAGCTTGAGCCGATGGAAACATACAACCGGCCGTCCGGACCAAAACCGATGGTGCGCGAGGCGTGCAGACTTCCTTCCGGCAAGTCGGCGAGCTTTTGAAATGTTCCGACTTCCGGACGAACGGTCACGCGCGAAATGTTGTTTTCCTCAGCGACATACAACAGATTGGGATCCTGCGGGTCAAAAGCCAGCCCGTGCGGCTTTTGCAAGTCGGAAAACACCACGCGCTGGCTGCCGGCTTTGCCATTGGTGCCCTTCTCGACCAAGGTAACGGTGCCTTCCGAAATCTGGCTGACCCACATGTTGCCCTGTGCATCAAAAGCGATCACGCGTGCACCGGGGATGTCTTTGGCGAAAATGGAAATATCAAACCCATCGGGAACCTCCAGCGGAACGTCGGTGCTGTTTTGCCCAGGCGGCAATGACTCGTCAGGCTCATCAAGTAAATCAACAATATCTACGGGCGGTTTTTGAACGGCCGGGCCGATGCCGCGCAGGTTTTGGTAATAAAACATCGCAGCCCAGACGCCCAGGCCGAGGATACAAATAGTCAAAATAGCCAGGAATGTACGCATAGGCTTTCATTATACCTCAAACGTGAAAACACCACGGTCCTCCGTCGGCCGTGGTGTTTTAATTCCTCCTTTTGGTTCATGGGGGCGGCCCCTGCAGCGGCGCGCTCATGGCCGCTGCGAACTGATGCTCGCTGATAGGTTGCGGCTTTTCCCAGCCGCACCCAATGGAATTAGTCGATCCTTCCGGATGACGCACGTCGATAAACCGTACCCGGTAGTGTCCGCCATTGAGGGCGATGACGTAGGTCTCAAGCCAGCCTTCAGACCCACGCCACTCATACCGGCAGCGCTCCACCAGACGGCAGGTCGTGCTTTCCGGAAACAATCGTGGATGCGTGTTGTCCAATCGTCCTCCTGGCCCTAGGGTGCGACAAAACCACTGCGTCGTCAAGCCCCGCGCAGGAATCGCTTCGCATGCTGCAATGCCTCTGTGGCATCCTTCGCCCATTGCACGTCGCCGAACTTCTTCCACCATGTTCGCTGGCGCTTGGCGTAGGCGCGGGTAACCTTCTTCGACAATTCGATGGCCTCCTCCAGGCTGATTTTTCCCTGCAGATACCAGCCGATTTGCTGGTAGGCATGGCCGGTCATGGCCACGCTGTCATAACCGTATGTATCACCGACGCGCTTTACTTCTTCAATCAACCCAGCCTTGACCATGGCGTCTACGCGGTCGTCAATGCGTTTGTTTACGGTTTCTTTATCCATCAACGGAGCCAGATACAAGACCTCATATCGCGGTTCGCCCCGCTTAACGCGGCCATGCCCCTGCCCTTGCAAGGCCATTTCAATAGCGCGAATAAGTCGGCGCGGATTCAGGCGATCCACGTTGTCATACGCCAGAGGATCCAGCTTTTGCAGCCGTTGCTGCAGTTCATCAATTGAAAGCGCTTGTAACTCCTCGCGCAGCTTTGGATCCGGCAGGCCCTTTGGCAATTGCCAGTTTTCTAAAATCGCCGACGTATACAACCCTGTGCCGCCAACGAGAATGGGCAGCCTGTCGCGCTTGAGAATGTCATCAATGACGCCAAAGGCAAGCTGCTGGATATGCGCCAGGGTCAGCATCTGGTCCGGACGCACGATGCTGATGAAATAATGCGGGATGCTGTTTGAAACGTAGGGCGCGGATAGCACATCGCGCAGGGAAACCGGGCTGTCGGCAAATTTCTCGTCGGCAACATCGGGCCGCTCGATGCGATGAATCTCGCCGGGTTCCTTGTTGGTGCCAATGTCCATCTCCGCATAAATCTGGCGGGAGTCAACGGAAACAATCTCGCCGTTAAACTGTTGGGCGAGCTGTATGGCAAGGTCGGACTTTCCGGAAGCGGTGGTGCCGACCACGGCAATGACTTTGGGCAATGTCTGCATATGTAAAACCTAGCATATAGAGTTCAGCCCGGAACAGCGTTACGCCGTTCCGGGCTGTGCGGCCTACTCGTTGGGCCAGTGCAGGTCGATGCCGAGGATGGCCGAGAGCTTGGCCCGCGCCTCCTCGGAGAACTTCGCGCCGCGGACTTCGTGGCGGACGTTGAGGTACAGGTCGTACCGATGGCCGTCGTCGCCATGGTCACAGGCAAGCCCGGACATGGTCACCAGCGCGACGGGCTTGCTGTCCTCGCCAGGCGGCCTGGCATCGGCGCTGTCGATGAAGCCTGCCAGCGTGATGAACCGTTCGCGGGACAGCTTCTTGACGTTGATGCCCCATCGCGGCCGCCACGTCTCGATCTCGAAACTGGCGCCGTCAAATTTCGTACGGATAGTCCCGGTGGGACCGATAAGCGTGTTGCTCAACTCCACCCCCTGCGGTTTGAAAATCGCCTGGCAACGAGCCAAGCGATGGTGGAAAATACCATGATTTTCGTCGTTTGGCAAGGTTTATACCAGCGTGCCTTCCATGCCAAACGGCTGGACCGTATCCACGCGCACGCTTACAAACTGCCCCATATACGAGCGGGCGGCGGCAAAACGCGTGTTTTTAAACAAGTCCGTCTTGCCAGTGTTGATGTACATGCCGTCTTTACCCTGCTCCACCTCGTCTACCAGCACGCGCACGGTCTGGCCGATGAACTTCTGGTTCCGCTCCAGGGCCGTCTGCTTCAAAATTTCGTTAAGCACGTGTTCGCGGCGCAGTTTTTCCTCCCAAGCGATATCGTCCGGAAACTTGCGCGCGGAGACTGTGCCCGGCCGCGGCGAATACTTGTTGAGATACGCCATGTCATACCCCACGGCCTGCATGATCTTGGCCGTGTTCTGGAACTGCTCCTCTGTCTCGCCGCAAAAACCGACAATAATGTCCGTGGTTATGGAAACCGGATTCAGCAACTCGCGAATTTTATCGATACGCCCCAGGTAATGCTCCGGCGTGTAGTGTCGGTTCATTTTCTTGAGGATGTCGGCATCGCCAGACTGCACGGGCAGGTTGATATAGTTGACCAGCTTGTCATGCCTGGCAATGGTTTCAATCAGCTCATCGGACATGTCATACGGATGGGACGTGACAAAGCGCACCCAAAAATCGCCGGGGATCTCCGCGGCCATGGCCAGCAGTTTTGGGAAATTGACATGTTCAAGCTCCGCCTCATTGGCCGCGGCGCGCTTGCGGTTGAGCACCGATAAACCGCGCTTTTCCATGGGCTTGTCATGCACGCCGGCATAACTGTTGACGTTCTGCCCCAGCAGCGTGATTTCCTTATACCCGCGGCCGACCAGGCGGCGCACCTCGTCCAAAATATCGTTAACCGGGCGGGAAATTTCACGGCCGCGCGTGTACGGCACGGCGCAGTAGGTACAAAACTTGTCGCATCCCGTCATGATGGGCACATAGGCCTTAAACTCGCTGTTATGATTGGGCGCGACGGAGAAATAATCTTTCAAATCAATGGCGTCGCCCTCGCCAAGCAAGGAAGGAATCTTGCCGATGTCTTCAATCTTGATGACGTGGTCAAACACCTGCGACAACTTTTGGCGGTCGTATTCAAGCACGCAGCCTGTTAAAATCGTGCGCAAATTTCCTTTGGCCATGCGCGGCGCCCAGGTGCGCATCTTGCCGTACACGCGGTCCATGGCGGTCTGGCGGATAGCGCAGGCATTGACCACGATGACCGAGGCCTCTTCTTCCCGCTCCACCGGGCGGTATTGCATGGAAGAAAATACCGAGGCCACGCGCTCGGAGTCGCTTTTATTCTGCTGGCAGCCCAGCGTGAAAATGTGGTAGGTCTTTGGCATAGAGATGCTGACTGTACCGCAAAAAACGCGATATTTCAACCTCTAGCGGGTATCCGTCATGGTGGACGGCATGGCGGCGGCAAAGACCAAAATCAACGCCAAAATGACGAACAGGACATGCAGGCCAAAACCGAATGCCAGCACCGCGCTGGCCACAGCCGGCCCCACAATATGCGCGACGGAATTGATGTTGCGAAAGGCGTCAATCATGTCGATATCGCCCGCCCTCACGATTTTATAAAAATACGATTCGCGCATGATTTCCACGAGGCTGGCTCCGACGCGCGAAAGAAACAGCGCCGCCAGCACGCCGCCAAACGACGAAACGCCGATGAACAGGAAAATGGCCAGGGCCATGATAATCAGGCCGATGGCCAGCATTTCCGTCTCCCCAAGGTACTTGTCGGCAATGTATCCGGCCGGATACTCGATGATGACAAACGGGATCAGCATGATGCTGAAGATAAGTCCGAGCTCCTTCCAGTCAAAGCCGCCTTGCAGCAAATACAGCGGCGTATAAATGATCATCCAGGAGTAAAAAAAATAGAGCGTGAATGCGATGATGAAGATGCCGCGAAAATTCCAGTTGCTCCACATGCGGCGCAAGGTTTCCATGATCGGCTCGTGTTTGTAAAGCGGCGCATGGGCATGATCACGACGAAAAGCCGACATCATCAGCAAAAATGCAGGGATGATCAACAGCGCCGCCGTCGCATACACAGGCGCATACCCGAACCGATCAAGGATGCGGCCGGTGACAAACGGGCTGATCACGAATCCCAAATTGACCATGGTCCAGAATAAGCCGCGCAGCCGGCCGGTTTTGGAGCGCGTCGCCAGCCCTTTCAGGTATAAATCGTAATTGATGATGGTGGTCGTGGAGGCAACAATAAACGTGATGAAGGCCAGCACGAGCAGCCACTTCACCTGCCCGAAACCGAGCGTGAGAAGCGAAGCAACCTGCAACCACATGTTGAAAAAAAGGACCTTGGCGTTAGTAAACCGGCGAATGAGGTTGCCATACTGCTGTACGACATACAAAGAAACCAGGTAGGCCGCGGAAAACAGCACGCCGACGTACCGGCCGCCGGCAATGACTTCCAAAAAAGACGAGTTGACGTAAATCACCAGCGCCGTGGACATGCCCAACAGCAAACCGCTGAACAGCAAGGCAAAGAGTCGGAAGCGTTTTTGTGTTTTTGTTGGTTGCGGGTACATGGACGTATTATAGCCAAAAACAAACCCTGAGAGATACTCAGGGTTTGTGCATGCTCCGGACGGTAGTTTCGCAAGCCTATGCGCTGCGCTGGGCAGACTCTTTTTGGACTTTGGCGATGAATTCATCCACGGGCATATCCACGGTGTCTTTTTGCCCGCGCAAGCGAATCGCCAGCATGCCGCTGTCCTTTTCCTTATCGCCAATAACCAGCGTGTACGGCACTTTCATCTTTTCGGCATTGCGGATTTTCTTGCCGACGCTTTCATTGCTGTCGTCCAGATGCGCGCGGATGCCCAGCGCCATCATCTTGCCCTGCAATTCCTTACAAAACACATTATGCCGCTCAGCGACGCTGGCAATGCGCACCTGCTGGGGCGCAAACCAGACCGGAAACGCTCCGGCATAGTGCTCCACCAGGAAGCCGATAAATCGTTCATGCGTACCCAGCGGCGCGCGATGGATACAGATGGGCGTCTGGTCCTTGCCTTCCGCGTCCTTATAGGTAAGGCCGAACCGCTTGGGGACGGCAAAATCTACCTGGTTCGTGGCAATGGTGAACTCGCGGCCGATGGACGACCAGACTTGCACGTCGATCTTGGGTCCATAGAACGCGGCTTCATTAGGCACCTCAATGAACGGGATACCGCTGTCAATCATGACCTGGCGGACCATCTCTTCCGTTTGCTTCCACAGTTCCGGCTCATTGACGTACTTGTTGCCAAGCTCGCTTGGTTCATGCAAAGACAGGCGCATGACGTACTTGCTGAAGCCAAACAGCTTGAAGTACTGCATGTACAGCTCGTTGACGGCGCGAAATTCGTCAGCGAACTGCTCGGGCGTACAGTAAATATGGGCATCATTCATGTTCAAAGAGCGCACGCGCATCAATCCCATCAATTCGCCGCTCTTTTCATAGCGGTAACAGGTGCCATACTCGGCCAGGCGCAAGGGCAGGTCGCGGTACGAGTGCGGCTTGGCCGCATACACCTGATGATGGTGCGGGCAATTCATGGCTTTGAGGTAGTACACCACTTCATCGCCCGTATCTTCCTTCATGACCATGGGAGGAAACATGCTTTCGGCGTAATACGGCAGATGGCCAGACGTCTTGTACATGGTTTCCTTGGCCAGATGCGGCGTTTTGACGCGCTGGTAGCCGTGGCGGAATTCCGTTTCTTTGCCCAGCCGTTCCAGCTCTTCCACCAGCACGGTGCCGTTGGGTAACCACAGCGGCAAACCAGGGCCGACAAGGTCGCTGAATGCAAACAATTCCAATTCCTTGCCCAGCTTGCGATGGTCGCGCTTCTTGGCTTCTTCGCGCTGCGCCAGGTACGTGTCCAGTTCTTCCTGCGTGGGAAACGCCAGGCCGTAGATGCGCTGCAGCATCTTGTTCTTTTCATCGCCGCGCCAGTACGCGCCGGCAATGCGGTCCAGCTGAAACGCGCCCACGTTCTTGGTGGTATCGGTGTGTCCGCCGCGGCAGAGGTCGGTGAATTCGCCATGCGAATAATGCGTGATGTGGCCGTCTTCCAGGTCCTGCAAAATTTCCACCTTATACGGCTGATTTTGCCCCTCCCAGTACTTCATCGATTCCGCTTTTGCCACCGGCTTGCCTTCAAACGGCAGGCCCTTGTTGATCACTTTGCGCATGGCTTTTTCGATCTTCTTGAAATCTTCCGGCGTAAACTGATGGTCGGATTCCACGTCATAGTAAAACCCGTCTTCCACGGCCGGACCAATGGCCAGCTTGGTGTTGGGCCACAGTTCCATGATCACTCCGGCCAGGATGTGCGCCAGGGAATGGCGCATCTTGTCGGCCTCATTGACCTCTGTTTCCTGATGCTTCGCGCACATATGCAATGATGTCGCAGATAAAAATAAAACTCCCGTCCTATAACCAATCTTAAATAGATCGATTATGGGACGAGAGGCTTTCTCCCGCGGTTCCACCCATATTCCTGCTTTGGCAGGCTCTTTTGTCCCTTCCCCCGGTTGGTGTTGAAAGTGGTGTCCGGCCGTATTGGCGCGGGGTCTTTCAGGAAGGTGGTTATAGTTTAGGGGATGGCGGCCCTGCCGGTCAATCCCGGTATTTTCAGAGAAACACCCCGGCCGCCGGAAAGGCAGTCGGGGTGTTACGCGAGCGATGCGACTACAGCTCCAGGCTGGTGCGGTCCCGATCCTCGATCACGGTCAGGACATGGTCGTTCTCGCGCCATTCCTGGGCATGCCGCGCCGGGATCAGCTCCCAGCTGGTCTTATCCTTGTGGGCGACCAAGACGGTGTAATGCGGCTCACCCCGGAGCATAACAGGCTCAAACGCGACCAGGCGCTTGGCCATCTTAGGCTCGGTCGGGTTCGCGGCCGCGAACTTGATCAGATGCTGCGGCCAGGCAAACATCATGCCGCGCGCCCAGATGTGCATGACCATGTCGTCCAGCCGCCAGTCCTGGTCGGCCTTGAGCACATATGGCATGAATGTACGGCCCTCGAGGAGCTTTTCCTGCCTGTGCCAGGCGTCGGACAAATCCTCGGGCAACCGGTCGCTGATCCTCATACCGGCATAACCAGCCGGGACGGAGAGCGCGCCGAACGTGTAGCACTCATGAGCGCATCCTTCTGGCGTACGCTTGAATGCCAATGGCGCGCCGTAGCGCTGATCGACGTCCAGGCGCGGCACGCCGCGCAGCCACGAATTCAAGTACTGACGCAACAGCGACGGGTCCTCAATCAAGTACTGCGTGGTGCGCGGATCCATGCAGTCTGGCAGCGCCTTGAGCACGGCCGTGGCCAGCTCACGATACTGGCCAGCCGACAGTTCGACGGGTTCATCCGTCTTCGACATGATGTCACCTCTGTGATTCTGCAGGCGAACCGTGTCCGGACCGTCCGGCAGCGGCGAACCGATGCAGCGCTGAAACTTACTAAAAATCACCGCCTGCGTCAACGGAAAAAAGAGAACCCCCGCCAGAGACTGCTCTCCGACGGGGGTATGATGCGCGGCGTTATTGCGGACGCGGCCGAACGGCCAGCGCGCGGCTGAAACCGAGGATGTCGGCCAATGCATCCATCATCTGCGAGTCTTGATCCCAGAATTCGAACGCAGTCTGCGCCACCAACTCGCGACCCTCGTCGGTGATGGCGTACCGACCGGCATGAACCTGAAGATGCCCTTCCGCCCGCAGCAAGTTGAGGCTGCTTTCGACTCGGCTCCGGTTAATGACGCCGTGAACTTCGCCAAACGTTACCATGAACAACGGCCGGCCATGCTCGTCCTTATATGAGCCAACCATTCCAGCCGCAGCCAAAACATTGTTGAGGTCAAATGATCCGGCGTCAACGGCCATGTTGCGCGCCAGGAACATGATGAGGAATTTGTAGCCGGACAGATTGTACGGCGTGTCGCGGCCAAACGACAGGGGGACGTCCTCCCCCAGATCCCACGTCCGGCGGGCTACCATGTAGCCGCCGAAGAGAAGGCCCCACACGGCCACGGCCGAAACGAGGCTGATCCAGGTGATCCCCATGGTCAGGATGTACACCAGCACAAACATGCCAAAGGCCACGAAGCTTGCGATCACGGCGCCATCCATGGGATGGGCCACCCAGTCGGAAATCCACGGGAGTTCCGAGGTCCCCTCCTTGTTGCGCATTTCGTCCGTCACGTCCCCTCCACTGTGAGAAACGACTGGGCATGTTCCTCCTTTTTCCGCCGCATGTCAAGCATACAAAAAGCCCCGCTGTTTGCGGGGTCGTTCCTGTCGTGATACTTAATTCGCGAACTGCACGTAGATGTGATCTACCAGGCGCGGGATGCGGCGCAGCCAGAAAGGCCGCAGCTGGATGTCCACCGATTCAATGCCGGGATCGGCCTCCATCTGGGATTTTACGGCATCAGGTTTCTGCCCGACAAAATTGGATGGGTCCAAAATGGGATTATTGGTGCTGATGCGGCGCACGCCATGCAACGTCACGCGGATTTGCGCCGTCTTTTTTGCCGTATCAAGGTTTTCAATGGTGTATGCAAACGAGCCTTCATCGCTGGAAGACAACTCATACCCCAGCGACATGGTTTCATACAGCTGCTTTTGCGCGATTTGCAGCAAGTCGTCCTGGTTGGCCAGCACGAATGCCACGTCAGCGACCAGCGAGACGGTAAACGTCTGGCTGTCTTCGCCGATCTCCGGCTCCACGCTCTGATTCTTTACCGTAACGGCTTCGGCCCCCGCCAGCATGTTGGAAAGGTCAACGCCCTCTGCCTGCAACTGGGTCTTGGCCTGCGCCGCCAGTGCGTCTTTGGCCATGGCAATGGCGTCCTCCACGGCCTTGCGCGTCACCTGATACGTCGCTTTGGTACCGCCGGTCATGGCTTGCGTGCTTTCTGCATACACTTCCTGCTGGCGCGTCTGGTTCAGGCCCGGGATGGTAAAGCGCGACGGGCCGATCTCTCCGCCCTTGCCCGGCTGGTCGGCGTACACCTCGGCTTCCACTTCTCCATTGGCCGGCACGGTGACGGCGCGGCGCAAGCGGAAGAGCACGCTGCCTTCTGACAACAATCGCGTGGTGGCCACCAGGGGCTGAGCCGTTCCCGAAGTGTTCTTCAACATGACGGTGCCCGTGGCCTGTTGCGGTTCGCCTTCCTGCAGCAACTCAGACTGGCTGGTTTTTTCAAATTCGACCGTGGTCGTGACCAGTGTGGCCTGGATGCCCTCTTCCGTCAGGTCCGTATCCGCCTTTACCAGCACGTTGAAATCCGTGGAAACCTCTTCCAATTCCGGCGTCACCACAATTAAGGCCTGGGAAAGCGAGAAATACACCAGCCCGACCAGAACAACCAAAGCGGCGCCGATGAAGGTGAAGGCGATTTGGCGGTAAAAATGGATTTTATGCTGCCGAATGCTGGCCGGATTGTCGGAATAGGATTCTTTCATAAGAATTTTGTTTTAGGCGGACGGTTTGCTGTCCCTAGTATAGGAAACTTCCCCTGTTTTGGCCACTTATTTGACCACAACCAGGCTGTTAGCGCCAGTGATCTTTTCGATCTGGTACTTGGATTCTGGGGTTAAGGCCACGCGAAAGCGCGTCTTAATAGTACGATACTGGCTGGTACCTATTTTCAGGTATACCGGTACCGGCCCGGCGTACTTATCAAACAGCGTTTTGAGCTGTTCCGTCCGGAACGGGTCGGGCGCGGCCGGCACATGCACGTACACGCCGGAAGGATCTTTGAGCGGGCCGTCCGTATGCACGGCCACGGCGGGCAGTTTCCCCTCTTTGAGGATCTTTTCCACTTCATTCATGTTCTGCTCGGTAATCGCCCAGACTTTTTCAGCGATGAGTTTGGCCTGCCCGTCCTTGGTGGACACCTTGGCCTTGGTGAGGATGATCTGATCCGGCGCCCAGAGATGCGGCGCGGAGGAAAACACGCGCGGAAAGACGATGAGCTCGCAGCTGGCGGAGTCATCTTCCACCTGGCAGAACGCCATCAGGTCGCCTTTCTTGGTGGTGATGGTCTTGCTGTTGGCAATAAGCCCGGCCACGCAAATGAGCTGGCCGTCCGGCGAATCGGACAGGTGCGCGATTTTGGAAACGGATGCGCCCAGCTTCTTGGCGATTTTCTCAAAAGGATGCGCGCTGAGGTACACGCCCAGCAATTCTTTTTCCCAGGCCATTTTTTCCTGGTCGGATGCCGGCGTGCTGCCGGGTAATTCCAGACGCCCCGCATTGGACCCGCCGCCAAACAGCGACGACTGGCCGGACGACTTGATCTGATGCTGCATCTTGGCGTAGCTGAGGATTATTTCCATCTGGTTGAGTACCTGGTTGCGTTCAGCCAAGCTGTCCAGCGCGCCGGCTTTGGCCATGGCCTCCAGCATTTTCTTGTTGACATGCTTGTCTTGCACGCGCGTTACCAGCTCGGCAACGGACGTGAACGGACCGTTGGCTTTGCGCTCGCTGATGATGGCGTCAATGACAGCGTCGCCCACATTTTTGACGCCCAGCAGCCCGAAGCGGATCACGTTGTCGCCCACCACGGTGAAATTGGCCAGCGATTCGTTGATATCCGGCGGCAATACCTGGATGC
>CAYQCH010000007.1:34343-35497 GCA_964415935.1 uncultured Gammaproteobacteria bacterium
ACCACGGTGAAATTGGCCAGCGATTCGTTGATATCCGGCGGCAATACCTGGATGCCCATGTTGCGGCACTCTTTAATGGCTTCGGCGATTTTTTCCAGATCAAAATGCTCGGCCGTCATGAGGGCGGCCATGTACTCCACCGGATAATTGGCCTTCATATAGGCCGTCTGGTAGGCAACCAGGCCGTAGCTGGCGGCATGCGCCTTGTTAAATCCGTATGCTGCAAACGGCTCGATCAATTTGAACAGGTCTTCGGCCTGCTTCTTGCTCAGCCCGCCTTTCTCGATGGCGCCGCTGATGAATTTTTCTTTCTGCGCTTCCATTTCTTCCGGAATCTTTTTGCCCATGGCCTTGCGCAGCTTGTCGGCCTCCAGCCAGTCGTAGCCGGAAATGGTGATGGCCGTCATCAGCACGTCATCCTGGTACACCAGCAGGCCGTAGGATTTTTCCAAAATCTTTTCCAGGCGTTTGTCCGGATAAGACACCTTGGACGGATCCTGCTTGCGGGCAATGTATTCGGGAATGCATTCCATGGGACCCGGGCGAAACAGCGCCACCATGGCCATGATGTCATGGATGGTGGTGGGCTTCAGTTCCATGAGGTAGCGCGTCATGCCGCGGCCGCCCAGCTGAAAGCAGCCAAACGTCTCGCCGCGCGACAGCATTTCGTAGGTTTTCTTATCGTCGAGCGGGATTTGAAGGATATCAATGTCCTTGCCGCGCAATTTTTTCACCAGGTCCACGGTACGGCCGAGAATGGACAAGTTGCGGATACCCAAAAAGTCCATTTTCACCAGGCCGGCGGACTCGGCGGCCTTCATTTCATACTGCGTGACGTTGATGCCCGTCTCTTCGTCCAGCTGGCAGGCCGTAAAGTCCGTCAGCGGGCCCGGGGAGATAACCACGCCGGCGGCATGAATGCTGTGATGCCGCGCGCAGCCTTCCACTTTCTTGGCCAGGTCCAGCAACCGCTTGGTGGACGGCTCGATTTTATAAATGGTCCCCAGTTCGGGATTTTCCGTGATGGCGCGCTCAATGGTCATGGGAAAACCCTGCGCGCCCATGGGTACCATCTTGGAGATGCGATCCACTTCCCCGTACGACATGCCCAGGGCGCGCCCCACGTCGCGCACGGCGCCGCGCGCGGCCATGGT
>CAYQCH010000008.1:0-35479 GCA_964415935.1 uncultured Gammaproteobacteria bacterium
GCCGCCGCCCATGCCGCCTTTGCCGCCGAGCATGATCATGTTGTCCAGGATCACTTCGGTGCGGTATTTTTTTTGTCCCTGTTCATCGTCCCAGGAACGGGTCTGCAGACGGCCTTCACAATAGATTTGCGAACCTTTTTTGAGGTACTGCGCGCAGATTTCCGCCAATTTGCGCCAGGCGACCACATTGTGGAATTCGGTCTTTTCCTGCTTGTTGCCGCTTTGGTCCTTCCAGGTAAAGCCGGTGGCAACACTGAACGTGGTTACGGCGGTGCCTTGCGGCGTCGTGCGCGTTTCAGGATCGCGGGTCAGGCGGCCGATAAGCATGACTTTGTTGAGATCCATATGTTTGCTTAGACGTTAGATGTTTAGTTTTGGAAGTCCTTCATGATTTCGTCGAGCTTGTTGTCCAGTTCTTTGATGTCGACGCTCTTGGTTTCTTCCTTCTTTGCTTCCTGGGCCATGGAGGCTTCTGCTTCCGTGGCGGTTACGCCCAATTCTTTTTCGATATCGAAGGTGGAACCTTTCTTCAGTTTTTCCTTTTCAGCGCCGCTGGCTTCAACGTCTACGATGGACGGGCGCTTGCGGGAGGGTTTTTCTGCGGCCGGTTGCGGAGGCAGCTCAACCTGCTTGAGGTCGGCTTCCTGCGGCACGTCGCCCTCTTTCATGGAAACAGTAATGAGGTGGCGCAGCACTTCGTCCTGCACGCGCAGGGTGGTGTTTAACGCTTGCGTGTCGGCGGCCAGCGCTTCAAAACGGTCTAAAATATAGTAGCCGTAATGGTTGTGCTTGACTGGGTAGGCCAGTCGGCGTTTGCCGTAGTTGATTTCTTTGACGACCTTTCCGTTCATCTTCACGATCAAATCATTGACCGTCTTCATGACCTGCGGCACTTCGTTCTCCGTGTATTTGTTGGGAACGATGTAGAGCAAGTCATACATCTTTGAGGCTTCTTGAGCCATAGAGAGGGGATTTTGCACCCGTCCGCTCTTAACTGATGGCGGATGGCCCCGCAGCATGTCGGGGATGGCGAACAAAATCCTTCTTAATTAATGAAATATGACGGGGTTTTTGCGTCCGTCATGTGGCCGAACTTTACCAAAATCTCTCGATTTTATCAAGGGGTTTGCCTAAAACAGGCATTGCTGCATAATGCGGTGGCGCATAGGCGCCATTACCACAGGAGATCCACCATGGCCATAGACACCTTGTGCATCGGACAACCCGATGACATGCATGTGCATCTGCGCGACGGGGAGGTGCTGCTTGATGTCATCCGTTATACGGCATTGGTGTTTGGGCGGGCGGTGGTCATGCCCAACCTGCGGCCGAATCCCGTGCTTACGGCGGCAGATGCCAGCGCGTACCGGGAGCGGATTTTGGAGGCATGCCGCCGCATGAAGTGCGAAGGGTTTGAGCCGCTGATGACCATACAGCTGACGGCCCAGACCACGTCGGACATGATTGAGGCGGCGCGCGCGGCCGGGGTTGTAGCCGCCAAATTTTACCCCAGGCACGGGACGACAAATTCCGATAACGGGCTTCTGAGCGTACAAGACATCCCGCAACGGTTGTTGGATGCCATGGCCGGCACAGGCATGAGGCTTTGTGTCCATGCCGAGCGGCCGGATGCGTTCATCCTCGATCGCGAGCGGCTGTGCGTGCAGGATATGCTCGGCTTGGCCGAGCGCAACCCGCGCCTGAACATCATTTGGGAGCATGTCAGCTGCGAGGATGCCGTGCAGGCCGTCCGGTGTGGGCCGGAAAATTTGTACGCTTCGATCACGGCGCATCATTTGGTGCTCACCCTGGATGACGTGATTGGGAGCGGGATCCAGCCGCACCATTACTGCATGCCCGTGGCGAAGACCCCCCAGGACCGGGACGCGATCATCATGGCGGCGATCAGCGGGAGTTATAAGTTTTTCTTTGGCTCCGACAGCGCGCCGCATCTGCGCCACAGCAAGCATTGCGAGAAGGGCGCCGCTGGGATCTTTAGCGCGCCAAGAGCTTTGCCGATTTTGGCGCAGGTATTCGAGAGGTACAACGCCCTGCAGCGCCTGCAAGACTTCACGTCCAAATTCGGCGCGCAGTGCTACGGCCTTAAGCGCAGCACCCGCATGGTCAGGCTGCAAAGAGGCGAGTACGAGTATGCGCCATGCGCGGCGGCGCCGACTGATGCCATCATCCCGTTTCGCTTGGGAGAACGGTTTACCTGGCGCGTGTCGGAAACCCCGAATTGGAGCGATATGTAGCTGGCGCCCTGGATAACCTCGCGGTTTTCCAGGGCGCTTCTCTTTATTGGCAGCGGCGGGCGTTTGGCGATATTCTATATCTATGAACTTTATTTATCCCTTCGAAAAGCTGTCGCAAAGCGATGTGGCCATTGCTGGCGGCAAGGGGGCGTCGCTGGGAGAATTGACGCAGGCGGGGTTTCCTGTGCCGCCGGGATTTGTCATTTCCGAAGAAGCGTTTGATTCCTTTTTGGCGCAGACGGATTTGCTGCAGGAGGTTCAGGCGCAGCTGGCAAAGGTCAACCATGAAGACATCGCTTCGGTTGAGCGCGCCTCGGAAGCAATCAGCCATTTCATCGCGCATGGGCGCATGCCCGATTCCATCAGCCAGCAAGTGTTGCAGGCATACGATGATCTCGACACTGATGCCGTGGCGGTGCGATCTTCCGGGACGTCGGAAGACGGTCAAGATGCGAGCTGGGCCGGCGAGCTGGATACGTTTTTGGACGTCGGCAGGGACGGGCTGATCAAACACGTGCAGCGCTGCTGGTCTTCACTGTTTTCGCCGCGCGCTATTTTTTACCGCTTTGAAAAAGGATTTGCCCAGACGCAGATTTCCGTTGCCGTGGTCGTGCAAAAGATGGTGCGCAGCCGCGTGGCCGGAGCGGCGTTTTCCGTACATCCCGTAACGGAAGACCCGTCGCAAATGATCATTGAGGCTGTGCCAGGGTTTGGCGAGCGTCTGGCTTCCGGCGTGGCAACGCCGGATAGTTACGTGGTGGACCGGCGCAATTGGGATATCATCGACGCCAATCGGGCCAGCGTGTTGCAGACCCTGACGGACCTGCAAGTCGTTGCCCTGGGCAAGCTGGTCGAGCGCATTGAGAGGCATTACGGTTTTCCCGTGGATGTGGAATGGGCGCTGGAAGGAGACAAATTCCATATACTGCAGAGCCGGCCCATTACTACCCTGACCAAAACGTGACATGTTCTATGTTTTCCGCTAGGATGTGGGAATAATTAAAACTTCCATGAACCATATTTTCGTGCTCGGGCGCGAGTCCGAGCTTTGCCTGGCTGAGCTCATCCAAGTCATGCATGCCCGCGCGTTGCCGTTTACCGCCGTCTCCGGATCAAAACAGGTGGCGGTTTTTGATGTGGATGGGTTTACGCCCGAGCTGTTTCACCGTTGCGGCGGGCTGATCAAGTTTGGCGGCGCGGCCGAGCACCCCGCGCGCGGCCTGGACGAGGCAGTCCGTTCGCTCATCGAATCGCGCATCCCCCAGTCCGGCCGTTTGAGTTTTGGCATCAGCGTGTATCCGGCATCGCCGGACATGACGCGCAAGCAGCTGGAGGCCGTGCAGGAGCAGATGTATCTGCTTGGCATGACTATTAAGCAGAATTTAAAGGCGCGGGGCGTTTCCGTGCGTTTTGTCACCAGCGAGGAGCCGCAGCTGTCGTCCGTTGTGGTGGAGAAGAACCATTTGGTCGATGAGAAGGGCATTGAAGTGCTGGTGGCGCTGGAGCCGAAACGCTGTTTTGTCGGCGCAACGCAGGCGGTACAGGATTTTGAGGCATTCGCGCATCGCGACATGAACCGCCCGCGGCGCGATGATGTGTCCGGCATGCTGCCGCCTAAGCTGGCGCGCATCATGTTGAATTTGTCGGGTGTTGCCATCGGGAAAGATACGGTGATACTGGACCCGTTCTGCGGTTCCGGCACAATCATGCAGGAAGCCTTGCTGTTGGGCGCGGGGAAAGTGTTGGGCAGCGATGCTTCATCTCAGGCCGTATCCGATGCGCAGGCGAACCTCGAATGGCTGCGCGCCCAGCATCCCGGCATGGCTGAAGGCCGTGTCGAACAAGTGGATGTAGCGGAAATCGACTCCTGGCTGCCGAAACATTTTGTGGATGTCGTGGCTACGGAACCCTTCCTGGGCGACCCCGTGCGAACGTCCATCAAAAAAGACGCCGCTGTCCGCCGCCAGGCCGAGCTGTCCGAGTTGTATGACGGCGCCCTGGAAGCGTTGGCCAAAGTGGTCAAACCCGGCGGCCGCGCGGTGATGCTGTTTCCGGTGCTTGATGACCGCCGCATCCCGTTGCCGCGCGCCATAGGCCGTTTCTGGCGCGTGCTGCAGCCGTGGGCGGAGGTGTTTGAGGCGCCGTCCAAACGCGGCGGGCTGGACTATCAGCGTCCCGGCCAGCGCGTCGGCCGCGAAATTTTCTTGCTTGAGCGGAAATGATATACTAGTTGCCTATGGCAACAGCGCAACGAAAAACCGTTACCTTATTCGTATACGTTCCCGAGGCCAAGCAGGTCATTTTATCGCGCCGCGGCAAGCTGGAGCGGCATCCTGGGTTGTTGCAAGCCACCGTCCATGGCCAAATTGAGCCGGGCGAGCTGCCGTATCTGGCCATGAAGCGCGAGTATAAGGAAGAGGCAAAGGGTGAATTCGACAAGCTGCAGCAGATTGTCGAGCTGGGAAGCGCCGTGGTGGGCAACACCGTCAAAGAACAGACGTTCTACCACGCCGCATCGTTAGGCAACCAGGAAAGCGGCAAGCTGCAGACCACGCAGGAAGTGTCTGAGTTCAAGCGGGTGTCGGAAGCGGATTTGAAAAAGATGATCCCGTACTCCAAGGTGCGCGGCACGGAAGGCTATGACTACGAAGCGAACATGGTCATGTTCGATGATGAACTGGACGTGCTGAAAAAAGTGTTTGCGGAGTACAAACAAGCGAAATAGCCGCATAAAAAAGCCCCCGAACGGGGGCTTTTTGCTAGGTGTTGAAAAGGAAATGGCAGACGTCGCCGTCCTTCATGACGTATTCTTTGCCTTCCGTGCGCAGTTTGCCGTTTTCGCGGCAACCTGCCTCGCCTTTGTATGTGACGAAGTCCTGCCAGTCAATGACTTCGGCGCGGATGAACCCTTTTTCAAAATCCGTGTGGATGATACCGGCCGCTTGCGGGGCCTTGGTGCCGGTTTTCATGGTCCAGGCGCGCGCTTCTTTGGGGCCGACAGTGAAAAATGTCTGCAGATCCAGCAGGGTGTAGCTTGCTTTGATCAGTTGGTCGAGGCCGCTTTCTTTCAGGCCGAGGTCAGACATCATGGCTTTGGCGTCTTCAGCGGGCAAGTCAGCGAGCTCGCCTTCCACCTGCGCGCAAATGCGGACAATCGGGGCTTTGGGATCCATCCAGGATGGACGCTCCAGTGGCGCGGTCAGCTGTGATTCGCTGACGTTCAGAACATAGAGCATGGGTTTCATGGTCAGCAGGCGCATTTCGCGGATTACGGGCAATTCGTCATCCGTCAGCTCCACGGAAGAAGCCAGCTTGTTGGCATTAAGCGCGTCATACACCTTTGTGAGCGCGGCAATGATTTTTTCCTGCTCCTTATTGGCGCCGCTCTTCAGCGATTTTTTTGCTGTTTGCAGGCGTTTTTCAACCGCGGCGAAATCGGAGAGGATCAATTCCAAATTGATGGTGTTCACATCGCTTTCCGGATCCACTTTGCCGGCCACGTGAATAATGTCGCCGCTTTCAAAGACGCGCACAACCTGGGCAATGGCTGAGCAGTCGCGAATGTTGGTGAGAAATTGGTTGCCCAGGCCCTCGCCTTGAGAGGCTCCTTTCACCAGGCCTGCAATGTCCACAAACTCAATGGTTGTTGGCAGCACGTTTTCCGACGGATAAATCTGCGCCAGCTGGTTCAGGCGTTCATCAGGAACCTTCACCACGCCCACATTCGGGTCGATGGTGCAGAATGGGTAATTGGCCGCATCGACCTGGATGCGGGTCAGGGCCTTGAATAATGTGGACTTGCCCACGTTGGGTAGGCCGACGATGCCGATGGAAAATGACATAAGAAAAATATGATTGACTTAGCGTATCTTGGCCCAGTTTCTTTGTCAACGAACCTGCCGCGGCTGGGCAGGTGTCGAACAATCTTGACAGAAACGCGGTTTTCGCGTAACATCCGTGATTGTTCCCTCAGGGGAATAATGGCCAGTTTTTCTGTAGAATCAGGGGGAATCAGAACGAATGTCCGACGCACAGTTGGTGTTTCTGATCACGGTTGGCGATGATGGGCACGAGGGCGAAGGCTCTCTTGACCGCTCAGACACGCGCCGCCTTCAGCGGGACAAGTCAGGCGAATGGCGTGTCGACTACGACTTGCCGAGCCGGATCCACAAGGTGGTTTGCGGCAACGACTTCCCGTCCATGTCCATGTTCAGCAACATCTGCGGCATGAGGGAGATGCGCATTGCCGACCAGCTCGGCCCCAGCGAGATGAGGCTTCAGCCTCGTGCGGCGTGGGCGGTGGTCGCCGACCGGCAACATCGCGACCTGGTGGTGGCCAATGCGAGGATCGCCAGGGTGTTGCAGCTGGGCTCCGTCAAGCCGTTGCCGGAGATCAAGCCGCTGCGCCTCTACGGCCTCGTGCTCAGCTCCGCTCGTCTCGAGCATCTCATTCCCATCGAGGACAAGGATGAGTTCAACCGCCTGCTGGAAGGCGTCAGTGTCCGAACGGCCGCCGGGGCGTGAACCGCCACAACCTGACGTGCAGACGGCCGTGACGGTCGAAGCGGAGCGCGAGAAGGAGCACCCAAACGATCGGGTCCTTCTCGATCCGCCGGCACATGAACCGCCGCCGCGCAACAACAGCGGCTGGTTCCCGCCGTATTGAAGAACAGCCTACGCGACCCGCAAGGGAAGCGTAGGCTGTTTTCTTTTGGTCCGTGATCTCAGCTGACCTGCCGCTGCAGCAGCAGAAGCAGCCCGTACCCCATGACGCGCAGGCCGCAGACGGCATGCTGCAGGCGGGCGATGACCAGCTTCCACTCCGCCTCCCAGATGGACAGCTCGTCGCTGCGGGCGGCCCTGGTCGAAATCTCCATCGTCGCGAGTTCCGACAAGGCGGCGGCGAGATCCTCCGTCGGCTCGGCGATCTCATCCATCGCATGTGAAACAGAATCACGGTCAGTTGTAGAGAAGTCGGGCTGGCTGACGACGCTGACCAGCTCCTCGATGCGCTCAGCGCATCGACGGATGTTGGAAGCCAGCTCCATGACGCCCTCGCGCGCATCATCCGAGATGGCGAACGGGCTGTTGGCCAGCCGCTGGCTGACCACTTGCAGCATCTGGTCGGCGTACTCCTTTGCAGCGCGGTGCTGCCGTTGAAAGTCTTCTGAAACAGGGGAAGCCATAGGCACCTCACGTATGCATGACGTACCACGCCGCCATGGCCTTGTCAATTGACGCATGGCGTAAAATAGTCGAATTTGCTAGGCTTTTCGTAATAGATCGTTAATCAACAATGTATGACCGCATATCGTTTGCTGATGATCGGCCTGGCCGTTGCCCTGATGGGGGCGGGCTGCAACTTTACCCCTTTATCCGTGGAAGAATCGGAAGACAATGAACCGGTCATGGAGGAAAAGGAGACTCCCAAGCCAAAACCAAATGACGGTGCCATGATGGAAGACCCGGAAAAAGATCCTGAAAGCGAGATGGAAAAAGATGCCGGCGAATCCATGGAAAAACCCGAAACAGTTGAAGAGGAGCCGAGTGAGGCCATGGAAAAGCCCAAAGGAACAGGCTATGGCGGCAAAGTCATTGGTGACTTGACCATGAAGGCCGATGAAAATAGCGTAGTCGTGTTTCTGACAGCGGAAAAAGCCGAATACAAAGGAGATGACGCATATATGGAATTCGGTTGTGAAAGCCTGCTGGTGCCGGTCCGCCGCACGCTTACGAAAACGCAAAGCGACCTGGCGCATGCCATCGTGGAGTTGATCACGATCAAGGAAACGGCCTATTTTGATCAGGGATTGCGCAATGCCGTGGCCCCGTCCGCACCGACCATCAAATTGACCAACATCCATTACGAGGACGGCGTGCGCGTCATCGATTTTGAAGGCAGCTTCTTGTCCGCCGGTACCTGTGATGATCCGCGCATCAAGGCGCAGATCGAAGAGACGGTCAAGTTGTACACAGACAAATACCGTATCCAGCTGAACGGCAAGGAATCGGAGTGGCGTTGTTTATTCGACCAAAGCGGATTGTGTGAATAGCCATATCATCAGCGGCGTGCAGGGAGTTGTGGCCTGGGTGACGATTCCGATGATGGTCATTGGCGCCCTCTTCTTTGCCGTCGGCGCAATCATGGGAGCAATGGCCTACCAGGAAGGCAAGCCGCTGGACGCGGTAAGCGTGGAGCTCACGCCATCCGGTTCCCTCCGCGTGGGCACCTTCATGGAAACATGGTTTTTGCCCATCTTTTTTGCCGGGTTCGGGCTCTGTTTTATGGTGATTCCCGGTATTGTGTACATGGCGTTTCGGCGCACCACCAAAGCCATGCGCCAAGCGCTGGCGCAGCAATCGGCGAGGCATCCAGACGATCCATCGCCCGGCCAGAATACTGGCGTAACGTGGACATAACGAAAACCGAGGCGGATGCCTCGGTTTTTACTTGCGATGCTGTTTGGCCAGCTTGACCGTGTTTTCCAGCAGCATGGCCACCGTGACCGGGCCGACGCCTCCCGGCACCGGCGTGATATGGCCGGCCTTTTCTTTCACGGCTTCAAAATCGACGTCGCCCGTAATTTCTTCGTCGATTTTTGTGGTACCGACGTCAATGACAATCGCACCTTTCTTGACCATGTCGGCGCCGACAAAGCCCGGTTTGCCAATGGCCACCACCAGCACATCGGCTTCGGCGGTAACGGTGTCCAGGTTTTTTTGTGACGGTCCGACGACCTGCACGTCAAGGCCGTGTTCCTGCAGCAGTTTTTGCAGCGGCGCGGAAAAGATTTCACTATTGGCTAGAATGACAGCTTTTTTCCCGTGCAGCGATTCTCCGGTGCTTTCAATCAGCCGAATGATGCCCAGGGAAAGGCCGGGAATAAAATCCGCCTCGCCGGAAAGGAACGCTTTCAGCGTTTGCGGATGAAACCCGTCCACGTCTTTGTCCGGCCGGATGGCATCGATGACGGTTTTAGCGTCGTGTTTTTTGGGCAAGGGCAGCTGCACGAGGATAGCATCCACGTGTTCGTCTTTATTGATGTACTGAATGGCCTCCACGACTTCATCCACGGAGACGTCCTTGTCGCACAGGTATTTATGGAAGTCGATGCCCACGCGTTTGCAGGCCTTTTCTTTCAATTTCACGTAGAGCCTGGAAGCCTCATCGTCGCCTACGAGAAAGACGGCCAAACCGGGAGTTATTCCCTGTTCGACAATGTCGCGGCGCACCTGTTTTTGGATGTCTTCGGCAATGGCTTTGCCGTCAATGATTTTGGCGGGCATGGTTAGTTCAATTCAGGGTAGAGGGGGTGTTTGTCGGTCAGCTCGCGCACCGTGCGTCGGATGCCTTCCAGGGCCGTGGCGTTGTTACGCTCTTTGATGGCCTGGCCGAGCAAATGGCCGATAACGGTAAATTCTTGTGCCGTGAAGCCGCGGGTGGTGAGGGCCGGCGTGCCAACGCGGATGCCGGACGGGTCCATGGGCGAGCGCGGGTCGTCGGGAATCATGTTTTTGTTGCAGGTAATGTGGACGCTGTCCAGGATTTGCTGCGCTTCTTTGCCGGCCACGCCCAGCGGCGTAACGTCGGCCAGCACCAGATGGTTTTCCGTTTTGCCAAAAATGATTTTGAATCCTTCTTCGGCCATTGCATCGCATAACGCTAATGCATTGGTTTTGATGTTGCGGGCGTAGTCTTTAAACTCGGGTTGAAGCGCTTCGCCAAACGCCACGGCCTTTCCGGCAATATTGTGTTCATGCGGCCCGCCTTGCAAGCCCGGAAATACGGCTTTGTCGATGGCTTTGGCATGTTCCTTTTTGCACAGGATCAGGCCGCCGCGCGGGCCGCGCAGGGTCTTATGCGTGGTGGTCATGACCACATCGAAGATGGGAGCCGGGTTGTTCATTTCGCCGGCCGCCACCAGGCCGCCGATATGCGAGATGTCAGCCATAGTCAGGGCGCCCACTTCGTCGGCAATGGCTTTGACTGCCGCAAAGTCGATTTCGCGGCTGTAGGCGGAGTAGCCCACCAGAACGATGCGCGGTTTATGCTCTTTGGCCATGGCGCGGAGGTTGTCTAAATCGATCAGCCCCGTGGCCTGGTCGGTTTTATACCGCACGAAGTTGAAAATCTTCGACATGAATGTGACAGGATGCCCATGCGTGAGATGCCCGCCATGCGACAGGTCCATGCCCAGCACGGTGTCGCCGGGTTTGAGCAGGGCGGAGTAGATGGCGATATTGGCCGGCGCGCCGGAGAGCGGCTGCACATTGGCGTGTTCGGCTTTGAAGAGTTCTTTGGCGCGGTCAATAGCCAGCTGCTCGACGACGTCAACGAACTGCGTGCCGCCGTAGTAGCGGTTGCCCGGATACCCTTCTGCGTATTTGTTGGTCAGGATCGAGCCGAGCGCTTCCAGGACGGCAACGGAGACAAAATTTTCAGACGGGATCAGTTCCAGGCCGTGGCGCTGGCGCTCCAGCTCGTCGGCGATGGCTTTGGCAATGATAGGGTCTTGTTGGTGGAGTTTTGGCATACAAAAAAGCAAACAATGCTACATGGTTAAAGTGGGCAGCGAACTGTTTGCTTTTCTTACAACATATGCTTGGATTGTGCGCTTAAATGGGCTATTGCGTCAATCCTTTTGTGCCAGCGCCTTTACCATATACGTCCCTTCCTGGACGTAGCCGAGTTTGCGGTAGTATTCGCGCGTACCGATGCCGGAAATAACCGCGATTTTGGAGAAGCCTTTTTGCTGCGCGATTTCTTCGGCGCGTAACATCAGCTGTTTGCCAAGACCGCCGTGCTGGGCGGTTTTTTCAGCGGTGCCTGTCGTGAGGCGGGCGAGTTTGCCGTACGTATGTACTTCGCGAATAAGCGCGGCGCCGGACAGTTCTGGAAACAGATCCGTCATGTTG
Source organism: uncultured Gammaproteobacteria bacterium (assembly GCA_964415935.1). GTDB lineage: Bacteria > Patescibacteriota > Patescibacteriia > VMEV01 > CAYQCH01 > CAYQCH01. The sequence goes on from CAYQCH010000008.1 coordinate 11,172, forward strand.
TTCGCGCGTTCAGCCGGCAGGCGTAAGCGCAAGAATGCATACAGTTTGTCGTCTGCAGCGCTGTCAAAGGTGAGGAAATGTTCCGCGCCGCCGGCAGTGTCGTAGACGGTTTCATGCAAGCGAAGCTCTTCCTGCTTGGCGTCGCGCATGACTTCGCGGCAGCGGATACACTGGCATTTCAATCCGCGCTTTTTCATTTCACGCTGTAGCATTTCGCGCAAGTTGGTCACTTTGTTGCCGCCGGAAATGCTTTCGGAAGGAATATCTCGCACCAAACGGGCGACGCGGCAGTAGCGGGGGAATGTTTGTTTGATGCGGATAAGCGTGTCGAGCAGCGTTTGCGCGTCATATGGCACAAAGTCGCCGCGCTCCCACAACTTGTACAGCGGTGCTTCCTTCACGACTACGCAGGGGTACACTTTCAGGAAGTCCGGTTTGAAGCCCCCCTCGGCAAACAGCCGCTCAAACATGGCCACATCGCCTTCGGGCGTGGCTTTGAACATGCCTGGCATCATGTGATAGGCGACTTTGAACCCGGCATCGCGCAAGCGGCGCGTCGTATTGATTACGGTTTGCACGTCGTGTCCGCGGTTGTTGTATTTCAGCACGGTGTCGTCGATGCTTTGCACGCCCAGTTCCACCTTAGTGCAGCCGATGTCGCGCAAATGTTTAATCTCTTCATCGGGCAGCCAGTCCGGCCGCGTTTCCACGGTAACGCCGATGATGCGGTAAGCGGTCGTTTCATTTTTTTTCTGCGCTTCAAACAGCGCAGGAAGCAAATCGGCTTCGTCGTCATCTTCCAGTCGCAACGTCTTATCAAAATTGTTGTTTCGCCCCTTCAGTTTGTTGAGCACCGCCAAGTGGCTGTTTTTGGGTGGAATAAAATCGGCGGAGGGCTTTTGCACGGACGGGTCAAAATCATTGGCAGCCTGGTAGCATCGGGTCATGAACCAGACCCGGTAGCGGCGCGGCAAGGCCGTCCAGGTGCCGCCATTTTCAATCAGTTCGATTTTTTCTGGGTGGTGGCCGTTCTGGTGCAAAGCACGCAGGCGCATGGTAACCTGCTTGTATGGGTCAAAGTCATTAAGGATGGCGCGCATGGACCCCGGCTGGTTGGACAGATAGCTTTTGGGCATGCCCGGTTCGTTCGGGCAGTATAAACAGTTGGCGGGACAGCCCAGCGGCGCGGTCATGACATGGACCGGAGCAACGCCCGATAATGTACGCACAGCGCGCTTTATCAGCAATCGCTCCAGCCATTCCTGTTTTTCGATTTCCCCGGCAGCCAGCAGGTCGCGGTATGCCCGCAGCAGGGAGGCCGAGTTCGGCGGTGATGTCTTGTACCCGGCCAGTTTTTTCCGCATCAAAACATCCAGCGTCTGTCGGTTGCTCGGTTTGATGTCGACGACGTATTTGATAAAGTCTGAGGGAAATCCCATATATGGAGACTAACAAACTTACCCCGATTGAAGTCAAAACGCAAGCGGATTACGACGCGATTGCCGTTGCGTTTGCCGAGTCGCGGCGGGGGTTGCAATGGGCGGAAATTGAACAGGAAGTGCAAACTGTCCCGGAGGGGAGCGCGGTGCTTGATGTCGGCTGCGGCATGGGGCGGCTGTATGAGTCCGTCCGCAAACGAGGCGCATCGTATACGGGCATCGATATCAGCGATAAGCAGCTGGAGCAGGCGCGTCGATTATACCCCGAAGCGATGTTTGTGCAGGGCAGTATGCTGCACTTGCCGTTTGCCGATGCGACGTTTGACGCAGTCTTTTCCGTTGCTGCGATGCACCATTTGATGACGCGAGACGAGCGGCGGCAAGCAGCGAATGAAGCTTTGCGCGTGTTGAAGCCGGGCGGGAAGGTGATTGTTTCGGTCATGGGGCTGTGGCAGCCCAGGCTGTGGCCGCTGTTTTTTAAAAAGAAAGAAGGTCTTGCCACGCTTGAACCGTCAGCACGGTCGCGTATTCGCTTCACGGACGTGTTTCTGCCATGGCGATGGAAAGTCGGAGTGGCGCGATACCGGTATTATCATGCCTTTCGAAAAAAAGAACTGCGGCGGTTGTTTAATGACAATCCGTTGGACGAGGTTTCCGTGAGATATATGAATCAGGGGCGGCGCGTTTTACCCTGGAAAGCGCGCAATCTTGTGTTGGCGGCGCGCAAACGCGTATAATATAGGTATGAATAAACAAAAACATATGCGATCTCTTTTTTTCGTGTTGGCGGCGCTGCTTGTCGTGCCTGGAGCCGCTTTGGCAAAGGGTCAGGACATGCGCCAGCCCTCGGTATATTACGTCCCGGCCAATGAAGTAGTTTCCGGCAATGTGTACCGGGCGGGCGAGCTGGTTCAAATCGACGGCACCGTAGAGGGCGACCTTATCGTCGTCGCGGAGACGGTCAAAATCAACGGCACGGTCACGGGCGACGTCATTGCCGCGGCCGGTCGGGTTGTGATTGCCGGTCCTGTTTTGGGGGATGTGCGCGTCGCTGCCGGCGAAGTCGATGTTGACGGCGTGATTGGCAAGAATTTCAACGCGGCCGCCGGAACGGTGCGGTTCTCTAAACAGTCGGCAGTGGGGTATGAAGCACTGGTGTTTGCCGGCGAACTGGACATGGACGGGCTTATCAAGAGCGATTTGCGCGGCGCCGTCGGGTCGGCGGTTCTTTCGGGTACTGTCAACCACGATGTCTGGTTGAAGGCCGAGCGCATCATCTTGCAGCCCACGTCCGTCATTGGCGGAAATTTAAGCTATGCCAGCCCCGTTGCCGCGCAGGTCATGTCCGGCGCGCTGGTTAAAGGCGAGGTGAACTTCGAGGCCTTTGAACCGCAACAGCAGGAAGTCGGCGCCGCAGCAGGCATTGCATTGGGATTATTTCTCTTTTTTGTGGTCATGAAATGGTTGGGCTTCTGGTTGCTTGCCCTGTGCATCATCTGGCTTTTGCCCAAAAAGCTGGAAAAATCCATGCGTGAACTTGACCATGGCGTCTGGCCCGCTTTGGGCATCGGATTGCTGACGCTTATCGGCGTGCCGGTCGTTTCGCTTATCATCGCCCTGACGGTTGCGGGCGTGCCGATTGCGATGGCTATGTTTACGCTATACGTACTGGCGGTCATGTTTGGCAAAATTATTGTTTCGACCTATGTCGGGGAATGGATCATCAAACAATTTACCAACCGCCATTGGCGCGGCGTTTCGCTGGGCTGGTCTTCTTTGCTTGGCATCACGCTGCTGTACATTGTTACCTTAATACCGTTTATCGGTTGGATGGTTTCGGCCCTGGCACTTTCTCTTGGCGTGGGCGCGCTGCTGCAATTTGAACGGCATGAACTGCGGCGATGGCGCTAGACTGGCCTGCAAAAACATTCTATGGTGGGGACAGAAAGCTGTCCCCTTTTTTATGCCATTTACCACGTTTCGTACTCCCAAAAGCGTCTTTCGATCATATGATGTGCGCGGCGCCGTGCCGCAAGACATGGATGAAAGCACCGCCTATGCCATTGCCAGGGCGTTTGCCGCCTATAACCCCGCCCGCACGGTGGTTGTGGGATATGACCACCGCGCCTCGTCGCCGGCATTGCGCCAGGCGCTTATTGACGGTTTGCTGGATGCCGGCGTCGACGTATGGGACCTGGGACAGGTTACGACGGACATGACGTACTTTGCCTCCTGGTTTTACAGCGTCCATGGCCCAAAGAATGAAGGTGTGGAGGGCGCGGTCATGATTACCGCTTCGCATATGCCGGCACAGTTCAACGGGTTCAAGTTCATTACAAAGGAGTTGCAGCCCATCGGACAGGGCAGCGGCATGGAACAACTCCATGAACTGGCGCAGCAGGCGGCAAACGGCGTCAGCGGCGCGCGCCGCGGCTCGCTGCAGCAAAAAAACGTCCTCCAGGATTATCTGCAATTTGTGTGGGGCTTCATTGACGTCAGCAAGGTCAAACCGCTAAAGGTCGTCATTGACTGCGGCAATGGCGTGTCCGGTCCCATTGTCCGCGAGGTGTTCAAACCGCTGCCGTTGGAAATAACGGAGCTGTGTTTTGATCCTGATGCGAGTTTTCCCAATCACGAAGCCAATCCGATTGAGCCAAAAAACCGTCGCGACATTGAAGAGGCCGTGGCCAGAGCAGGTGCGGACGTGGGTATTGCCTTTGACGCCGACGCAGACCGCGCATACCTCATCGACGAGCGGGGACAGTTCGTGCACGGTGATTTTCTGACAGCCTTGCTGGCAAAGAAGTTTTTGCAAGCGCGGCCTGGAGCTGCCATCGTCTACGACGTCCGCGCCAGCCATGTGGTGCGAGACACGGTCCTGGAAGCCGGAGGAAAACCGTGCATGGAGCGCGTGGGGCATGCGCATATCAAGCGCCGCATGCGCCAGGAACAGGCGGTGTTCGGCGGTGAAGTCAGCGGCCATTTCTATTTCACCGACAACAAGTACATGGATAACGGCATGATTCCGGCGCTCATTGCCCTGGAAATGATTTCCACGCAGGGCAAGCCGCTGTCCCAACTGATCGCGGATCTGGGCCCGTATTTTGTTTCGGGGGAAATCAATTCGCAGGTACAGGATCAGCAGGCCGTGTTGCGCGCTTTAAAGGAACGCTATGCAGATGCCGATCTCTCCGAGCTTGATGGCGTGTCGTTGGAGTATCCCGATTGGCGCTGTAATGTCCGGCCTTCCGCCAATGACCCGGTATTGCGGCTGAACGTGGAGGCAAAAACCCTCGAATTGATGGAACAAAAGCGCGATGAGCTGCTGAGCCTCATCCGAGGATAACGCCGGGCGGAAAGTTTGCTAAAATACAAACACATAATCTTTCTTTATGCTTCTTGCCCAACATCAATCGTGGCGGCCGTCGCGCGCCGTATTTAAGCAAGCGCTTGCGTTGTTCGCGGTGCATTGGAAGTCCGTCGCCTTATTGCTGGTCGGGCAGGTCGCATTGGTGTTGTTGTACGCGGCTGCGGCGCTCGTCCTGGCTCAGCCATCCTGGACGCAGACCTTCGTGCTTGGGTTGTGCTCCGCCTTGATTTTCGTATACCAGCTGGCCATGGCCGGCTGTCTCATCCATCTGGTCGCCGATGTGCGGCCCCGTCCGCTTGCGCAGATGTTTCGCCATTCCGTGCTGCTGAAACTGCCGGCCATGTTCGTGCTCGCTCTGGTGGTGGCCGCGGTGTCGTTTGTCGCGACTCTGGTCTTCATCATTCCAGGGTTGATCATTGCCGTGTTCTGGTCCATGGCTATGTTTATCCTTGTGGTGGAAGACGTACCGGTGCGAGCGGCATTACGCCGCAGCCGCGACCTGGTGCGCGGATGGTGGTGGCCCATGTTCAGCCGCTTTTTGTTTCTCTTCACGCTGTTGACGCTGCAGACCATGATCGGGTTTGTGCCGTCGGTGGGCCCGATTGTTTCCGCGCTCATCTCGATTGTCCTGGTCCCTGCCTCCATTTTTTACTTGTACCTGACCTATAAAGAGCTGCTGGACGTGAAGCAGTTTAAACATTTGCAGGCCGCGCAAATGCATGTGGCCGGGAAATTCCTGCTGGCATGCTGGGCCTTTCTTGTTTTTACGGTCTTTGTCTTTGTCACATTCGTCAGCGAGATTTTACTGAACGCCACCATTGCCGGGGGCATGGCGGTATAGCTTGCGAGGGGCGTTGTTCCGTGCTAAGGTTCGTGGCTCGCAAGCGCATATGAACATTGGTGTTTTTGACAGCGGATTTGGCGGACTGGCTATTTTACGCGCCATCACCGCCGCTATGCCGGAATACGATTACGTATATCTTGGCGATTCGGCGCGCGCGCCTTATGGCAACCATTCGCATGACATCATTTATCGCTATACCAAAGAAGCGGTGGAGTACTTGTTCGGACAGGGGTGCGAACTCGTGATTTTGGCCTGTAACACGGCGTCCGCGCAGGCGTTGCGCCGCTTGCAGCAGGAATGGCTGCCGGGCATTGACCCCAAGAAGCGCGTGCTGGGCGTGGTCCGCCCCATCGCCGAAGAGATCGGCCGTCTGGGCAACGGCAAGAATATCGGCGTCATTGGCACGCGGGCCACGGTAACGGCCCAGGCCTACACGAAAGAAATCCAGACGCTGCTTGGCGCGGACGCAAGCGTGGTAGAGCAGGCTTGCCCGCTGCTGGTCCCGCTTATTGAAGAAGGCTTCCATAAACGGGCGGAAACAAAAAGCATTTTGCGATATTACTTGCGTCCCTTGAAGCTGGCTGGCATTCAGGTGCTGGTGAATGGCTGCACGCATTACGAGCTCGTTCGCGGTGCCATTGTTGCCACCATGGGCAAACGGGTGCAGGTCATTGATTCACCCGCCGTGGTGTCGGCCTCATTGGTCGACTATTTGCAGCGACATCCGGAAATGGCCGAGCGTTTGTCGCGGGGCGGCAGCGTCCGTTTTCTGACGACGGACAAGAACAACCAGTTTGACCGACTGGCCACCATGTTTTATGGTCAAACGGTAAAAGCGGACCGCGTGCAGCTGTAGTCGTCCTTGTGCGACTGACGCTATGGATGGCGTCAGAATACGAGGAGGAATCCGTAACGAGAAACGAGCAGGACATGAGCGAAGCGGCGAAGCGAGCCGGCAAGGGGCGCGTCAGCCACAGGCTGGTGGCGCAACGCATGGTGGAGATGGACCGGCGCGACGGTCTCAGCGCCGGGACGGAGGACGATGTGGAGCAGACGCTTTACATCCTGGCGACGGCGGCCGAGACCATGGGCGACATCGACCCGTACCTGGAGGCGTTCATGGAGAACGCGGAAGGGAACGAGGCCGGCGCGCAGCGCCCCGCGGCCTAACCGGCGCGCAGACGAAGGGACCCCACAAGACGGAGGGCTTGTGGGGTCTTTTCTTTTGTGCAGCGCGGCGGCATGCTAGCATGGGCTTGCTATGCTTGATTATCATGTCGTATTTCCCCATCTGGAGGAGCATCCGATGTTGCCGGATGTGTTCGACCAGCTGCCCGATTTGTCCTGGAACGGCCTGTTTCGCGATCTTGCCTCCGTGCGCCTGGGAAACATTCATCCCACAGCTGTCATCAGCCATCGCGTGACTGTCGGCGACGGCACAATCATCCACCCGTTTGTTGTGATTGAAGACAACGTGATCATCGGAAAGAACTGCGAAATCCGTTCCCATACGCTTATCCGTTCCGGCACCGTCGTGAGCGACGGCTGCGTCATTGGCCACGGCTCAGAGCTGAAACATGCCTTTCTGTGCGACGGGGTGAAAGTGCAGGGAAACTGTTTTGTCGGCGACAGCGTTGTCGGCAAAGGGGCGCGTATCGGGACCGGCTGCGTGGTGGCAAATCGGCGGTTTGATCAAGGGGCCATTGCCTGGCGAGGCCCGGATGGACTGATTGAAACGCCGCATGACAAATTGGGCGCGCTTATCGGCGATTATGCCCGTCTTGGCGCGCACGTGACGACGAATCCGGGCGTCATTATCGGCGCGTACACCTGGGTTTCGTCAGGAAACGTGGTCAGCGGCTTTATCGATGAAGAGCGTTTTATTACGTTGGACGGGCGCAATGTGCCAAATGAGCACGCTTTGGATTTGGCTGAAGCCGACCGCGCCGGACAGAAATAGGTATGCAGATTTTTGACTTCCATTTGCATTCCAAGTATTCCCGCGCCTGCAGCAAGCAGCTGGACCTGGAGCACATCAGCCATTGGTGTGGCATCAAGGGCATTGATATCGTTGGCACGTCAGATTTCACGCATCCGGCCTGGTATAAGGAGATGGCCTCCAAGCTTGAGCCGCTGGGCAACGGGTTGTATGCGCTTCGGACATCGGACGAATTCAATGCCGTTGCGGCGGCATCCGGCTTCCGTCCTGCGCCGGGGGCAAACCAGTCCGCGCCGTTCTTTTTTTTATCAACCGAGATTTCCTGTATTTATTCGCAGGGCGGTTCGGTGCGCCGCATCCATCTGTTATTAGCGTTTCCGGAGATGGCGCATGTGGATGCGTTTATCAAGGCGCTGGAAAAGCGCGGTGCCAAACTGGCCTCCGATGGCCGGCCTATTCTGGGCATTTCGGCCAAAGACATCGCCGCCATGGCGCTGGAGATCAGCGAGAAAGCGTTGATTGTACCGGCGCACTCGTGGACGCCGTGGTTCGCCATCTTCGGATCCAAATCCGGATTTGATTCCGTGGAAGAGTGTTTTGGCGAATATAGCAAATACATCTATGCGCTGGAGACAGGCTTATCTTCCGATCCGGCCATGAATTGGCGATTGTCGCAAAACGACAGGTTTGTGATGGTGTCCAATTCCGACGCGCACAGTTTGGAAAATTTAGGGCGCGAAGCGAACGTATTAAATCTGGATACTGTTTCTTATGATGCGATTTACGAGACATTGAAGAATCACGATGTAGGCCGCTTCGCGTATACCATTGAATTTTTTCCCGAAGAAGGGAAGTATCATTTGGACGGACATGCGGCATGCGCGTTTTCTTGCGAACCGGAAGAAACAAAACGACTGAACGGATTGTGTCCGAAATGCGGCAAGCGGTTGACTGTCGGCGTGTATCATCGCGTTTCGACATTGGCCGACCGGCCGCTGGGAGAGAAACCGGCCAACGGCATCCCCTACAAGAGCATCGTACCGTTGCAGGAAATTATTGCCGATGCATTGGGCGCAAAGAAAAATACCAAGAAAGTACAGGCGCTCTATCAAGTAGTCATCAACCGCGTCGGCCCTGAGTTTTTCACGCTGCTTGAGGCGCCCATCGAGGCTATCCAGGCAGCGGCCGGCCCGCTTATTGCGGAAGGCATCCGCCGCATGCGTGAAGGGAAAATCACGGTAAAACCAGGCTATGACGGCGTGTACGGCACGGTTTCGGTGTTTAGCGAGAAAGAACGGGAGAACGGCGTGGCAAAGCAGGACAGGTTGTTTTAAAAAGTGCGCAGATGCGCGTGCGTCCAAAAACAAAGAAACGCCCTGACAAGCATTCAGGACGTTTCATGTTTTGTACGCGAAAGTTTAACGGCGCTTCTTAGCAGCTTTCCGTTTCTTGGCGCGGCGCACTGGCTTCTTCTTCGCTACTTTGCGTTTCGCTGGTTTGCGCTTCGCGGCCTTTTTCATTTTACGCTTTTTCATATGCTCACCCCCTTTCTGTTTTGGTTATTTTATTTTTGTCTCAACACATACATTGTACGGCATTGACACTTGAGCGCAACTTATTTATCCACAGCACGCACAACCATGAAACATTTTTCGCGTCAACTATACGCAAAACATGAAAATCGCTAAGATGCAGGCAAGTAAAAAATGTATGAAAAAGTTTATTCTCATTGACGGAAATGCGATTTTGCATCGCGCATGGCATGCGTTGCCGCCCACGCTGATGACGGAAGACGGCACAATCGTGAATGCTGCGTACGGATTCGCGTCGATATTGTTGAAAGTTCTGGGCGAATTGAAGCCTGATTACCTGGCTGTTGCTTGGGATACGGCTGCGCGCACATTCCGCAAAGACAAATACGAAGCGTACAAAGCGACGCGCAAGGTTAAAGAGCAGGAGCTCTATGACCAGGTTCCGATTATCCAGGATATTGTGTCTGCGTTCGGCTATCCCAACGTATTTTTGGACGGCTATGAGGCCGATGATGTCATTGGTACGCTGGCAGCCAAGGCCAAAAAACATAAGGAAATACAGACGATTATCGTGACGGGGGATATGGACGCCTTGCAGCTGGTCAACGACAGGGTGCATGTCTACGCCCTGAAAAAAGGTATTACGGAAACCGTGCTGATGGATGCCGACGCGGTCCGCGCCAAGTACGGCCTGACGCCTGAGCAGATGATTGACTACAAGGCGTTGCGCGGCGATGCCTCCGACAACATTCCCGGCGTCAAAGGCATCGGTGAAAAGACAGCTACGCAATTGCTGCAGCAGTTCGGCACGCTGGAAGCGCTGTATAAAGCCATTAACAAGAAAGACGCCGTGGAGGGCATCAAGCCCGCCGCGCTCAAACGCTTGCAGGCGGGCAAAGAAGACGCGCTGATGGCCAAAGATCTTGTTACCATTTGTGATGATGTTCCCGTTCCGTTTGATTTTGACGAAGCGTCTTCATCGCGTTATGACGTTCCTCGCGCCATTTCTATATTCCAGAAACTTGGGTTTCGTTCCTTGCTTGCCCGCCTGCCGCGCCCCAGCGCCATGCCGCGACACGACGGGGTTATAATCAAGCCGCAAACAGGAACGTACGAATATGTTACGGATGCGGTCGGCGCGGACCGCGTGGCCAAGCTCTTGTCCAAGCGCGGTCTGTTTGCATTTGATACGGAAACGACCGGCACCAGCGTCTTTGAGGATACGATGCTCGGTCTCAGCGTCAGCGCCAAAGAGGGAGAGGCGTTTTACATTGACGCCGCCGCGGTCACACCCGCGTTGAAGGCGGTGTTTGCCGACCCGCAGATTAAAAAAGTCGCGCATCAGGCTAAGTTCGACCTGGAGGTGCTGCAGCAGGCCGGGTTTATCGTGAACAACGTAGTGTTTGATACGAAAATCGCCGCATACCTACTTAACCCCGGACAGCGCAACCATGGTTTGAAGGACCTGGCGTTTGCAGAATTTGGCGCGCAAATGACGACATTGGACGACTTGCTGGGTACAGGCAAAAAGAAGCTGACGATGACGGAGCTGGCCGAACAAAAGCCGGAAGAACTGGCGCAGTACGGCGCGGCGGATTCGGATTTTACCATGCGCTTATACCATATCCTGCAGAAGCGGCTGAATGAAGAAAATCTCACCCACGTTTTTGAAAAAATCGAGCTGCCGCTTATTCCCGTGCTGGCGCGCATGGAAACATACGGCATCTTGCTCGATACGCAGTACTTGTCCGGCGTATCAAAAGATCTTTCCTCCTCCATTGATGACCTGCAAAAAAAGATTTACGCCCTGGCTGGTAAAGAATTCAACATTGATTCGCCCCTGCAGCTGTCGGAAGTATTTTTTGAGCGGCTGAAGCTGCCTACCAAAGGCATCAAAAAAACCAAGCAGGGGTTTTCCACGGCCGCGGACGAGCTGGACAAGCTGGCCAGTTTGCATCCGATCATTGGCTTGATCATGCAATACCGCGAGAAGGCGAAGTTAAAGAGTACGTACGTAGACGCCTTGCCCGCGCTGGTGAATTCAAAAACTGGTCGCGTACACACGACGTTTTCGCAAACCGTGGCGGCGACCGGCCGATTGTCTTCGTCGGATCCCAATTTGCAGAACATTCCTGTCCGTACGGAAGAGGGCATGAAGATTCGCCGCGCATTTGTCGCGCCACAGGGATATTCGCTGGTTTCCGCCGACTATTCGCAAATCGAATTGCGTGTCATTGCTTCATTAGCCAAAGACAAAAATATGATCGCGTCGTTTGTGTCCGGCGACGACATTCATAAGCGTACAGCTTCGGAAATCCATGGCGTGCCGTTTGAGAAGGTGACAGATGAAATGCGCTACGCCGCCAAGGCCATCAATTTCGGCATTATCTACGGCCAGGGTCCGTACGGCCTTTCCCAAACCGCGGGCATCAGCATGCAGGAAGCCAAGGAGTTTATTGAAACGTATTTTGCGCTCCACCAGCCCATCATGGAGTACCTAGAGGAAATGAAAAGCCATGCCCGCAAGCATGGCTATGTGGAGACGTTATTCGGCCGTCGGCGGTACATCCCGGAAATTAATTCCACGGTACCAGTGGTTCGCGCCGCGGCGGAACGCATTGCCATCAACATGCCCATCCAGGGCACGGCTGCCGACCTAATGAAGTTCGCCATGATCGATATCGACCGCGAACTCCAGAAACGCTATACGCCGGAAGAAGTGAAGATGTTGTTGACCGTGCACGATGAATTGGTCTTTGAAGTGCGCGACGATCTGGTGGCCGAAGTTGCGGCCTGGGTGGACAAAGCTATGGAAAATCCGCAGCAACTGAAGCTGGAAGCGCCTATCAAAGTAGATACGGAAGTCGGCAAGAACTGGGCCGACATGCAGAGCGTCCGCTAGGACGGCTGCTGGGGCGAATGGTGCGTGTGTTTATCGCGAAATTCATCCATAAGCTTGGCGATAGTTTGCGCGACGTACTGCGGGTTTGGCACCTGCTTGAATTCAAACAAAATGGTTTTTCCTGCCGTTTGCACCAGGACATAGCCGTAGTCCAGCAGGGTCGGAATCACGCCTTTAATGCGGGATGAGACATCCTGAATCATCTCCAGGCTTTGTTCGGACACGACATGGTTGAAGAGGCCGCGTTGTTCAATATCGATGATGCGATGCGTGGTCACAATCCACACGTCCAGGTAGTAGTCGATGAAGATGGTAAACACCGTCAGCCAGATGAACAGGTAGTAGATACTGCCGCCCAGCACGACCAGCGCATGCACAAGCGGATTGACCAGCATGCCGGAAAAGGTCGCGTTAAACAGGATATAGGCGCCAACCGGCATCAGCGCCAGGGCTGCCATAAGCAGGTATTTTGTAAAAAGCACGAACCAGTGCCGGCGAAGGAACAACACGACTTGTTCGTCTCCGACGAGTTGGCGATTTGGCAGCCAGCGGATAATGATGGGGGACATAGGTTTTAAAATCCCGTATTAATGCGATCGTTTTGTATCAAGCCAATGGGCGTCGAAAACAACGGCTGATCCCAGTTGATGTCGTCAATAAAGGTGTAGGAAACAAACAAGATAAAGGCGAACCCGCCGATGAACAGCGCCGTCATGAAATACGTGGGAGCATCAAGCCGGCCAAAGCGGATGATGTGATACAGGTTGAGAAGCGCGTAGAGGAAAAAGCCGAGAACGACGAGAGCGTAGGCGAGCAGCAAGATGGATAGGGTCATACGAGTGGGGTAAAGCCAAGATGTTTATAGGCAAGCTGGGTGGCCTGGCGGCCGCGCGGGGTGCGTTGCAACAGCCCCGCCTGGATCAAGAACGGTTCGCAGACGTCTTCGATGGTTTCCGCTTCCTGGTCGGTCGCCGCGGCAATCGTGGTCAGGCCGACGGGGCCGCCCTGGAATTTTTCAATGATGGTTTGCAGAATCTGCCGGTCCACGCGGTCCAGGCCGAGCTGATCCACTTCCAGCAGGTCCAGTGCCTGCAAGGCCGTGTCCGGGTCCAGGCGGCCCGCCCGTTTGACCTGGCTGTAGTCGCGGACGCGTTTGAGCAGTCGGTTGGCGATGCGCGGCGTTTTGCGGCTGCGCGACGCGATGGTTTGGGCGGTTTGCGCATCCATGTCCATGCCGAGCAACGTGGCGCTGCGCGAAATGATGTCGGCCATTTCGGCGTCTTCGTAGAAATTGAGATGGAACACATTGCCGAACCGGTCGCGCAGCGGGGAAGAGAGCAGGCTTAACCGCGTCGTCGCGCCGATGATGGTAAAACGGGGCAGGTCCAGGCGCAAAGTCCGCGCGGCCGGCCCTTTTCCCACCACCAAATCCAGCGCAAAATCTTCCATGGCCGGGTAAAGGATTTCCTCAATGGTGCGGTGCAGGCGATGGATTTCATCAATGAACAGGATGTCGCCGGGTTGCAGGTTGGTGAGGATGGCCGCCAGGTCGCCGCTGCGTTCCAATGCCGGCCCAGACGTGATGACGATGTTTTTACCCATCTCTTTGGCGATGATATGCGCCAGCGTGGTTTTTCCCAGGCCGGGAGAGCCGTAGAGCAGCACATGGTCCAGGGACTCCTGCCTCTGCGAGGCCGCTTCAATGGCAATGCGCAGATTGCGTTTGACCACTTCCTGCCCAATATATTCCTGCAGGGTTTGCGGACGCAAACTGGTCTGAAACCGGCCTTCGTCGGCCTGTTCCTGCCTGTTGGTTACGGTCAGTTCTGTGTCGCCTGTCATATGCGTATATCATAGCCAAAAACAAGGGTTTTGGCGATTGCAAAAACAAAAACCCCCGGCTGGCCGGGGGGCTTTGTTCAGCCGCGCACCATCGACCCGTGAGGGGAGGTGCGCGACACCGCCATGGCTTATGCCGGGCGGGAGAGAATCGTCATTCAGGCGGCCGACGAGCGAACGTCGGGACCGCGAACGACGGGATGGCGAAAGGTCGGCTGCGGGGGCGTCTTTCCCTCCTTCCGCTGGTTGGAGGGAGGGCCGCCCAGGTCCAGGAAGGTCAGCAGCACGTCCGGGCTGCAGATCATCTGCCGCCGCCGGACGAGCGTGTCCACCCAGAGCTGCCGCGCTTGCGCTAGCAGGTTCTTGGCCTTGCCCCGCGCCTTGGTCTTGCCCAGGGTCTTGTCCGCGTGGTGAACCTCCCGATCCGAGAGGTTCTGCAGGTACATGGCCTTGTCGACCATGCTCCAGAACTCGTCCACCGCGGGGTGGTCCGAGCGGACGAAGGATGAGCTGAAGACGCGCATGTGCTGCAGCGCGTCGGCGATGTCCTGGCGGCCGGCCAGGACGGCGGTTGCGGCGGAGCGGTGCACGGTCCAGAGCAGCTCCATCTGCGAGACTGGCATGAAGCCGAGGTCGCGGAGCCACCACTTGCGCCACAGGGTGTACATGGAGGCATAGAGCCCCCGGAAGTCGTCGCTGCCCAGCGGGCAGCTGTGGCCAATCATCGAGGCGTGCCACTGGAACGTCTCGACGTCCCGTTCCATGTCGTTCGTCGCGGGGCCGTTGAGGCGCCCCGAGACCATGGCGGCGGGCATGCGCCTGGCCACATAGGCCGGGATTCTCTGCATTCAGTACCTCTTTCCGGTTGACCATTGGAGTTGCCGAACCATTCGGCATGATCTCCCTTATATCCTCAACGAGTGTTGAGAAGAAAAGGGAGACGGGGAGGGACGCATTGCAGCATCACTCTCCCCGCTACTGCCTCGCTGTCATCACGACAGTGAGGGCTTGCGCGTCAGGCGGCCTGGGACGCCCTCTGCTTGATGGCCGCGAACGTCTGGTTCACGGCCTTGCGCACCGCCGTCTTGTGCTCCTCCTGCTTCTTCTGCAGGCGGCGGTCGGTGCAACGCTTCCACCGCTGGAAGTTCTCGGCGAACCGGGGGTGGCTGGTCAGGTCGGACATGGCCTGCTCCAGCTCCTCCAGCTCGACGATCTCGCCGGTCTCCTCCAGCACGTGCTGCTGGACGAGCCGCAGCTCGTAGGCGAAGAAGCGGTGGCCGTACTGCCGGCCGGCCTCGTCCCGCGCCTGCTCCGCGACGTAGTCGCAGAGCTGCGGGCTGCCGAAGCGCTCGTAGCCGGTGGCCAGGAACTTGGCCATCTCCTTGTACTGCGCAACCAGGTCGGCCGGGTTGCCCAGCCTGGCCAGCAGGCGGCCGGCCTGCGCGAGACAGACGGCGCACCGCTTGTTGGGGTCGGCCTTCGTGTTGAAGAACGACACCAGCCACTTGCGGTCGGCCCTGGTCTGCTCGCGCTTGGCGCGCTGCGCGGCCTTCTCAGCCTGCCTGGCGGCCTCGGCCTCGGCAGCCTTGCGGGCCTCCTCGCGGCGCGCCTCCCTGGTCGCCTCGATGGCGTCGCGCAGGGGCTTGGCCATCTTGTGCTCGCAGGTGCCGCTGAGGTGCTTGTTGGCCTCCTTCGCGGCGGCGCTGGCGTTCTGGGCCAGCAGCTCCGCCTGGGCGATGTGGCCCTGCTTCAGGGCGGTAAAGCCCTGCTGCAGCGCGGTCTCGGCGCGGGCCTTGGCCTCGTCGGCCTTGGCCTGCTTGCGCTGGAGACGCTTGGCCTCCTCGCGCTGCTCGGCCTCGGCCTTCTCGGCGGCGGCGGCAGCCTCGCGCTCGGCGGTCTCGCGGGCCTTGGCCTCGCGGCGCTCCTGATCGAGCTGCTTGGCCAGCTGCTCCTGCGCCGCCGCCACGGCCCGCTCCAGCTTCTTGATCTCCCCGTACTTGACGGAGTTGGGCTGGAGCTGGTTGGCCTCGGCGTGCGCATCGGCGGCGCGCTCGGCGTGGTTGGCCGCCATGTCGATGACCGTCTGCTCCGAGATGTTGCCGTCCTTGACGGTCAACACGTCGTGGCCGCACTGCACGTGGTAGGCGACGAGGCGGACACACTCCGCCACGCGCTCCGCCTTCCGGCGGGCCTCCTCGCGGCGGACCTCTTCGGCCGCCTCGATGGCCTTGCGCAGGGCCTGGGCCTGGAGCTCGGCCTCTTCGGCCAGCTTGGCCTCGAAAGCCTGGCGCGCCGCCACGATGGCGTGCGCGATGTCCATGGTCTCGCGCTGGAGGAGCTTCTCGTCCTTCAGCGCGATCTCGTTGTGCGAGCGGCGGATCTGCCGCATCGTCGCGAGCTCGTCCTCCGCCTCGTTGAGGCGGCCGTGCTCGAGGTGCGCGATGATGGCGGCCTTCTTGCCGTCGTAGGCGTCGCGCAGGCGCGACAGCGTCTCGAGGCGGTCGGTCTCCGCCTTCCGCGCCTTCATCCCCAGCGGGTCCTTGATGAAGGACACCAGCAGGGCGACGGCGGTCCAGAACAGCGACACGAGCTTGGCGCTCATGAGAATTCCCCCTTCACAGATTGGAAATGAAATCCAGTCACCACCAGCGCGACATGCGCAGATGGTACCAGGATTGTTCGCCAAAAGACGAACTTTAAATAATAGCATGAAAGTTACATTATGTCAAGGTTTTTACCCGTTAGACTTAGCTAATTTTAGCCATGTCATTTGTTTTTGCGAAAATAAGGTAAAAAATAGTCATGCAAGGCAAAACCAACCGAAAAGAGAACAGCCCTCCTGGCGCGCACCGGTGAGGTGTTTGCCAGGAGGGCTGCAGGGGGAAGAACTACTTGGTGCTCTTGTCGCGCGGACGGGGCAGGATCTGCAGCGCCCGCGTGCCGTCCGGACGCTCGTCCGGGCAGTCGATGGTCAGCGGCAGGCTGTCGTCGATGCGCGTGACGCCGCGGCGGTTGCGGAAGGTCCCGGCCGCCAGCTGGAGGTAGCGCTTGCTGCCGTCCGGCATGGTGGCCTCGAAGTAGAAGGACAGCCGCTGCGACGTGTCGAGGATGTCGCCGCGCAGGTCGTTGACGTTGGCGGCCCAGAGCACGCGGCCGCCCGCCTCGATCTTCTCGCAGGCGACGGGCCGGAGCGTCTTGTAGCTGCCGTCGGCGTTCTGCGCGCCCTCCGGCCACATGAAGACGACGCGCACGGTCTCGGCCTCGTTGAAGCGCTCGGTCTCCACCGAGGCGGTGAGGCCGACGGCGTTGGCGCTGGCCACGCCGGCGATGGAGTTGCCCTTCTCGGTCAGTCCGACCGAGAAGTCGGGGGGCGGGTCGGCCTGCGCCGACACGGTGATCAGGAGCATGCCCAGCACGGCCAGGCAGCGGATGGTCTTGGTCATGGTACGGGTTCCCCGTGTGGCAGGGGGTTGCGGTTGTTTTTTCCAAAGATCCTGCCACGGGAAAGGGCCAAATATGGTTTGGGCCATTTCCCTCGGCGAGCTCTGAGGACTTGAGAATATAGGTTTTTTGGGGGGATTTGTCAAGCATTTTGGCAATAACAAAACCCCGCAAGGCGGGGTTTTGTGTGAGGCCCGGACAGAGGCTGGCCCCATAAGTGTTCTGCCTCCACGGCAGATGCTTGTTTCTGCCGTGACGCATGAACGCTGCTGACAAGATGAACCACTCAAAGCGAACCTTCAAACACGTTTGAAGATAATCGACTGTCGCATGAGCGTCCGGATCCGATGTTGTGATAGCACGATGACGTCCTGCTGTTGTTCCCGTTTCGTACAACACCACACGCCTACCAAACAAGCGATTCCAGAATCAGGAGAGGGTTGGTTTCCTCTTTTGGCGGCTTTTTTTGCGGCTGGCCCGCTTTTGAAGGCGAACCTGCTTACCCGTCACATCCGCCGGTCAGCATCGACGGATCAAACGAGAGACGAGAGGAAGCTCTCCTGATGTTGCCGCAAAAAAAGCCCAAAACAAGAAACCATTTTCGCAATGGGTGCTTGCTCCGGGCTTTAAGAGGGAATGTGCTTTTTCCAGTTTTCCTCCGTCCGGAAAGCAAGCACGAGTGCTAGCTTGCAAAGAACTATTTGACTAGAGGACTATACCATGTCCTTTTGAAGATGCAACCGTCTAAAAGAGCCTGAAAATACAGGTTTCGTGGATAGTCTGTGCACAAGTTTCACTCGAAAGTGGATAAACATTGAAAAGACCGTTGGGGAACTGTGCCACGTATAATAATACCGGGTTCTGTCGCGATTGTTTCACAAAAAAAGCCTCCTCCTAGGGGCCTTTATTGCAGTTCGGATGAGAGACCGTGGTCGCTGGGTGCCGGAATATCGGTGTTGGAAGGGATCATGGAAGACGCTTTTCCTTTTAATGCGTCTTTGAGGGCTTTGCCGGCTTTGAACTTTGGAACGGTGACGGCCGGGACCTGGATGCGCTCTTCCGGTTTTTGCGGGTTGACGCCCATGCGTGCGGATCGATGTTTGGCGGAGAAGGTTCCAAAGCCCGTCAGCGTGACTTCCTGGCTTTTGGTCAGCTGCTCCGTGATGACTTCCAGCATGGTACGCAGCGCCGTCTCTACGTCTTTTTTTGCCAGGCCGGTTTTCGCCACAATGGCGTCGGCCAGTTCAAATTTATTCATATATGTCCCTTAAGGGTAAATATTAGGTTTCCACGGTCCAGTGTTTAGTCTCGATGGCCGTTGCTTTGCGGTCTGCGCCGATCTCCACCATCATGGCGTTTACGTCCGCGACGCCCTCCTCAGCGTAGTGGAACCGGCCGCCTTCTTCACCCAGGAATCGTTTGATGATGGGATCCTTCTCCGCGCCGATGACGGAATCGCGCGCGCCGCTCATGCCGACATCGGTGAGGTAGGCCGTGCCGCCCGGCAGGATGCGCGCATCGGCGGTCGGCACATGTGTATGGGTTCCCACGACAACCGAGGCGCGGCCGTCGGCGTACCAGCCCAGGGCGACTTTCTCAGATGTCGCCTCGGCATGCACGTCTACGAAAATAGCTTCGTACATTTTAGGCGAATGTTGGTCAAGGATCAAATCCAGGGCGCGGAACGGATTATCCACCTCGTCTTTCATCCAGACTGTTCCCTGCAAGTTTACCACAAGCAATTTTTTGTCAGCAATTGTTAACACCTTCCACCCCTGGCCGCTTTTGCGCTTGCCGAAATTGGCCGGCCGGATGACTATGGGATCCGGATCCTGCAGCACTTCTTCGCCCAGAGGTTTGTCCCAGACATGGTTGCCCGAGGTAAAGAAGTGGATGCCGGCCTGCCGCATCTCCTGGATCACTTTTGGCGTAATACCCGTTCCATGCGCGAGGTTTTCGGCATTTGCCAGGATGACATCCGGCTTCCATTCCTGTTTCACCATGGGAATGACGCGCTTGACGCCTTCACGGCCCACGCGTCCGACGATGTCTCCGAAGAAGACGATCCGCATATTAGCGCGCGTATTCTACAAAGCGCTTTTCGCGGATGACGTTGACCTTGATTTCACCCGGGTACTTCAACTCGTTTTGGATGTCATTGGCGATGTCCCGGCTCAGCTTGAAGGCAGCCAGGTCGTCATGTTTGTCAGCATGCACCAAAACGCGCAATTCGCGGCCGGCCTGGATGGCATAGGCCTTGTCCACGCCCTCGCGTCGGGTGGCGATGTGCTCCAGCTCCGTCAGGCGCTGGATGTACAGCTCATGCGTATCGCGGCGCGCGCCGGGGCGGCCGCCGGAAATGGCGTCAGCGACTTTGACGATGAGCGCTTCCAGCGTGGGCGGAATGTCGTCATGATGGTTGGCGATGGGGTAGATGATTTCCTGCGGGAGGCCGAACTTCTTGGCCAGAACGCCGCCGATTTCCGGATGCGTTCCTTGCACTTCATGGTCAACGGCTTTGCCCAGGTCATGCAGCAAACCGCCTTTGCGGCAGACGGCCACGTCCGCGCCCAGTTCCTCGCCCAGCAACGCAGACAAATGCGCAACCTCGATGGAATGCAGCAGCACGTTTTGGCCGTAGCTGGTGCGGTATTTCAAACGGCCCAGAATGTTGAGGACTTTGGGATCAATGCCGGCCACGCCTGCCTTGTATGCCGCTTCTTCTCCGGCCTTTTTAATATCCAGCGCCATTTCTTTCTTGGCGATTTCCACCACTTCTTCAATGCGCGCGGGTTGGATGCGGCCGTCGGACATCATTTTGTCCAGGGCGCGTTTGGCCAGGTGGCGGCGGATGGGCGAGAACGAGGAAATGGTGATGACTTCGGGCGTGTCATCGACAATCAGTTCCACGCCGGTGAGGCGTTCCAGCATTTTGATGTTGCGGCCTTCCTTGCCGATGATGCGGCCCTTCATGTCTTCGGACGGTAAGTCGACGATGGTGGTGGTGACTTCAGCCACATGAGAGTTGGCCACGCGTTGGATGACGTTGGCTAAAACTTTTTTGGCTTTCACTTCCATCTCTTCGGCCGTTTCATCTTGAATTTTGCGCAGCCGCTCCATGATTTCCGGGCCGTATTCTTTTTCGGCCGCCTGCATCAGGACATCTTTTGCCTGATCTTTGCTCAGCGTAGCGATACGCTCTAGTTTGGCGTATTGCTCCTCTTTGACTTTGATGATTTCCTGCTTGGCCGCGTCCAGCGCCTGGGTTTTTTCCAGCAAGGCCTGCTGCTTGCTTTCCATATCGGAAAGCTTCTTATCAAACATTTCTTCGCGCTGCTCCAGGCGCTTTTGCGTCTGCTGCAACTCCTGGCGGCGGCGCTGCTCTTCCTTGCGCGCTTCGTCAATGACGCGCTGTGCTTCCTTTTTTGCGTTCAGCAGCAAATCCTGCGCCTCGCTTTTGGATTTTTTAATCATCTCTTGCGCTTTGCTCTCGGCTTGTTTGGACTCCTGGCTTAAACGTGCCTGGCGGAAGTAGTACCCGGCGGCGGTTCCGGCGGCGACGCCTATCAACACATATAAAAACAGCATAAGCTCATGCGGCCTTGCTGTTTTCGGATGCGTTCGTCAACGTCAAACTGCCTCTCAGGACAAGAGGATTTAGGAGTAGGGCAGTTTAAAGACGTGTGACATAACGAATGTGTAGATTAATTGGAGGTTTCTGGAAACAATCCGGCTCCGATTCGTACTCCGAAAAACAGGCAAGGAACAGTTACTTCTTATTGCTGGCACGGTACCAGTTCGGAGGGTGGGCGTCAATGCAAAAACACCTCCCGCGGGGGAGGTGTTTTGTTATGCGGCTATTTCGTGATGATATTGTCGATGAGGCCGTACTTTTTGGCTTCGTCCGCGCCCATGAAGTAATCGCGGTCCGCGTCCTTTTCAATCACTTTGAGATCCTTACCGGTATGCTTTGCCAGGATTTCATTGAGTTTATCCTTCACCTTTAAGATGTGCTCGGCATGGATCTTGATATCGGAAGCCTGTCCTTGCGCGCCGCCCATAACCTGATGGATCATGATCTCGCTGTTGGGCAGGGCAAAGCGTTTACCTTCCTTGCCAGCGGCCAGAAGGACGGCGCCCATGCTGGCAGCCATGCCGATACAGATGGTCGACACGTCAGGCTTGATGTACTGCATGGTGTCGTAAATCGCCAGGCCGGCGGAGACTGAACCTCCAGGAGAGTTGATATAAAACTTGATGTCCTTTTCCTTGTCCTGGCTTTCCAGGAAGAGCAGCTGCGCGATGATGGAGTTGGCCACCATGTCGTCGACCGGCGTGCCGAGGAAGATGATGCGGTCTTTTAACAAACGGGAGTAGATGTCGTAGGCGCGCTCGCCGTAGTGGGATTTTTCAATGACGGTTGGAATGAGGTTCATAAGGTGATGGTAATAGGGGTGTATTGTAGCGCGTTTTAGCAATCGGTCAAGTGGAGTGCTAATCACTGGCCGCCGTCGTAATTTCAACACCCTGCTGGTATACTATATGTATAACATTTCACACGTATGGCAAGGAAACAAAAAATAAAAGAAGAGGGTCTCAAGTCCAACGGCATCATTGTCACGCATCCGGAAAATCATGTTACGCCGCGCAATGCGCAGACGCTGTGGCTGGTGGCCATGATGACGCTGATCGGCTTTGTGGGAGGCATTGCCACTATCATCCTTTGGGAGAAAGAGCAGCTGAATTGGCAGATCGACCGCATGCATATGGTTGATAACGGGGTCTACATGAAGCGCTGGGCGAGCGAGTATAAGGATAAGGTGAACATGATGTATGAGCCTGCAGAAACACGCATGGATTTGTCATATTTGCTGCTGGAAAATTTTGATCTCTACAAGAAACTTAGCAGCTCGGAAATTGGGCGGGTGCCGTTTCCCAGCTGCGGAGCGGTGGAAAGCGGTTCTTCTCTTTCAGAAAACATGGAGGCTTTTGATGCAATAGTGGAGGATATTATCGATTCCGGAGAAGTGTACGCGCTGGCCCTTCCGGGAAAAACCCTATATTACACGGCACGCCCTGAAGATTTGTCCGATGATTTCCTGCCTGCATTTTTGTCCCTTTCAAATACTTGCGGCGAGCTTGGGACTTTGCATGCGCGCGACATTCGTTCCGACAAAATTATCTGGATGGACTTGAATTGCGGCGGCGTAGCTGTAACGCCGGAGGATGGAGCAGAGGCGTATGAACATTTCCAGTCGTGCCAGCGCAGCGTCGACGCCCTCAATGAGTGGTTCGTCAATTCCTAGCGTATAAACCAAAACCCCTCCGGCATTACACCGAAGGGGTTTTGGTTTCGCTGACTTGTTACTGCAGTCAAGAAGATATACCCGAGGAAGATTCGAGCCGGAGCCAGAAGCAACCTTGGAGCATATCCCCATGCTTGTCGTGACTGCAGAAACAAGCGGCGAAAATAAAAAAAGAAATACGAGGCACGTGGCCTCATATCCTTTTGGAAAAAGGGGTTTTCCCTCATCACAAAAGGAAAGATATCACACCTGTGGATAATTGTCAAGGATTATGAGACAAATCGCAATGGCCAACTGGGTACAAGGTGTGGAAATTTTGTAAAAACTCTTGCAAATTCTAGGTGAAACCTCGTTTTTCGTTCGCTCTTTATTACAACGGGTTTCGTTAATTTGTTTCAACATTTCTTGACAAAAATGTAAAAAGTTGGTGTTTTTGGCAAACATGCGAGCTTATAGGGGATAGTGATATAATTTTGAACAGAGTTTTAAACCCAAACACATATGTCAGCGCCAAAGGTCTTTGTCAGCCGTCGTTTTCCTGGTCCGGCTTTTGACATGTTGAAAAAGGCCGGTTTTCACGTAACGGTCTATGAAAAAGACCGTATTATCCCGCGCCGCCAGCTGTTGCGAAACATTCGCGGCATGGACGCCGTGCTGACATTGCTCACGGACCGGGTAGATGAACAGTTTTTCAAATACGCGGGGCCGCAGTTAAAGATTGTGGCTAATTACGCTGTCGGTTTTGACAATGTGGACTTGAATGCGGCGCGGCGGCATAACGTGGTGGTGACGAATGCGCCCGGCGATCTTGTTTCTGATTCAGTGGCCGAGCACACGTTTGCCTTGATGATGGCCATCACAAAGCGCGTGGTGGAGTCTGACAAGTTTGCGCGAAGAGGGAAATATAAAGGCTGGAGCCCGACGCTGTTTCTGGGCGTCATGCTGGAAGGAAAGACGCTTGGGCTGATTGGCTCCGGGCGCATTGGCGCGGCCGTGGCCCAGCGCGCGGCGGCCATGGGCATGAAGATTGTGTACACCGACGTGAAGCGCAATCCCGCGTTTGCCAAAAAGTATAAAGCGAAGTTTTTGAAGCAGGACGAATTACTGAAGGTGTCCGACGTCGTGTCTTTGCATGTCCCGCTGCTGCCTTCCACGCATCATCTCATCAGCGGGCGGGAGTTGCGGGCCATGAAACCGACTGCGTATCTTATAAACACGGCGCGCGGGCCGGTGGTGGACGAAAAGGCGCTCATTTTCGCCCTGGAGAATAAACAGATCGCCGGCGCGGCATTGGACGTATACGAATGCGAGCCAGCCATTGACTGCGACCTGACGGACACGCATTCCTTGCGCGTGCTGCCAAATGTTATTATGACTCCGCATACCGCGTCCGCCTCCATTGAGGCGCGCAGCCAGATGGGCGAGATTGCGGCAAGCAACATCGTGGCCGTATTAAAAGGGAAAAAGCCATTGACGCCGGCGCATTGACCGTTCTTGCGCCTGCTTGTTACAATTTTCACAGGAATTGCTGCTGTTTGAGCCGTTTACGGCAGAAAGGTCGGACAGTAAATCAGATAATGAAAAGCAAGTTCCGTAACAGAGCCTCATGCCGTTTTGCGGCATCGTGGGGCAACGATACACACATGGAAAAGCATCAAGACCAGGAGTTCGTGGAAATGATCGTGAAAGCGATCGT
>CAYQCH010000009.1:0-25263 GCA_964415935.1 uncultured Gammaproteobacteria bacterium
ATGACGTCTACCGCATTGGAACGAACCAGCGTGTCCACGATTTCCAAAGCCTGCTCGCCGTTATCCGGCTGTGAAACCAGCAAGTCGTCGATGTTCACGCCGATGCGCTTGGCGTATTCAGGATCCAAAGCGTGTTCGGCGTCGACAAAAGCGGCAATACCGCCCATCTTTTGCACTTCAGCGACAATGTGCTGCGCCAGGGTGGTTTTACCGGACGATTCCGGCCCATAAATTTCAATGATGCGGCCGCGCGGCACTCCGCCAATGCCAAAGGCAATATCCAAAGACGCGCATCCGGTGGGAATCACGTCGATATTGACGCGCTTGGCTTCTCCCAATTTCATGATGGCTCCCTCGCCAAACCGTTCTTTAATCTGCTGCATGGCTTCCTTCGCCGCATTGAGCCGGGCTTTTCCGGCCTTGCCTTCTTCCTTTTGTGACATAATGTTTCTTTAACGGGCGGGCCCGGACGACGCGCGGCCGCCGGGGGTGTCCGTGTTATCGGACGGGATAAAAAATCAAAAACACAAAAAACGTAAGCGCTCTTTGTGTTTTCTTTTTGTATTGCACCGCTTGATTCGGAAGACCTGGGCCGTCGCACCACGGCCAGACCTTACGAAAGAGGCGGTTCAGGTTGTTCTGACGTGATGGTAGGCTGCTCCGTCACGATGATTTTTCGGTAGACTTTGTTTTCTCGGCTGTACTTTTTTCTGGCCTGAATTTCAATGATGTTCACGCCGGGCAATAACGGCACGCTTTCATGGAAACGCCCTTTGGCATCGCTTAAAATCAACTGATTGTTGATAAAGATCTCCGCCTCCGGCTCGGTCTGGCCGCGCACCTGCACCAGCTGCTTGGTCAGCAACTCTTCCTCGTCCGGCGATTCCACCACCAGCACCGGCGGCTGACGCAGCTGGTATAAGCCATGGCCAAGATACACCAGGACCATGGCCACGCTGGCCACGGCGGCGGACAATCGCAGCAAGCGCGGCAGCTTCCAAAAATCGCGGCGGCGCGGCGCTTCTCGGCGCGGCACATCAATGAGCGCCGGCTGCATCTTTTCAAAAAGGGCCCACTCCTGTTCAAAGAGCTTCATGAGCGGCGGCACGTGCAGCCCCAGAAAGGCGCCGTACTGTTTAACGAAATTACGGCTGTATACGAAGCAAGGCAACCGGGCATAATCGCCGCGCTCCAGCGCTTCCAGGTACAAAGGAGAGATCTGTAATTCCATGGCCGCCTGCTCCAGTGTTACGCCGCGCTGCGTGCGCGCGTACGCAAACAACTCCGCGACCGTCTCAATGACGTTCATGCGCTTGGTGCGGAATGTAACCTGATGGGCTTCAGCCATAGACAAGCGTTGGGTTTAAACGGCCCTGGACTCACGGTCTTCTTCGTCATCTACATCATCCTCTTCTTCGTCTTCGGATTCAAGCGTTTCCTCGTTTTGCGTATTGTCAAAACCCGGATGTTGGTCCGTTTCTTCTGAAATTGTACCATCCTCATCAGGCCTCATCAAGACTTCCCGCGCCCGCGAACCGTCGGCTGATCCCACCACGCCGGCCTCTTCCAGCAGGTCCATCAGCCGGGCTGCTCGGGCGTACCCAATGCGCAATTTGCGCTGCAAATACGAAGTGGAAGCCTTCTGCGCCTTGACCACAATGTCCTTAGCTTCTTCAAACAAATCATCGCCGTCGCCATCCTCAGCCTGAAACGCCGTAGGCGTCTGCTGCTTTTCCGTCACTTCGGCGACAAAGGTCGGCTCGCCTACCTCATCGGCCAAGAAGCTGACGATGCGCTTGACCTCATGTTCGGAAACATACGGGCCCTGGATACGGCGCGGCTTGGAAACCTCGGCTGAGCTGAACAGCATGTCGCCGCGGCCCACCAGTTTTTCTGCGCCATACGTGTCCAAAATCGTGCGCGAGTCCACGGCGGAGGCAACGCTGAACGCCACGCGGCCCGGGATGTTAGCCTTCAGCAACCCGGTGATGACGTCCACAGACGGGCGCTGCGTGGCCAGCACCAGATGGATTCCTACAGCGCGGGCCATCTGCGCGAGACGGATGATATAGGTTTCCACCTCAGCCGCCGCGACAATCATGAGATCCGCCAATTCATCGATGATCAGGACAATGTATGGCAACGGTTCCTCGGCAACTTCATTGTACGAAGAAATGTTGCGCTTGCCCTTGGCGGCCAGAGTCTCATACCTGCGGTCCATTTCCGTGACCAGCCATTTCAGCGCATTGATAGTCTTTTTCACGTCCGTAATGACCGGGGTCAGCAAATGCGGCACGCGGTTATACACCTGCAATTCCACGCGCTTGGGATCAACCATGATAAATCGGAGCGCGTCGGGACCGTGCTGGTATAACAGCGACAAAATCATGGCATTGACCGCTACTGACTTACCGCTGCCCGTGGCGCCGGCCACCAGCAAATGAGGCATTTTTTCCAGGGCTACCGTATACGACTTGCCGGACACGTCTAATCCAAGCGGCAACACCAAAGTGCTTTCTTTGCGGGACTTGCGGTATTCGCGGCTCATCAGCAGGTCTTTTAATCCCACCACCGCGCCGGACTTGTTGGGTACTTCCACGCCAATAAGCGAGCGGCCGGGAATGGGCGCTTCTATACGGATAGGATGCGCAGCCAAGGCCAGAGCGAGGTCGTTGTTCAGCGTTACGATTTTGGTCAGCTTAATGCCTTCCGCAGGCTTCATGGTGTACTGCGTGACGGTTGGCCCTACGTTTACCTCATCCATTTCCACAGGAATGTTGAAGTTTTCAAACGTACGCCGGATGATTTCCTTATTGGCGTTAATGTCGCCGCTGTTCGGATTGGAATGGCGCTCATCCAGCAGGTCGAGCGGAATCTTCACATGGCGGCGCTTGGCCGGCTGTACGGCCATCTCCGGTTCTTCTTCCTCGTCGCTTTCGGCTTCCTTTTTAGCGGGTTTGGCGGCGGGCGCAGTGGTGCCGGGTTCTTCGGCGGGCTCCTCTTCAACCATCTCTTCCGGCTCCTCTTCTTCGACTTCCTCTTCCTCCTCATCTTCTTCCTCTTCTAACACGGCGCGCTTCTCTTCCTGCCAGCGCGTCCACCAACGTCGCAACACGCTGGGGCGATCCTCGCTGCCAATCATGAGAATATGAAACGGCACGTTAAAAAACACCAGGAAACCCGCGATGATGAAACTGGCCACGACAAACAAAGCCAGGGCGTATCCCAAAAAGCGCTGCAGCAGCAACGCCAGCGCAAACCCCAGGTACCCGCCGCCCAGCCCCTGGCTTGCCGCCACCTGCATTTCGCTTGGCGGCATGAACGAATGGAAACAAGCCGTAAAGCCCAAAAACAGCAGGATCATGCCGACGTATTTACTGGGTGGAACCTCAAAAAGCTCGGCTTTTACTAAATAGTAAATGATGCCCAAAAGCACGATGGGCAAAAACAAACGCGACCACCCAAACAGCACGGCCAGAGTATGGTCCAGATAGCGGCCAAAGACACCCGCGTATCCCAGCGCGCTCATGATGAACAGCAAAACGACTCCAAACAAAAACAAAACCAACAGGCCGCGCTTCGTGGCGCGGGAGAGGCCGCTTTCTTCCCAGTCTTCCTGCGGACGGCGAGATTTTCGAGGCATAATGTCTGTATTATAGCATGAATCATCATTTTTCCAGGATCCCTTTCCTACCCTCAAAATTCGATGTAGGATACGGGCAAGCCTATGATCAAGTTTTTCTCCTCCAAACCGCAAAAAACAGGGGATCGCCACCCTGATTTTTCATATATAAACGGCCAGACCCACTATTTTGACTCCGCCTGCCAGACCATGCGCCCCCAGCCCGTCATCGACGCGGAATTGGCGTATTATCAGGGGTTTAACGCCTGCGGGCATCGCGTGAAGTACCCCTGGGGGGAAAAGGTCGACTCCCTGGTCGGCCAGACCCGCAAAGACCTGGTGGCGTTTGCCGGCAAGAGATACCAGGAGTATGAAACCTGCTTCACGCTGAACACCACGTACGGCATCAACCTCGTGTTGCAGCAGTTGCCGCTTTCCGACTTTAAACGCGTGGTCATTTCTGACATCGAGCACAACTCCGTATTTCTCCCTTCCATTGAGATCGCCAAACGGCATGGGTTGGAACATGTCGTCCTTTCGCGCGCCGACGATGGAAGCCTTGTCTACAAAGAACAGGACTTGGCCAATGCCATCGTGTTGCTGAATACAACCTCAAACATTGACGGCCGCATCCTGGCCAATGCCGCCGAAGTCGCCGCCGCCGCTCATGCAAACGGTTCCCTGCTGCTCATCGACGCCGCGCAGACATTCGGCCATAACCCCGCGCTCCTCGTCGACGTGGATTTTGACGCCGCCTTCACCTCCGGCCATAAAATGTACGGACCCAGCATCGGCGCGATCCTCATCAAGCGCTCCCTGCTGGCCAGCCTTTCCCCCGCTTTCGTCGGCGGCGGCATGGTAACGGACGTGCATGAACACGAAGCCGCGTACATCACCGACGAACGCGAACTATTTTCCCGCCTCGAACCGGGTCTGCAGTCCTGGGCAGGCATTATCGGCCTGCAAGCGGCGGCTGCCTGGATCAAGGGCTTCCGCCATGAAGGAAAAACTGCGGAAGCCTATGAACACGATCTGGCCGCCCACTTGCGCCAGGGTCTGGAATCCATTCCCGGATTGCACCTGGCCAGCCCGACCGACTCCAGCACGCAAAGCGTGTACACGGAAAAACTTGACGCGCATCAGCTGGCCCTGGCGCTGGGCCAGCAAGGCATGATGGCGCGCAGCGGCTATTTCTGCTGCCATTACTTCCTCAAGCAGGTCAAGGGTTTGCCGCCGCTGCTGCGCATTTCGCTCGGGCTGCATAACACAAAACACGACGCCGATACGCTAATTCGTTCCCTTCAACTGATCATGACCCGCTTTTAACCTATGCTCTGCATCCTCTCTTTTTTCGTCTTTGCCATCCTCGGCATTTTCTCCGCCTCGCATCGCGAGCTGGCCAAAAAGGCCTGGTACTGCCTGGTCCGCAAAATCCAGTTCAAACCCTGCGACATCAATTTCAATGAAGAGCTGAAGGGCAAGATGCTGGGCAAACTGATCTTTACGCATCCGCGCCTCGGATCATTCCTCTACAAATGGGCCGACGTGCTTTCGATCGTGTTTGTCGTGCTTTCCGTATGGAGTTTATGGGCCGTCGTGCGCAGCAGCGTCTACCTGCTGGCCTATGACACCTGTGATCCGTACAGCGAAGAGGGCTGCTCGCTGGCCGGCGACTCCTGCACCATTAACGTGGGCAGCATCAGCTTCCTGGACGCCGCGCGCTCGGGCCTGGTCATGGACTGGACCACGCTGCACCTCAAAACATTCGGTGAGGCCGTTACGCGCATTCCAAACCGCTTCAAAACCTGGAACGCCGAAGAATTCCTGCCGGCCAACCCCAGTTACTACGCCGACTATGATGCAGGCAAACCCACGGCGCTGGAAGTTATCGACCCAAGCTGCAAGTTCTGCGGCGAGTTGTTTAAAAACATCAAAACAGCGGGGTTTGAAAACCGGTACAACCTGACATACGTTGCTTACCCCATCCCCAACAGCGACGGCACGTACCGATTCCCCAATTCCATGCTCATTGCCAGATACCTGGAAGCGACCAAAACCTTACCCCGCCTCAACGGTGCCGTGGCCGACTGGTACATTTTGGAACAGATTTTCACCGGCAAAGACGAAGACGGCACATCCTGGCAGGATAAATTCATCGTCGTGTACGACGAAACGCAGGCTGAAGCCAAATTACAGGATTTCCTGCGCGAGGCCGGACACACCGAAGAAGCGGTCGCCCTGGTGGCTGATGCCGTGCGCGCAAACGCCATGGCCGATGCGCTTGAGCAAAACCGCGTGTTAGTGGAAGAGCAGATCAAAACCATAAAGATTCCTACCATCATCTTTGGCGGCGACCGCTACGACCGCCTGGTGGACGCAGACACATTGAGCAAACGTTAGGCAAAATACGCCGGTGTCATAATTTTTTGACGACAATAAATTGACTCCGGCGTTTTTTTATGGCATAATATTTGTTGGTTTATGCCAAAATTGCTTGTCAAAGGTTCTTTTCTCCTGGCGGCAACACTCATGTGGTCCGCCATGGTCCTTCCCGCGTCAGCCTACACGGGCATGTATGTAATTTCTCCAAACATCGTCGGCGGCCCAAGTCATGTCAGCGTCACGCAATTTGACGTCGAGACGGAAAACGCCAGCCAGACTACGACCATCCAGACAAATTTGAATTACGTCCAATCCATTACCATCGAAACAAGCCGGGAAATGGACAGCCATATTTTAATCAAAGAATACCCGTCCGGCAGCGACCAGACATTTGACATCATTGTCCCCCAGCCGCTTCAAAATGCGCTGGTGCGGGCCACCGTCACCATATGGGCGCCCGACATCGACACGCTCCTGGTCCGACATGAACACCGTGGCGAGCCGACCACGTTTGAGCCCGCAACGAAGATCCAGCCTGTTGAAACAGATGCGCACGGCAATGTGTTGTGGCAATTTACCGTAACCAGCTTCAGTTCGTTCACGTTCATGGAAACGGAGCACGGACGGCAGGTATCCCGTGCCTGGTCGGCGGCTGGACTCATGTCATTTCTCTTCCTCGCCGGAACGTCTGTCGCCGCCCCCATGGCTTTGCGCCGGAATTAAGTATGTTTGCAATTACGCTGTTTACCGTTCAATTAGCCCTCTTGGGCTATTTTTTGTACTTTGCATTTTTCAACTACCTCTACGCCATCGCCAGCCTGTTTTACCGTCCACCCGCATTAAAGCGCCCCAAAGGGAATAAAAAAATTGCGGTTGTCATCGTGTCATTCAACGAAAAAGAGGTCATTGCCCACACCCTGGCGGCCTGCCAGCGCCTCACCTATCCCAACACCGTCATCCTTGTCGGTGATGATTCTAATGACGGGCAAACCTATCCGCAGCTTCAGTCATGGATGCAGCAAACAGGAGGCACCATGCGCGTGCTGCGCAATCCGGAGGAACCCGAAAACGCCATTGAACTGTGGGAAAGCCCGGACAAGCGCAGCATCGTGCTTCACCGCCGCAAGAACACGGGCTTTAAAGCAGGCAACCTGCGGCAAGTTCAGCGCTACCTGGAACGCCAGGGTATTGAATACATGTACCTGCTGGACGCAGACTGGCGGCCCCAGCCCGACGCGCTTGAACAAAGCCTGGCCCTGCTGGAAACGCACAAAAACATCGCTTTCGTGCAGACACGACGGGTACATTACAACCGGCATAGCGGCGTGTTCCAGCATACGGCCAGCATCAGCGAGGAGACGGAATATGACGTGGAACTGACTGGCCGCGAAGTCCTGGGCCACCCCATTTTGTTTACCGGCTGTTGCACCTTGTTCCGTCTCAGCGCCCTGCGCGACGTTGGCGGATTCACCTCCGGGCATCTGACGGAAGATATCGACCTGACTAACCGCCTGTACATGCGCGGCTGGGCGGCGCGCTACCTGCCCACCGTCGCTAACGAAGGCGAAATCGTCACCTCATATCCGGCACTGGTCAAACAGCAGGAGCGCTGGGCGCAAGGAACGGCACGCACCTTCAAGGAATTCACGCGCCTGGCCGTAAACAGCGTGCATCTGAACGTTTTTGAGCGGGCCAGCCTGGTGCGCCAGAACATGTACTACACCACGGCGGTCGCCATTGAACTCGCCATTCTGCTGGCGATTTTGACCGTGGCTATCTTCACCCTTTTTCCGGAAAGCTACCAGGCCAACTTGTACCTCATGTACATCACGCGCGTCAGCACGGCCTATAACGTCCTGTTACTCGCTGCGCTGCTCAGCAACTTCATGCCCATGGTGTTCGCCATCTTCAAGCGTAAAAATTACCACGACCTGCTATACCTGCCGCTGAACGTCTGGCTGAGCTGGTCGCTTCTGCATACCTACTTCTGGGCCAACATCAAGGGCATGCTCGGCATCCGCAGCACCTGGTTTAAGACACCAAAGACGAGCGGGAAAAAAATGCTGGTGAGTACACGTCATTCCCCGCGGCGCATCGCCTTTAACATAGCGACGCTTCTTGTGTTTGTCGCCATCTACGGCATGGAGTGGTACTACTTCGGCTGGGTAGACCCGTACGCGTTCTTTTGGATTCCGGCCATGACCGTCGGTATTTTCGTGCTGTAATGTACCAAACGAAAACAAAAAGACCCCCACATCGGGGGTCTTTTTACACTATCTGAAGTTTAGGCTGCGGCTTCTGCCTCGTCCTGTTTCTGGCGGGCTTCAAAGCCGGTACCAGCCGGGATGAGGCGGCCGATAATGACGTTTTCCTTGAGGCCGTCCATGTGCTCGATCTTACCGGTCAGCGCGGCATTGATCAAGACGCGGGCTGTCTCCTGAAACGACGCGGCAGACAAGAAGCTGCGGGTGGTTAAAGAAACCTTGGTGATACCCAGCAACATCTGGTCATAGGTTGCCTGCTGGCCGCCATTGGCACCCACGCGGGCATTCTCTTCCATGACTTCCGCCCATTCGGCGATTTCACCCGGCAGCAGGTTGGTGTCGCCTGCTTCGCGCACAAAGACGCGGGAGAAGAGCTGGCGGGCAATCAATTCGACGTGCTTGTCGTTGAGCTTCTGGCCCTGGGAGCCGTAGATTTCCTGAATCTGTTCAGTGATGTACTTCTGTACATCCGTGCGGCCGCGCAGGCTGAAGAGCTGCTGCAAGTCAAAGGAACCTTCCGTCAGGCGCGCGCCCTTCTTCACGTCCTGGCCGTCCTTGACCAGAATGGCGTAACCGACCGGAATGACGTATTCCTTGACCGCCTGCATGGGCGCGCCCACGTACAAAGCATCATCCTTGATATGGGCCGTGCCGGCACGGCGAGCCTTCACTTCATTGCCATCGGCGTCAACCATAAGCAGTTTGCCTTCCTTCACTTCGGCGCCGTCCTTCACCTTGATTTCGGCTTTCTTGGCCGGCTTGCCTTCCATGCTGTACGGGTAGGCATCCAGGTCCTCGGCCATGTACGGAATCTTGATGACTTTCTGCTTGATGGCGCTGTTCGGCACGTTCTTCTTGGACGCGTCGGCCGTCATGACGGCAATTTCTTCAATGGCAACCTTGCCGTCCACTTCCGCCAGGAATGCGCGGCGCTTGGGAGAACGCACTTCAAAAATTTCTTCCACGCGAGGCAAACCTTGCGTGATGTCCGCGGCCGACGCGATACCACCGGTATGGAAGGTACGCATCGTCAGCTGGGTACCCGGTTCGCCGATACTCTGCGCGGCGATAATACCGACGGCGGTGCCGAGATCCACCAGCTTGTTCTGGCCCAGGTCGAGGCCGTAGCACGTTTGGCAGATGCCGCTCGTGGCCTGGCATTCCAGCACGGAACGAACCATGACTTCGGTCAATCCGGCCTTTTCAATGTCCTTGGCAGTATTTTCGTCGATCATCTGGTTCGCGCCGATTAACTCCTTCTTGCCGTCCATGATGGCGTCGATGGTAAAGCGGCCGGCCAAACGCTCCTTGAATTCGCGGCCCATGGCTTCGCTTTCGGCCTTGGTGATGAGCAATCCCTTTTCGGTGCCGCAGTCGATCTGGCGAATGACCAGGTCCTGCGCCACGTCAACAAGGCGGCGCGTAAGGTACCCGGCATTGGCGGTACGCAAGGCGGTATCGGACAACCCTTTACGCGCACCGTGAGTGGAGATGAAGTATTCCAGGATATCGAAGCCGTCCTTGAAGTTACCGCGCACGGGCAGCTCGATAATTTCACCGGCCGGGTTGGTGACGAGACCCTTCATACCGACAATCTGCGTCAGCTGGCCCCAGGAACCACGGGCGCCACTTTCCACCATCGTAAAGACGGGGCCCTGGCGATCCATGGCTTTGCTGGAAATTTTGACGATATCGTCCTTCACCTTGGTCCAGATTTCAATGATCTTGCCGTAACGCTCGCTGTTGGTAAGCAAGCCCATTTCATACTGTTCCTGCACTTCATCCACGCGCTTTTCAGCTTCTTCCAGGATGTTCTGCTTTTCCGGAATGTGCGGAATGTCATCCATGCCCCAGGACCAGCCGGACATCGTGATGTACTTGAAGCCAAGGTCCTTAATGACGTCCAGCAGCTTGGCCGTTTCGTCGATGCCTTTGGTTTCCAAAGACACGCGCAGCAACTTGGCCAGCACTTTCTTGTCCACGAGTTCATTGACGAAGCGCAAATGCTCGGGCAATGCCTGGTTCAGCAAGATGCGACCCACGGACGTCGTGTGAAGCCCGGCTTCCAGGCCGTCCTCCTGGGCAAACCGCACGCGAATGCGCTGGCGCAACTTGAGATGGCCCAGGTTGTAAGCCAGCACAGCCTCCTTGGGAGAGCTGAAAAACTTCAGCTGGTTTTCTTCCTTATCGTCTTCCAGCATGGAGGTCATATAGTACATGCCCCAGATCATGTCTTTGGACGGAGAAGAAATTGGTTCGCCGGTAGCCGGTTTCAAGAGGTTCTTGGCGGACAACATGATGTTGGCAGCTTCGGCCTGCGCTTCCTTGGTCAGCGGCAAGTGAACGGCCATCTGGTCACCGTCGAAGTCGGCGTTGAAGGCTGCACAGACGAGCGGATGAATCTGGATGGCCTTGCCTTCAATCAACACGGGCTTGAACGCCTGGATACCGAGACGGTGCAGCGTTGGAGCGCGGTTGAGGAGCACGTGGGCGTCCTTAATGATGTCGGCCAGGATATCCCACACTTCGGAACGGTTGGATTCAATAAAACGGCCGGCGGAACGCACGTTATGCACCAACCCGCCCTGAATGAGACGGCTGATGATAAACGGCTTGAAGAGCTCCAAAGCCATTTTCTTGGGCAAACCGCATTCATGCAGCTTCAGTTTGGGCCCGACCACGATAACGGAGCGGCCGGAGTAGTCCGTACGCTTACCCAACAAGTTCTGGCGGAAGCGGCCCTGCTTGCCTTTCAGCATGTCAGCGATGGACTTGAGCATGCGCTTCTGGCCGGTGGAGGCGGTCACGGTCTTGCCGTGGCGCATGCCGTTGTCGATAAGCGCGTCAACGGCTTCCTGCAACATGCGCTTTTCATTGCGCGTAATGACTTCCGGCGCGCGCAATTCGATCAACTGCTTGAGGCGGTTATTGCGGTTGATGACGCGGCGATACAGATCATTGAGGTCG
Organism: uncultured Gammaproteobacteria bacterium; assembly: GCA_964415935.1. Lineage (GTDB taxonomy): Bacteria > Patescibacteriota > Patescibacteriia > VMEV01 > CAYQCH01 > CAYQCH01. The sequence goes on from CAYQCH010000009.1 coordinate 11,236, forward strand.
GAGGTGGCAAAACGGCCGCCATCAAGCGGAACCATCGGACGCAAGTCAGGAGGGATGATGGGCAATACCTTCATGATCATCCAGGATGGATGAATGCCGTTCTTTTCCAGGCTCTTCATGAGCTTGATGCGGCGCACCAGCTTGTCTTTCTTGGCGCCGGTGGCCTTCTTGTATTCTTTGTCCAGCAGCTTGATGGTTTCCTTGATGTCGATGCGCTGCATGACTTCGTCAATGGCTTCCGCACCAATACCCGCTTCAAAGACGTGGCCGTACTTGATGGACAAATCCTGGTACTTGCTTTCGGAAAGGATCTGCAGCGGCTTGAGCTCTTTCAGCTCGGACATGGCCATGGTAAAGACATCTTCCAATTCGTTGAGACGGGCTTCCTTATTCTCTTCCAGCTTGGCAATTTCTGCGTCAATCTCTTTCTGCGCCTTATCCGACGTCTTGGCGCGGTTAATCTGCTGGTTGATTTCGGCCTCGATGCTCTTTTTCTTGCCCTTATATTCCTGCTTGATCTGGTCCATGGTCTGCTGCTTGAGTTCTTCGTTCACGCTGGTAACGATGAAGTTGGCAAAATAGACCACCTTTTCCAGGTTCTGCACGGACATGTCCAGGATCAAGCCAAGCTTGGACGGCACGGAACGCAGGAACCAGATATGTCCGACCGGGACGGCCAGCTCAATGTGGCCCATGCGCTCGCGGCGCACGATGGCGCGCGTGACTTCGACGCCGCACTTGTCGCAAACAATACCCTTATAGCGGATTTTCTTGTACTTGCCGCAGTAGCATTCCCAGTCCTTGGAAGGGCCAAAAATGCGCTCGCAAAACAGGCCGTCCTTTTCCGGGCGCTGCGTGCGGTAGTTGATGGTTTCCGGCTTGAGCACTTCGCCATGGGACCATTCGCGGATGGTCTCTGGAGAAGCGAGACGCAGGCGGATGCCGGCGAAGTCAGTTGTTTTAATGGGATTGAACATATGTGTGTAGTGGGGTTGCGCAATTAAGCGGCGGCTTCTTCAGTCATCTCGGCGGGTTCCCCGTCAGCGACCTTTTCATCTGAGGGGAGAGCTTCCGCAGGTTTCGGAATAGCGGCTGTGGGCTCGCGGGTGTCCGTGTTATGCAGGCCGGATCGCAATTCCTGTTCGGAAACGCGGTTGCCGCCGTCATCAATCAATTCCACATCAAGGCCCAGGCCCTTCAATTCGCGGACCAGAACATTAAAGGATTCCGGTACGTTCAGCTTCTTGATTTCCTCGCCCTTAATGATGCTTTCATACGCCTTGGAGCGGCCCATGACGTCATCGGATTTAATGGTGAGGATTTCCTGCAGCGTATGCGCGGCGCCGTAGGCTTCCAGCGCCCACACTTCCATTTCACCAAAACGCTGGCCACCGAACTGCGCTTTCCCGCCCAACGGCTGCTGGGTGATAAGCGAGTATGGACCGATGGAACGCTGGTGGATCTTGTCTTCCACCATGTGGTTCAGCTTGAGCATGTAAATGACGCCCACGGTGACCTGGTTCTCGAAGGTTTCGCCGGTGCGGCCGTCCATGACGGTCATTTTGCCCGAGCGAGGGAAGCCGGCCTTATCCAATTCATCCTTGATATTCTCTTCCAAGACGCCGTCCAAGGCCGGGGTGGCAACGCGGTAGCCCAGCGTCTGCGCGGCCAGACCCAGGTGGGTTTCCAGAATCTGACCGAGGTTCATACGGCTGACCACGCCCAACGGGCTGAGGATGATGTCCACGGAGCGGCCGTCCTTGAGGAACGGCATGTCTTCCACGGCAACGATGCGGGAAATGACGCCCTTGTTTCCGTGGCGGCCGGCCATCTTGTCGCCGACCTGGATCTTGCGCAGCTGGGCCACGGAGACCTGTACGCTCTTAATGACGCCGGTCGGCAATTTGTCGCCGGCTTCGCGAGAGAAAATTTTGATGTCCACGACCTTGCCGTGCTCGCCATGCTTGAGGTACAGCGAGCTGTCGCGCACGTCCTTGGCCTTTTCGCCGAAGATGACGCGCAACAGCTTTTCTTCCGGAGATAATTCCGTTTCACCCTTTGGCGTAATCTTTCCGACCAAAATATCGCCAGAAGAGACTTCCGCACCGATGCGGATGATGCCTTCTTCGTCCAGGTCCTTCAGGCGTTCTTCGCTGATGTTGGGGATGTCGGAAGTGATGACTTCAGGTCCAAGCTTGGTGTCGCGCACGTCAATCGTGTAGTCCTCGATATGGATGGAGGTGTAGCGGTCGTCATGCACCAGGCGCTCGGAAAGCAAGATGGCGTCTTCGTAGTTGCCGCCTTCCCAGGACATAAAGGCCACCAGAATGTTCTGACCCAGCGCCAGTTCGCCGTTTTCCACGGCCGGGCCGTCGGCCAGTACCGTGCCTTTTTTCACCTTCATGCCAGGTACGACAATAGGCTTCTGGTTAATACAGGTGGAAGCGTTTGAGCGGACAAACTTGTTGAGGCGGTATTCCTTGACCTGCATGTCTTCGCCCTGCAGGACGATCTTGTCGCCGTCCACTTTGATGATTTCACCGTCAAAATCGGCCAAGACGATCTGGCCGGAGTATCGGGCCGCGGCGCCCTCCACGCCCGTACCCACAACCGGGGCTTGCGGCTTGATAAGGGATACGGCCTGACGTTGCATGTTCGTACCCATCAACGCGCGGTTGGCGTCATCATGTTCCACAAACGGAATCAGCGAGGTGGCCAGGCTGAAAATCTGCTTGGAAGAAACATCCATCAGGTCGCATTGGTCGGGAGACAAGCTGGACGGATGGCCATGCACGCGGCCTTCAATCTTGGCATCGATAAAGTAGCCTTTGTCATCCAGGCGGGTGGTGGCGGGCGTGGTTACGAACTTCTCTTCCGTAAACGCATCCAGGTACACCACCTCATCGGTGACATGGGCTTTGACCGGAATCATGTCCAATTCCTTGTCCTTGGACAGCGCCTGCGCGGCGGCCTTGTCGATGGTGTCTCCAGCCTTAACCACGACCTTGCCGTTGGCTTCCAGATCCTGGCGGGCGATTTCATCCACGGCAGACTTGCCGTCATTCTTTACCTTATTGACCACTTTGCGGAACGGCGTCTCCAAAAATCCGTACTTGTTGAGACGGGCATAGCTGGCCAAGTGGCCGACCAAACCGATGTTCGGGCCTTCCGGCGTGGCAATCGGACAAATACGGCCATAATGGGTCGTATGAACGTCACGGACGTCGAAGCCGGCGCGCTCGCGGCTCAAACCGCCGGGACCCATAGCGGAGAGACGGCGCTTGTGTTCCAACTCGGAAAGCGGGTTGATCTGGTCCATGAACTGCGACAGCTGGGAGGACATGAAGAACTCCTTGACTACCCCCATAACCGGACGAGCATTGATCAACTTGTTCGGCGTCAACGTGGCAATGTCGTAGGTGGACATGCGGTCCTTGACGATACGCTCCATGCGGGCGAGACCGACGCGGAATTTGTTCTGAATAAGCTCGCCAATAGCGCGCACGCGGCGGTTGCCCAAGTGGTCGATATCATCCGCGTCCTTCTGGGTGATGTTCAAGCGGATGATTTCCTTGACGATTTCCACCAGGTCTTCGCGGCGCAAAATGCGGTTGTCCTTATTGTTAGGCAAGTCCATGCCAAACCGCTGGTTCATCTTGTAGCGGCCGACCGGACCGAAGTCATAGCGGTCAAAATTGAAGAACATGGCATGAATGAGCTGGCGCGCATTGTCTACTGTGGCCAGGTCGCCCGGGCGGATGCGGCGATACACTTCCTTCAGCCCTTCTTCTTCGCTGCGGGAAGAGTCTTTCTTCAAGGTCGCTTCGATGAATTTCACTTCCGGATGCGTATCCGTATCGGCAAACAACGGCAAAATCTCTTCATTCGTGGAGTACCCAAACGCGCGCAACAAAGCAGTTACCGCCACTTTGCGCTTGCGGTCGATTTTAACCCAGATGACGTTGTTGACGTCCGTCTCAAGCTCGATCCAGGCGCCGCGATTGGGAATGACTTTGGCGCCATAGCTCTTGCGGCCGCGATGAATTTCCGAAGTGAAGAACACGCCGGCAGAACGGATGAGCTGCGAAACCACCACGCGCTCAATACCGTTAATGATGAACGTGCCGCGGTCGGTCATGAGCGGCAAATCGCCCATGTAAATTTCCTGTTCTTTAACTTCACCCGTCTTCTTATTCACGAGCTTGCCCTTCACGCGCAACGGAGCTTCATACGTAATGTTCTTGGCACGGGAAATCTGTTCGTCAAATTTCGGCTCGTCCAGGTAATACTCCAAAAAATGCAGCTCCAGATTACGGCCGATGAAATCCGTAATAGGAGATACTTCATCAAACAGTTCGCGCAACCCCTCCTTGAGGAACCATTGATAGGAATTAGACTGCACTTCGATGAGATCAGGCATCTCGATCGCTTCGTGCAGGGTGGTAAAAAACCGTCGCTCGTTTACGGTGGTTTTAGCCATACGCGATTGATTGTTAACGTCGTGGGTAAAACCAGAGAGCCGGCACATGCTGCCCAATTCTCACCGCGACGCTTTATTTTGCCCGAAAAAGCAAAACGCCTGCCGCTCCGCTTTTGCGGGCGACAGGTCTTAAAAAATTCTATTTTTTGGTCATCTCCGCTGGGGACATGAAGCGGAAAGCAGATGACTAACCACGCGAAAAGTCTGGGGATAAAAGAGCTGCAGAACTCAGTTGCAGTTTTCCACAGGCAAATAGCGCAGTCTCCCTCAAAAATCAAGGGAACTGTTTTATGCCCATAACTTACCAGACTATAGAAAGACTGTCAAGAGAGCAGGCGGATTGTTTTTATGGTGTTGTTAGACCTATAGACGGGAAAAATAAAAACACCCCAATTTGGGGGTGTTTTTGCGAAAAGCTGGGTTACAAGACCTCCTGCAGGTATTCGAAACGCTTTTCCTTGTTTGTCCTTAAAACGTTTACACATGCTTCTTGATCCTGGGGCGAGGCGGCCTGAGCACACAAGGCGGGATCGCCGGCATCCAAGGCCTTGGCCAGGGTTACCTGAAACTTGCAGGAAGCAGCCGCGTCTTGCTGCGTGTCACATAGCGCCGCATTTCCCGTGGTAAACGCTTGGTAAATGAGGGTGTCCAACTGGCATTGGTCGGGCGGAAGCTCCATCTGCTCACATGCGCTTGCCTGGCCGGTGCTCACGGCCTGATTGAATACGCGCTTGTTTTGGACGCAAAACGGATCCGTGCTGTCGCATTGCAGGCCATAGGTGTAGCGCGATCGCTGGGCCAAGACACTGCCATCTGAGGCTTCGATGGGCTCTCCCGACACAAGGCGCTCGCATGTTTGCAGCAGCAATGCCGACTGAATGCGATTACACTTGCTGATATCTTGCGTTTCTGCCGCGGCAAGCAGGGTCACGGTGTCCAAACACACAGAGTTACCTCCTGCCCCTTCGCAGATCTGTGCACTTTCACCTAAAGAACGAACAAACTCGACCTGTGACGCGCAGTCTGCCTCGACAGCAGAAGACGACAGCGCCGCGCACAACCCAAGCCGCTGCTCGCGTACCGCGACAGATCGGATAAGGGCATCGGCGCATGGCATAGCATCAACGGAAGCAAGACAGGTATCGAGATTCACGCCCGTTTCTGCCGCCAGGTCTTGAAGGACCATTTGCTGCTGGCGATTTTCGCCGTACGGGCGCAACACGTATCCGGCCACAAGCCCTGCCGCCAGAGCCACGATAATAAGGACAAATGAATAGGGCCGCATATGCTAGTACAGGTAGGTTACGGTCATCTGATCCGGCTTGGCTACGCCGTATGTGCCACTGCCGTAAAACCGGCAGGACCCGGACACGATCACGGAATTACCGCTGACAGTCGTTACCACATTCGTCGCGTACGTAAACGTATTGCTGCTGCAATAGGTTCCGCAATAAGCCGCGTTAAAAGTGTAGTTGCTGTTGGTGGAATAGCATCGTACCGTCGGCGGCGTTGCCGTAATGGGAACGCCGGTCACGGAAATTGGCGTGGAAATGCTAAATGTTTGCGGGTTGAGGTAGTAGCCGCCATTGCTGCTCGTGTACACGTTATTCCCGTACGTGTAGTACGACTGCATGTTGTTCTCGTAGTTGTACGAGCTGTTGTAGTTGAAATTTTGCTGGCCGGGCGTAACCGTGGTGGATCCGGACTGAATGGTAGCCGACGGCCAGGCGGTCTTGCAGCTTCCACCCAAACATAATTCATTGACGGTCAAACGGTCAGAGATGGTCAGCGGGCCGGTCTTGGTCTCCGCGGTTGAGCCGCGGGTCAACGGCAAGGAAATGGAACTTCCGGGCGGCGGAGCCGTGGGTGCGGCAAAAACGAAACCGGCGCCGGCAATGGCGAGGGTCGAGAGGGCTACGACAAGGCCTTCCCGCAGGCGAGCACGTACGTACGTCATAATTGGTCTTGATTAGGCGATGCTTGTTGATTGGAAATAACCCAGAGAATTTGCTTGGCAGCAAAAGTGTCTTTGGCCGCATCCTGCGCCACGCGCGGGTACACCCGAATTTCTGTGCCAACTGGAATGTCATCCAATGAAAGCGGCTCGGACTCATGGATATTGGCCTCTTGCGTGGACAGGCCCGCGCGGCGCGCGTCCTCTAACACACGCATGAATTCCTCGGGCGGCAGCACCGTACGCTTTTCGATGACCGTGGATGCGTCGATAAGCGCGGTTTGCGTTCTTCCACCGGGGCGTAACGGGTTGCGCAAATAATCATTCAACGTTTCAAACACCAGCAAACCGTTTTGCGCCTGGATAAACCGGCCGTATACCACGTAGTCTGTGCCTGGCACGATGCGCCTGGCCAGGATTTCATCCACAGCCCTGATATTGCTGTCCGCCTGCGTCGCGCGGCCCTGTTCATATCCCTTGGCTGCAAAATATGGCTTCCCGACAAACAAAGCAACTGCCACGCCTACCACGGCCAACACCCAGCCGGCGGCGGAAACAAACAAAGAGGCGGAAATGGGAGAACGCGCGTCATCCATAGTTATGGGTTGGGAAGGTTGGGCTCGACCACAATGGCAATAAAGGAAGCGGCAAACGCATCATTTTCAATGGCAAACGGGTCTTTGGCTACAATTTCCAGGCGGTCGCCGGGCTGGATGTCGCCAATGGCCGCAGGAATGTCATCAAACGGAGCAATCAAGGCAGGATTTTCGCCGCGTTCCTGGGCAGCAGCGCGGCGGCGGACAAGCTCATCGATACCCACAACGATTCGTCGCACAACCTGCGTTTGCGCATCATAAACAACGGTCTGTTGCCGGGCCGGTTTTGAAAACGGGGAAGAAACGCCTAAAGAAATCTGCTCCACAACCAGGGCATTGGCTCGATTACTGACCATGCGCGCGTTGACGATGTCGTTGGCGGGCGTGGCGTCGATGTCCGCACCGAACGCATCTTCATATAGCGCCTGGTCGATGGCATTTTGTTCCTGAACTCCCTTTTCAAATCCCTGGGTATACGCGGCGCCTTTGGCAAACGCGAAAAACCAGATGGCAACTCCGGCTACTACCAACCACCCCAGCACGGACAACAAAAGGGACGGCAGATGTTTTGTTTGAATTTCAGGACTAGTGTCCATAGATGAACATATTATACGGGACAATGCGGTCTGTTGTGAAGCAAACCGCAAGCGGATATAATAGAGGCATATGAAGCGTTCTCTTTTCCCCAGCCAGCTCATCGTCGCGTCTGTTGCGGTGTTCTGTATGACCGTCCTCTTCAGTTTCCATGCCGCCAGCGCTTCCCGTCCCACGGTTGCTCCTCCCGGCGGCAATCCGGTCTTTCCGCCCGGACAACAAGGACCCCAAGGAACCCAAGGACCGCAAGGCGTCCAAGGCGGACAGGGCCCGCAAGGCAACGTCGGCAACGCTGGACCACAAGGGCCCGCCGGATACGCCACCTGCAACTGGAACGGCAGCGCCTGGATAAGCCATGGCTGGGACTCCTGGTGCGCCTGGTATGTCGGCGTGCGTATTACATGCAATAACGGCCGCGTCACCGGGTTTCAAAACTACTATTACACCGGCGGCGGAACATGTGGATACATGTGCTACAGCGGTGGTGCCTGCTCAACTCCTTCCTAAGCTATGAATAGCCCATTTTTACGTTTCCAGCTTTTAATCGCCATTTCAACCGTCGTCACGATTGCCGCGGTGACGTTGATGAATGGCGTGATTGCCGCACCCGTGCAAAATCCGCCAAATGGAAATCCTGCTTTTCCTGCCGGCCCAGCAGGCCCTGCCGGACCGCAAGGATCGCAAGGTCCCCAAGGGCCGCAAGGCCAATCAGGCACGCAAGGTCCTCAGGGACCGCAAGGACCCGTGGGATACGCATCCTGCAGCTGGAACAACACCATGTTCTTGAACCATGGTTGGGACTGGAACACCTGGTGCCAGGGATTTCGCGGCATCTACATTACCTGCTCGGGCGGACAAACCTACAGCATGTCGCGCCTCACCGCATGCGGCCAGCTGAGCGGCACTTAAAAACGCTTCCATGACAATAGCCAACAAAATCAATCTGACCATTTCCGTCCTGGCCACGGTGACCATTGCCGCTCTTGCAGCCATGACATCCACGGTGGCAGCGCCAACGTTGCCGCCACCCAACGGGAACCCATCCTTTCCGCCAGGGCCGCAAGGGCCTGTGGGACCGCAAGGGCCGCAGGGGTCTCAAGGGCCTCAAGGGTCTCAGGGATCTCAAGGGCCTCAAGGCACACCCGGACTGTACGGTATTGCCTACTGCAGCTGGAGCGGCGCAGAATTCGTCAGCTACGGCTGGGATGGATGGGGGGCCAGCGCCTGCGGCGCATACTTCTACTGCGACGGATACCGCCTCTACCAGATTTCGCTGAAAACCGGTTGTGGCGATTCGGGTACCTACCCCAGCACGCCGTTCGTAAACTAAAGATGACAAAAAAGCCGCGCATATCGCGCGGCTTTTGTATTGCTTGTTGTCGCTTTAGCGCGGGATTACCCGTTCAAACTCCGGCAAGACCTGCTGCACCGCCATGGGCCGGCTTTCACTGCACGAGTACCCGTCGCTGTCGGTTACGCCCAGGATAATGGTGATGTTCCCCACGGCGTTGTAGGTGTGCGTGGGATTCTTATGCACGTCGGGATCCGAACCGCTCAATGACTGGCCATCGCCGAATGTCCAATTCCATTGTGATACGGAGGCGCCGCCAAACAGCTGCGTGGTATCCGTAAACAGCGTCTCCACGCCCACGGCCGGCGTTGGAGGCGTCATGGTAAAGTCGCAGACCGGCGCCGGATGCACAGGCGTACGCAAGCAGTTGGTTTCCGTACCCAAAGTCCCGGTGATGCCCCATTCGGACCAGTCGCCGTTGGAGCTCTGCACGCGCACGCGCCAATAGTAGGCGACGTTATAGGTTAGCTGACCAAGGCCGACGCTGTAATTAGATGCTGTCGAATTTACCGTTTCATCAAAGACAGGCGAACCGAAGAGCGGATCGTCATCAAGCTGGATTTGAAACGCCGCCTGCGTGCTGGAATCCAGAGCTACATAGTCAGACCAGTCCAAGGTGGGCGTCAATGGAGATGCGGGCTGCAGGGTATAGGTGTCAACGCAGTTAAGCGGCTCAACCAACACGGGCGTGGACGGCCCCGTACTGGAGAATTTGGTGTATACAGCGCCAAAGGCATGCTGGTATTGGATCCAGCCAAAGGTGTCATTCCAGGCATGGCCTGACCACAACCCTGTTGCGCGGGAAATACGCACGCCGTAATTGACCGTATCGCCGGCAGAGCTGCGCATTTTAATCCAGGACGTTCCCGCCCATGATCCGGTCATGCCCACCGCGCGCGCCCACCCGGAAACATCTTCCGTTACAGGATCCCAGCGCGAAGCATAGTTTGGGGCGGAGGGGTACGGGCCGGCGGGATCATATTGGATCCAGCCGATTTCCGACCAGGCATAGCCAGTAATGCGTCCGTCCGCTTCAACATCCACGCCGTATTCAACGTCAAACCCTGTAAAGGCGAGGGAAATCCATCCTAAGGAGTCATTCCAGGCCCAACCGGAAACACTCGGGTTTAAGTCAGGATCATGGTGCACGGGCGCATATCCTGACGGGGCGAACTCAAACCAGCCAAACGTGTCGCTCCAGGCATAGCCGCTAAAATCTCCGTTTGATGACACAGTGACACCGTACGGCACGGCGCCGGCATCGCGAAGCTTGATCCATCCATTGTTGCCAAATGATTCCATCCAGGCCCACCCGCTCAATTCTCCCGTGGCGGCGTTGTATTGCGCGCCCGAGCTGGGAGCTTCGGGAAACCCGGCAGTGGGAGCAAAATTAATCCAGCCGCCGGAGTCGCTCCAGGCATAGCCGCTGACGGCGCCGGTGCTTTCGTCAATGTGGACGCCATACTTCGGGCTTGAAGGATTGTCTACACTGTTATGGGTGATCCACCCGATAGTATCGCTCCAGGCCCATAAACACGTGTTATGAGGCGAAGCGGAACAGGTGTCGGCCGGAGGAACTTCTACCACGCTGCTTAAAGAAATCCAGCCGATATTGTCGTTCCAGGCGTAGCCGGCGACGCTTGGGTCTTCGTTCGGATCCTGAGTAACATCGCTGAATGCATTTTCAAACCACACCCAGCCGATTACATCATTCCAGCCATATCCGGAAAAAACCCTGGTTACAGAATCGATGACCACGGCATACCCGCCGCAGCTGGGTGTACAGTCGCCCTGCAAGCTTAATTGCCCGTTAGCACCCTGCGACGTGATGCCGGTAATGTCAGCGTTGCCGCTGAGCTCACCGGTGGCGGCGTTATAAGAAACATTGTTGAAGTCGATCCAACCTACGGCGTCGCTCCAGGCATAGCCGCTGACGTCGCCGGTGGCCTCGTCGATATCCACACCGTAAAACACGGTCTGGGCTTGCGCCGGCGTGGAAAACCACATGCCTGCGGCGATAATGGTTGCAATGGACCAAAACAATTTGTTCATACAGGGAAAAGTATACCACACATCCACCCGTACCCGCAGCAGAGATGCTATACTGCCAGTATCCTCACGCAAATATTTTATGAAACAATTTCTACACACGGCCGGTATTTCCAGTGCTGCGACCCTTATAACGATTGTCGTCTTGCTCACGGTAGCTACGGCCATCGCAGCGCCTACCCAGGCACCTCCGAACGGGAATCCCTCCTTCCCGCTGACCGGCCCCACAGGACCGACCGGACCCCAAGGACCGCAGGGGCCTGCTGGACCAGCTGGTACCGCGGCAACCTTGAGCTGCGCAACAAATAGCGCTTCTTTTACGGGAACGTCAACCGTTGTCAGCTGCCCTTCCGGGTATACAGTTGCCACGGGCGGAGGATTCTACCTCTCTGACGGCAATAACAACGGTTTGAACTGGAATGATGCCTGGTCCCGCCCGGCCGGAAGCAGCACCTGGGAATGCGGACGAAACGTTTACAGCGGCAATGTCAGTTATTGCTACATCACCTGCTGCCGCCTCCAATAGAGATTCACCAAAAAACACCCGACCAGGGTGTTTTTTCTTTTGCAGCTATCTCTTCTGTAGCACTCGCTTGATGATTTCCTGCGCGCTGAGTCCGGACGTGTCGACATCCTGCATCATGGAGCGGACCTCGCTTTCCGTATATCCCAGCTGAATCAGAGCACCCATGGCTTCGGACTTGCTTGACCCGATGGCCTGGTGGCCTGAACCAATAGCCATGTCACCCAAAGCCGGCTTGAGTTCGGCAATCAGCCGTTTGACGATCTTTGGCCCGACACCGGGCGCCTTCAGCGCCGCTGCGTCTTCCTGCTGGATGGCGGCAATAATGTTTTTGGGGGAAGAGGCAGACAACAGAGCCATGGCTATTTTGGGACCCACTCCCGTCACCCCGATCAATGTTTGAAAAAGGTTTTTTTCCTGCGCTTCAAGGAAGCCATATAGCAGCTGCGCGTCCTCACGGACGTGAAAATGTGTATACAGCACAAGTTCTTTTCCTTGCTTCGCATGCTGCAACACAGCCGGGGTTACTCGCACTTCATACCCAACGCCGTGCACGTCCAATACCACGCTTTGCAGCCATTTCTCCGATACAATCCCGCGCAATGAAGAAATCATAGGTGTATGTATACCCCCTATGCTATACTTGTTCTTGAATTTTATCCACCCTATGAAACAATCTCTTCAGGTTGCTCTTATTTCCAGCGTCAGCACGGCGCTGGTGCTCTCCATTGCCGTCGCGGCTGCGGTCTTTGCCGCGCCCACGCAAGCGCCGCCGAACGGAAACCCGTCCTTTCCGCTGCAGGGCCAGCCAGGACCGACGGGGCCAGCCGGACCCACGGGAGCCCAGGGCCAACAAGGACCAGCCGGTACCTGGGCGCCCGGCCAGTGCCAGGTATGCGTCCGCATTTGCGACTTCAACGGCGCGGGGCCTTGCGCCACCTCTTGCGGAACGGAAGGCCAGGGATACGGAAGCGTATCAACCCTTCCTGGTGACGTTGATGGCAACGATCAGATGCGCGTATCCTTTGACTGCTGGTAACTCGCACGACTGTTTTTAAAAAACGACCTCCATGCGGGGCCGTTTTTATTTTTGTGAAACGTGAATCCGGCTGCGCTGTATTAGGGGGTGGAAACAAAATTATCATTAATGATCTCGCATATGTACGCACATAAACTAGGCGCATTGGCTTTGGCGATTGTTGCGGGAAGCATCTTCACTGTTCCCCCGGTTATGGCAGCGACTCACGATGATATCAGTCAGCGACAGGACAGGCATTGTGGCGCAGAGGAATGCCAGTGGTACTGTGACCAGATGAGCCGCGACCGCGACCAGGATCGATACAACCGCGATGACAGAGATGACCGATACGACCGCGACCAGGATCAAAACCAGCGTCAACGCAATCGGGACCGCAATCCCAATGCATAACGCATGGAACGCAAAAGAGATGCCCTAAGGCATCTCTTTTCGTTGTATTACGTCGATTATCGTTGATTGTATCTTATGCATTCCATGCTTTTTCTCGTTGCGGCGCTTGCGACGGCCTTGATGCCTACGACCGCCCAGGCCGTGACGGTTCCTGCTCAATACGGCGATGATCCGGTAGAGGAATTCTGCCGCATCTACTGCAATTGCAGCCGCAACCGCTGCGATAACGGCCCGGGGTATCGCTTGCCCGGCTGGAACGAAGACCCCTATGACGAGTTCACGTGCGACTCTATCTGGTGCCAGTGGTACTGCGGACCGTATCCGCGCTATTAAACGGCGGCCTTTGCCTGTTCGCGCAGGTATTGCAGGACCACGCGCATGCCCGCGCCCGTGGCTCCCGGCGCAAGATGTTTTTTCCCGCTGTTCGCCCAGGCCACACCGGCGATGTCGAGATGTGCCCAAGGGTACTTCCCCGCCACAAAATGGTCGAGGAAGGCGGCGGCGGTGATGGCCCCGCCCCAGTTCACGGAAGCGAGGTTGGCCACGTCGCCGGTTTTTCCTTTAATCAGCTCGGCGTACTCGGTGGGAAGAGGCATAGGCCAGGCAATGTCGCCGGTCGCTTCGCCCGCCTGTTTGAGCTGCGCTTGCAAGTCACTATTGCGCGTAAAGAGGCCGGCGCCGCTGTCATGCAAAGCGACCGCGCAAGCGCCGGTCAATGTGGCCAGGTCAATGACGGCCTTGGGCTTGTACTGGCGCGCGTACACCAGCGCATCCGCCAAAATGACGCGGCCTTCTGCGTCCGTGTTAATGACTTCAATCGTTGAGCCGTCCATGGCGGTAAGAATGTCTCCCGGTTTGTAGGCATTGGGTCCCGGCATGTTTTCCACCGCCGGCACCAGGCACACCACATTGACCGGCAACTTCAACGCCGCCGCCGCGCGCACAATGCCAAACGCTGCCGCCGCGCCGGACATATCAAACTTCATCTCGTCCATGGCCGTGCCCGGCTTGATGGAAATGCCGCCCGAGTCAAACGTGACCCCTTTGCCGAC
>CAYQCH010000009.1:25363-33245 GCA_964415935.1 uncultured Gammaproteobacteria bacterium
GCCGCCATCGGCACAATCAATGCTTCAATGTCTTTTGTTTTCCACTTTTTCGACGTTACGCTGATTTTCATAAGCGGAAAGTTAATTACTCGCTGATAAGCCCAAGTTTTACCTCTTGCTCCCCGTACTTCACGCTGCCTTGTACGTCTTGCTTCACCAATTCAGGCAGCAGCGCATCCGACAAGGTTGCATCCAAAATGGCTTGTTCATGCGACCGCAAGGTTTTCTCAACAAACTCGCTGTCCGTCTGATATGCCACTTTGATGCGATCCTTGATGGTGAGCCCGGCGTCTTTGCGCAGGGCATTGACCTGGCGGATGATGTCGCGCGCCAGGCCTTCCATGCGCAATTCGTCCGACAACTCGGTTTTTAAGGCGACGGCCCCACCCAAAACGCCAGACTTCACATGATACCCAGGTTGCGCTTCCACTTTCGCCACGACCTGCACATGCTTCACGTTTACTTCCTGCGCCACAAGCTGCTCCAACTCCGGCGAGAGATGCGCGAAGCCTTCCGGCAGCTGGACGATGAGCCGTTCGCAAGCCTGACGAATCTTCAAACCGCTTTCGGCGCGTGCAGCCAGGGCCAGCTCAACAATATGACGAGCATGTTCCATTTCATTGATGATGACCTGGTCGCCGCCCGTGGGATGCGCCGGCCAGTCAGCTAAATGCACGGACGTGTGCTGCTCCGGATACAACTTCTGGTACAGATGCTCGGTCATGAACGGGATATACGGAGCCATAACCGCCAACAGATTCTCAAACACGTATCGCGTCACGGCTAAAGCGGTCTCTTTGTCTGCAGTATCCCCGCCTTTAAAGCGATCGCGGCTACGGCGCAAATACCAGGTAGAAAAATCGTTGATGAATTCCACCATCAGCCGCGCGGGACGGGCGACATTATAGCGGTCTAACTCTTCTGTGACATCATGATGCAAGTCTTGCCATTTCGCCAAAATCCAGCGATCAAGCACGGTCAGAGGCATCTTCTGCAACTCCTCGGCAGAGGGGCAGACAACGCCGGCCGGTGCGAACGTGGCGTAGAGTGCATGGATATTGGTCAGCATCATGATGACCTTGCGGAACATGTCTTTGACGCCGTCATCGGAAAAATTCAAATTCTCCGCCTGCATGACCGGCGAGGCCATGAGGTAGAACCGGAAGGCGTCGGCGCCGTACTTGTCGAATAACTGCAACGGGTCCGTGTAATTCTTCTTGCTCTTGGACATTTTCTGCCCGTCTTCGGCCTGGATGGTGCCCGTGGTTACCGCATTCACGAAGGCAGGCTTGTCGAACAGCGCCGTGGAAATGACATGCAGGGTGTAGAACCAGCCTCGGGTCTGCGCGATATATTCGGCAATGAATTCGCCCGGGAAGTTCTTCTCAAAGTGATCGCGATTCTCGAATGGATAGTGCACGGAGGCAAACGGCATGGAGCCGCTTTCCACCCAGCAATCAAACACCTGCAAGACGCGCTTCATGGTGCCCTTGCCGCAGGCGCTGCAGGCCCAGGAATACGCGTCGATAGCCGGGCGATGCACATCTGGTACCTCGCTGACGCCAGCTTTCGCTTTTAATTCGTCGATGCTGCCCAAAATTTCGCGATTGTCGCATTCCTCGCATTCCCACACCGGAATGGGCGAACCCCAATAGCGGTTGCGGGAAATGTTCCAGTCCGGCGCGTTTTCCAAACCGTGCTTGAAACGGCCATGCTTGAGATGGTCCGGATACCAGTTGATTTGTTCGTTCAGCTCCAGCATGCGCGCTTTGATTTTCTGCACGTTGATGAACCAGGCCGGCACGGCGTTGTAGTACAACGGCGTGGAACAACGATAGCAAACAGGGTAGCTGTGCTTGTACGACTCGTCTTTAAGCAGCAACCCGCGCGCCTGCAAGTCGTCAACAATCGGCTGCTCGGCCTTCTTGAAGAACATGCCCGCAAACGGCGTGACAACTTCCAGAAATTTGCCCTGGTCGTCCAGCGTCGGCGAGATTGGCAAATCGTATTTCAGTGCCCATTTGTAGTCATCTTCGCCGTACACCGCGGCCGTGTGCACGATACCGGTACCGTCTTCGAGACTTACAAAATCGGCGGCGGCGACATAATAGGCTCGCTTGCCGTTCAGCGGCATGTAGGAAAACAACGGTGCGTACTCTTTGCCGACCAAATCGCTGCCTTTGACAACCTTCTCCACAGCAAACCCTTCGCCCAGCACCTTCTCAGCGAGGTCTTTGGCGACGTAATAGTATTCATTGTCTTTCTTTGCCAACACGTAGTCCGCTTTTTCCTGCACAAACAGCGCCACGTTGCCCGGCAATGTCCACGGCGTGGTGGTCCAGGCCAAGAAGTAGGTGTCAGCCTCCCCTTTGACCGCAAATTTCACGAACGTGCTGTGATCAACGACTTCCTTGTAGCTATTGTCCATGGCGATTTCGAAGTTGGACAGCGGCGTGGCGCAGCGCGGGCAATACAAAGAAATGTGACGGCCTTCATAGGCCAGGCCTTTGTCATGGATGGTCTTAAACGCCCACCAGACTGACTCGATATACGAATTGTCCATGGTCTTGTAGGAGTTGTCGAAGTCCACCCAGCGGCCGACACGGTCGATGTATCCCTTCCATTCGCGGTCGTACTTCAGCACGGAAGCGCGGCAGGCATTCGTAAACTTGTCGATGCCCAGGGCCTCGATGTCTTTTTTGGAATTGAGACTCAAGTCTTTTTCCACGAGGTTCTCAATGGGCAGGCCATGGCAGTCCCAGCCCCAGACGCGCTCCACGCGGTAGCCGCGCATGGTCTTGTAGCGCGGGATCAAATCTTTGATGACCGAAGCAAGCAGCGAGCCATGATGCGGCAAGCCGGTGGCAAACGGCGGTCCGTCATAAAACACGAACGCGCGTTCGGCATCGCGCTGCTCGACGGACTTGGTAAAAAAATCATGCTTCTTCCAATATTCGAGGATGGATTGCTCCATCTCGGGCACGGAGAGTTTCATAAAAAAACATGGTCCAGGATCCGTAATCCAAGATCTCAAAACCATGGATATAACGTGCGAATTTTACTGATTTCCCGCTGGGAAGTCAAAAGGCGGCATTGCTTGTCATCTGCGGCGATTTGGTCTATAACAAGCGTGCCGAAAGGCAGGAGGAAACAGTGACGGAACGAAACGACCCGGGCGAGCAGACGTACGTGCGGGACCAGACCCTGTACTACCACGGGGATGCTGCCAATCCCAATCAGATTGTCACCTACAAGCACGCCCAGCCGGGTGGCAGTGGCATGCCCGGCATGCACGTGGTCAAGACTTCGGGGGGCAAAATCATCGTGGCTGACACGGGGGACATTTCGGTCAAACCAAGACCGAAGCCGCCGCCAGATTCCTGACTGCGCGTCTGGGGGATCAACGCCCGCTGCGACCATTAGGCCGCAGCGGGTTTCTTTTTGCAAACGAAAACGCCGCCCCCGGTCGGTAAAGACTGGTTGCGGCGAGTTGTTACTACATGCAGCATATCTTGCCACACACGACGCTAGCGAACGGCGCGACGCACTGAAGTGCGCTGAGGAGGAACAGGCCATTTGCAGCATGACTTGCTGCACCATGCAGGGAATTGCAGGACAACAATGTGCGTTAA
The DNA here is from genome assembly GCA_964415935.1 of uncultured Gammaproteobacteria bacterium. GTDB lineage: Bacteria > Patescibacteriota > Patescibacteriia > VMEV01 > CAYQCH01 > CAYQCH01. The sequence continues at coordinate 28,996 of CAYQCH010000009.1, forward strand.
ACCGCAGTGCTGAGATTTGCAGAATGACTGAATGCAGCATCACTTGCCGCACAAAATCGAACGTTGCACGACGCTGGCGTGCAGGACCGAACCTTGCATGACCGCGCGTGGTGATTGTGGCATGCCCTACCACACTAAAGCGGAGATGACGATGAATAGAACTACGACGCGTGACAAGAGACAACAGCGCAGGAGTGGATATTGCGACATCATTCGTCGCACAATACACGGACTCACGGCGCCGCACGGTACAATGGGCCGCGCTACCACGCATAACAAGATAACATCCGTGCAGCATCACTTGCTGTACGCCACAGGAAGACACTTTACAGAGCAGTACATGGCGAAAAAACGCAACGCCGAGGAGGACGTATCAATGGCTGTAAAACTGCTCGCTGCGGGCTGGTAAATGCGACACCAGCGCCCCCCTCTTTCAAGAGGACTGCACACCATATAACAAAAACACGCCCTGGTCAAGGGCGTGTTTTGCTGAACATCAAGCCAAAATTACATCATTCCCATGCCACCCATTCCTCCCATGCCCATGCCTCCCGGCATGCCATGGCCATGGTCGTCCTTCTTTTCCGGAATGTCGGTGACAACGGCCTCGGTAGTCAACACCATGATGGCGATGGATGCGGCGTTCTGCAGGGCCGTGCGCACCACCTTGGTCGGGTCGATGACGCCGGACTTCATCAGGTCTTCATAGGTATCCGTTTCCGCGTTATACCCCATGCTGCCTTGCTCCTGCTTCACGCGTTCGGCCACGACGGAGCCGTCCTTGCCCGCATTCATAGCGATGCGGCGCACCGGCTCTTCCAAAGCGCGGAGCAAAATGTCCATACCGATGCGCTCCTCGCCCTTCACGTCATGCATGGCCTTTTCCAGGGCCGGCAAACAGCGCAGCAACGCGACGCCGCCGCCCGGCACAATGCCTTCTTCATTGGCGGCTTTGGTCGCGGCCAGAGCGTCTTCAATGCGGTGCTTCTTTTCCTTCATTTCCACTTCCGTGGCCGCGCCGACTTTAATGACAGCCACGCCGCCAGCCAGCTTGGCCAGGCGTTCCTGCAACTTTTCCTTATCGAAATCGGAGGTGGCATTTTCCAATTCAGCGCGGATCTGGCTGATGCGGTTCTCCAGGGACTTTTTGTCGCCATGTCCGCCCACAATGGTGGTGTTTTCCTTGGTGGAAATGACTTTGGCAGCCTGGCCCAGGTCGTTGATGTCCGCGGTCTCCAATTTCAATCCCACTTCGCCAGAAATCACGCGGCCGCCTGTCAGCACGGCGATGTCTTCCAGCATGGCCTTACGGCGATCGCCAAAACCGGGCGCCTTAATAGCCAGCGTGTTAAACGTGCCGCGCAATTTGTTGAGCACCAACGTGGTCAACGCCTCTCCGTCAACGTCTTCGGCGATGATGACCAGTTCCTTGCGGCCCATCTGCGCCAGCTTTTCCAGCAACGGCAGAATTTCCGCCAGGGAAGAAATCTTTTTATCGGTAATGAGGATGTGCGCGTTCTGATAAACGGCTTCCATGCGATCCGGATTGGTGATCATATACGCGGACACATAGCCCTTGTCGAACTGCATGCCTTCCACGACTTCTTTTTGCACGCCAAACGACTGGCCTTCTTCCACGGTGATGACGCCGTCTTTGCCCACGCTTTCCATGGCCTCGGCAATAATGCTGCCGATCTCGCGGTCGTTGGCGGAGATGGAAGCAACGTTGGCCATTTCATCGGCGCTGGAAATTTTCTTGGCCAGGCCGTCTTTCAATTCCTTGACCACGACGTCCACGCCCTTTTCCAAACCGCGGCGGATGCCCAGGGGGTTGGTTCCGGCCGTCACGTTCTTGAGGCCTTCTGTGATCATGATTTGCGCCAGGAGCGTGGCGGTGGTAGTGCCATCGCCGGCCACGTCATTAGTCTTGCTGGCGACTTCCTTCACCATTTCCGCGCCAATGTTCTCAAATTTGTCTTCCAATTCAATGTCCTTGGCCACGGAAACGCCGTCTTTGGTAACGGTCGGGGAACCATAGCCCTTGTCGAGCACGACGTTGCGGCCCTTGGGACCAAGCGTAACGATGACGGCATTGGCGAGCTTGTCGACGCCGCGCTTGAGCGCCGCGCGCGCTTCTTCTTTAAACAATAATTGCTTTGCCATAGTGATGATGGTTATTCAATGACAGCCAAAATGTCGCTTTCCGCGATGATGAGATATTTTTCTCCGTCAACTTTCACTTCATCGGGAGAATACTTTTTAAAAAGCACCTGATCGCCGGCTTTGACCGACATCTGCAAACGCGTTCCGTTATCAGTCATTTTCCCAGGGCCAATGGCGATGACTTCGCCCTTTTCCGGACGTTCCTTCTCGTTGGTGTCAGGCAAGATGATACCCGCCTTCGTCGCCTGTTCATTGCTGCTGGCTTTTACGATCACTTGATCGTGCAATGGTTTCAATGTTGCCATAGCTTTTGGTTAATGTTTGGAAATAAAACCCGCCCGCCCGCCTTCGGCGGGTAAAGCGGCAGGTGGCCTGTTTAGCAGTCTTGCTATACGACTGCCAAACGGCTTCTGTCTCTAGATTATAAAGGAAAAGTGGCAGTGTCAAGACACCCTTGACAAGTTCGGCAACATGCGTCAACATGCGCTGATTTGCCTCCGGCATGCCGGCGGCAAGAAACAAAAAGGAAACGAACCATGGGAGACGACGCATCCGGACCGCAGCGCTACGTCTTTTGCGACGGCGACGTAACGCAAGAATCCGTGGACTTCTGGCGGAGGCAGCTTCTGGCGCATCATGCCGACGACCCGCAGGCCGCCGTCACGCTTGTCATCAACAGCGCCGGCGGCAGCATGGCGCATGCCCTCGGCCTGTACACGACCATCAGGGACATCCTCGGCCTGCGCGTAAACACCATCTGTTCCTACGTCGCGGGGTCGGCGGCCGTCCTGCTCTTCATGCTCGGGCAGGAACGCCTGATGGCTCCCAACGGCCACATCATGCTCCATGAAGCCGTCGTCCGCCTGGACGGCGACCCGCTCGAAGCCAGGGACATCGAACTCCTGGCAAGGCAGACGGCGGCCATGAACGACAAGTACGCCGCCATCATGGCCGAGGTCAGCCGGACCACGTTGCGCCAGCGCAAGACGGACATCCAGCGCTTCGCCGGCCTCATGCGGCAAAAAGCGCTGCTGCACGCTCAGGACACGCTCAAGCTCGGCCTGGCCACCGCCCTGGTCAAGCCGGCGCGGCGACGCCGATACCGCAAGCCCAGCCGCTAACGCTCGACATTGGAAAAGCCCCACGAAAAACAACTCGTTTTCGTGGGGCTTTGTTCTGCTCTCCCTCCATTACAGTTTCTCGGCCATGTTCCCCGCCGGGCCCTTGAGCTCCCTGGCATCGAGAATGATATCGCGCTCGCTCTGCGTGCAGGCGTCGCGAAGCTGAAACGAGCCGATGACGTCGTTGCCGGCCCGATTCACGTTAAGCGTTTGCACAAGGCCATGGCGGCGCAAGACGCCTTCAATCTCGCGCCGCAACTGGCTGACATCGATCTTGAAACTGAGCGGCTCCGCTGCCGGAACGACCGGCGGCGCGGAGCCGTTTGCTGGTGCTTCGGACATGCGTGCTCCTTTCGCCCGAAAACCGCCACGAATTTACCATGATTCTTCCGATTTGGCGAGCGGCAGGCTCAGCAGAGTGGCAGCGAGCAAAATGCCAAACGGCAAGCTATACCAAAAATGGTCAAACTGGCTGCTGGCCAGCCACATGGTTGTAAAGGCGGCTCCGGCATACGAGCGCTCTCGCACGAATACCCATGCGGGGGCGGCGACAGCGGCGATTGCCAGGAAAAAGCCAGCCCACCCCAGTTCGACGCGCAACATGCGCCAGGCGTTGTGCACGGGCTGATAGGCATAGGCCGGCTGTTCGGGATAGGTTTTAACTAGAACCGGCAGGTACGCCCCTGCCCCATGGCCGAAAAAAGGAGCCTGCGACGAAAGCTGGTTTGCCTGTTCCCGTAACATCGCGCGCTCGCTGACGGATTGCTGCGCCAGGCGCGATTCATCGCTTGCGCGCTGCCACCACAATGGGCCGAATATCGCGGAAAAAAACAAAAACAGCAGCGCGCACAAGCCCGCCAGCTTGGCGGCAGCGATGGCTGCATATTGGACAGCATCTCGCTTGCTTACACAGACCATGGCAATCATGGCCACAGCGGCCGCGCCCAATGCCAGCCAGGCATTGCG
>CAYQCH010000009.1:33345-35411 GCA_964415935.1 uncultured Gammaproteobacteria bacterium
CCCAGCTGTTCCGGCGCTTGCGCCGCCATGCCCAGCAGCGTGCTGGCGGGCACCATTTGCATGAAAAACTGGGCCACGGCGAAGACGCCTTGCACGGCGCCGCCCAACGCCAGAGCCAAAAATAACCGCTCGCGGGATGCGGCGCCGGAGGCCAGCATCATGGCCACCAGCACGCCCTGCGAAAGGCGAAACATCTGTTCCCTGCCGACAATTTGCTCGGGCGTCCATAACAGGCTGATGACGGTGTACGTGATGACGGCCAGCACGGGAATAATCACCGGGCGCAAGCGCCGCCAGTCGCCATGCGGCTTCCGCCGTTCCGTGCGGAGATAAAAAAACCAGCAGACAACGATTACAAAAAACAGCGCGTCCGTCGCATACATGGACAAATCGCCGTAGCGCGGTGCTTCGGAGGAAAATGGCGCGATGATCCAGCGCGCCTGCCAGGGCAACAACAAGACGTACAGCGGCAAAAGCCACTCAAGCCATTGTTTCGGTGTAACGTTTTTCCAAAACTTCATAACGCTCCTGCCAGGCGCGCTTATATGCGTCGCGCCTGTCATTGGTATGGAATTTTAACATGTCGTCGCGCAGCACGACGCGGTGGTCGGACCTGCCTTCCGCCTGCAGAATCTCTTTGGGAAACCGGCGCTGCTGCCATTTTTTCAGCACGGGCTGCAGCAAGCGGCCGCACACCATGGCCGGCCAGAGCAGAAACCGCGCCGTGGCCACGGGAATGCTGGCCAGTTTGGCTTCGGGGATGCGGCGCAAGGTGTTGATGGATGAGTTCGGCAACAGATCCAGGTTCGTTTCCAGCAATTTGCGTTCATGATCGGCCGGGTCAAAGGCCGGCACCAGCGTAGCCAGCCAGTAGGCAAGGTACACGTCCTCCTCGATCGCTACAGGCTTCAAGCACAATGCATCCGATGACACAAAAAAACTCAAACAAACAGTCCCTGCTTCCTTCCCCGGTTTCGGCCGCTTGCCAAACACCTGCAGCAGCGCTGTAAGCACGAAACGGGTAGCCCACACCTGGCCGTTTTTACACACGATGAATACGTCCACGTCGCTTTGCTCATTGGCGCTTAAAAAAGCGACCGAGTTGCACAAATAGAGCGCCTCCACGCCCGGCCACATGGCCAGAAGCTTCAGCCATGGCCGAGATTTGTTTATCAATGCGATCGTTGCATCATCGCGCATCGTTACGCGATTGCTTAAACCCGCATGCCAGTCTAAAACACTCTTTAGCTGTTCCGCTGTTACCTCCGTCCTCCCCCACATCCAACGCCGAACCGCAGCAAAACTGACGGGCATCCCTACCACGTCAAAAAACGCCAGGGTCTTCAAAATAGGCTGATATTGCCGCTGTTCCATACGAACGTCAGCATAACAAAAGACGGGCTTTTTTGCCCGCCTTTCATACATTTGCTACACCATGACTTCCTTGAGGTACTTCCCCGTCTGGGACCGCTTGTTTTTGGCGATTTCCTCCGGCGTGCCGGCGCCAACCAGTTCGCCGCCGCCGTCGCCGCCGTCCGGTCCCATGTCCACGACCCAGTCCACGGACTTAATCACGTCCAGGTTGTGTTCGATAATCAAGACCGTGTTGCCCTTATCCACCAGCTTATGCAGCACGTCGAGCAACCGTTTGATGTCCTCAAAGTGCAGGCCGGTCGTCGGCTCATCAAGAATGTATAGCGTCTTGCCCGTAGAGCGGCGCGACAATTCCGTCGCCAGCTTGATACGCTGCGCCTCACCGCCTGACAGCGTGGTTGCGCTTTGTCCGAGGCGGACATACCCAAGACCGACATCACAGAGGGTGGACAGCTTCTCGAAAATCACCGGCACGTCGCGGAAAAACTTGCGCGCCGTTTCGACGGTCATGTCCAGCACGTCAGCAATGTTCTTGCCCTTGTAGTAAATTTCCAGCGCTTCCTTGCTGTAACGGCGACCATGGCATTCTTCACATTCAATATAGACGTCGGCCAGCATCTGCATTTCAATCTTGACCATGCCTTCGCCCTGGCAATTTTCACAGCGCCCCCCCTTCACATTGAAGGAAAACT
>CAYQCH010000010.1:0-32466 GCA_964415935.1 uncultured Gammaproteobacteria bacterium
CGCGCCTTTCCCTGGCGGACATCAAGCCGCTGGTGGCCGGCGGCTTGCGCGACGACGTGTTTGCCCTGGTCGATTCCGTCACGCAGGGCCGGATAAAAGAGGCGCTGGCCTTGTTGCATGAACAGATTGCTTCTGGCAGCCACCCGTTGGAATTAAACAGCCTGCTGTTCAGGCAATATCGGTTGCTCCAGCAGGTCATGGACGGCCAAAGCCAGGGGCTTTCGCCGGAAAAAATCGCCGGCGTGTATAAAATGCATCCCTTTGTGGCCAGGAAATTATCCGGCCAGTCGCGACGCCTCCAGCCCCGGCATATCCGCGCCGCGTATGACACGCTCGTTGAGCTGGATCAGGCCATGAAGGGCAGCGGCCTGCCTGCCGACGTGCTTATGAGTACGGCCGTAGCCAGGCTGGCTGCATAAGTTTTACAAAAAGAAAAATCCCCGGTTGTTTCCGGGGACTTTTTTATTTCACCTTGGACTGCAGTTTTTTGATGATCTTGATGAGGCGGGACTTCTGGCGGGAAGCAGTATTGAGTTTGACAATGCCCTTTTGCGCGGCTTTGTCGATGGCCTTCATGGCTGCTTTTACCGTTTCCTGGGCCTTGGCGTTGTTGGCCTCGGCCTGCTTTTTGGCGGTTTTAACCAAATAAGCAATGTTGTCTTTGACGTTGGTGTTGCGGACCTTGCGTTTCAAAGATTGGCGCAGGGCTTTTTCCGCGTTTCGTAATTGAGGCATAAAAAGAAAAAGCACATCGTCTGCGGCGCGATTTGAGAGCTGCCGAGCCGCGCGGACGTGCGGATATCAGATGGGACTGATGCTGCTTATACTGCTTGAAATGTTCGCATTTGTCAAGCGAAATGTTGGGGACGGCGAGCGCATAAAAAGAAGACCGCCTGGCCCCTCTCGCGAGAAGGCCAGGCGGTTGACGGCTACTTGGGCGCACCGGCATGGTCGGTACGCCCGCTCTTCGGCTGGAGCACGCCGACCAGCGTCATGTCCGAGTCGAAGTACTCGTCCATGGCCGGGTCGCCGTCGGGGTTGGGGTACTTGTACTTGCAGCGCACCAGGCCGTCACCCAGCTTGCCCCTGAACAAGTCCCTGCGGACGAAGATGACCCCGTCGACGGTGATGCCGCAGGCGCCGGCGATGCGGTCCACGATGGGTACCACCAGGAACCAGCCGCCGCGCCTGTCGTAGACCACGCCAGCCGCCAGATCCACCGACTGCGTGTCCCCATCAAAGAGGTCGGCCGTCGGCTTGGTGAAGTTGACGAAGTTCACCTTCCAGCGCGCGCTGGTGGCGATCTCCTGCGCGGTCGGCAGGTACTCCGTCTGGCAGACGAAGTAGTACTGCAGAGTTGACGTGCCGCTGAAAACAGGGGCGGTGTCGCCATCGGCGAGCACGCCCAGCGGCCAGTTGCCAAGACTGCGCCTCCGGCCTTCCGCGGTCGGATTTTCATTCAGCGCGCCGCAGCCTGCCAGAAGCAGCGCCAGGAAAAAGAGCCATCGGTTGCACAGCATTTCCCTCTCCTCGCTTCCGATACCCCCGCAACCGGATTTGGCAGCTTAGACCAGGAATGTCTGCGCGTCAAGGTTGCCGTGCGGCCATTTGCGCATGCTGCGAAACAATTTCTTGCAGGCGTTTTGTGCGCATCAGTTCTTCTTCGATGGCGGAAATATCATGGCTGGCCGCTTCGATGCGGCAGGTGAGGATGGCTTCTTCCAATTCCCACATCTCGCGTTCACTGACGCTGTCGCATTGCTGCTGCAGCTGCTTGGTCAGATGCAGCTGGTACGTCAGCGACGCGCATTCACGCTCGGCATGCTGCAGGCGCGCCACGCAGTCCTGGATGGTGTGGCTGAGATGTTCTTGGGTTTCTTCAATGACGGACGTATCAAAGGTCATACGCGAAGTTAGTTTTTAATTTCTTGCAGCCGCCGCCAGAGCCGCATTGCCTGCTGGCGCAGCGGATCCTGGAAAAAGTACCAGGTCAATCCGCCGGCGGATGATGCTGCCGCAAGCGGCGGCAACCACGGGGTGCTTTCGGGGGCGGATGATGCTTCAATGGCCATGTTCGGTATTGCTGTGGCATCCGTTTGCGCGGAAGGTGTTTCCGCGGGTTCGTCGGCCGTTGCCGGAGCATCTTCCACAAAGATGTCGTCCTCGCTTCGCAACCACAGTTCCGGCGTTTTGGCATGTATATACAGGCCGGTCACGGTTGCAGGACGCGGCAAGCCTTCCATGTCGTCTGATGCGAAGCCGGCCTTTTTCGAACTGGCCGTGAGCTCGTGAGTTTCATCGGCGATTATCCAGACGTCTTTCTTCTGCTCTATGAGCCGCGCGTCCATGGTTATGAGCGTGCGATGGCGCCGGGCGGACAATGCGCCGATGCTCAGCGGTTCAGCTTCCGGGAATGTATGATCCAGTATTTCGATGTCGTCGCCCGCGGCGAGCAGCAGCCGGTCGCCCTGTTTAGCCTGCGATTTTTTTCCTGTAACGGACAACACATCGCCTTCTTCCAGGCCAGGCCAGTCAGCCTTTGAAAAATACAGTTCAATGCCCGGCAGGCCCGGCTTGAAGTCCTGCAATGTGGCGACTTTTTCGCCAAAGACGCCCGGCGCGACAGTCAGGATGCCCAGCACGGTGATGCGTTCGTTTGCCTTGACCTTAGCCCATTCGGCAAACGTGACCTGGCGCCCTTTTTTTGATTCCGCCGCAATGCTTGTGGCCGATGTCTGAGCCGGAGCGGCGCGTTGCCTGGTTGTTTGCACCACAAACTCCGCGGTTTCTTGCGGCGCAACGGGCAGTTCGGACTCGACGCTTTCGATATGGCTCGGTTCTGTTTCTGGCGTATGGTCTGCCGGAGCATGTGCCGGCTGGGCGGGCGGTTCATTCAGCGCGCCGGGCGTGGGTGACGCCTCATACCAGCCGTCAACAGCCATGTTCCAGCTGCGATCTTCAAAAGCGGCCTGGTATTGAAACGCGGACACCGTATTTTTTGCCCCGTCAAACAGCGTTATCGTTTCTGCGCCGTTGTTTAACGACAATCCGCTGTCGGCTCGGCGCAGGATGAGGTATGCCCCGCCCTCGATACGCAGGTCTTTTAAGACCGTGGTTTTTGCCAGGTCGGCAATGGACCAGTTTTGCAATGAAACAGGATAGGACTCTTCGTTGAAGAGCTCGATAAACTCGCCGGCAGCTTCGTCGCCGCTGGGATTGGCAAACACTTCGTTCAGCCGTATGCGTCCCGATGTCGCAACGGGTTGCATCCCCGAACTGCTGTTTGCTGGGGGCGGTGTCGGATGTGAGGCGGGCGACGGGCATAGCGGCGCAAGAGGTTCCGATATGACATTGGGACGTCCGCCGGTTGGTACCGCCGTCCATCCCCAGCCGGTCGGCGTTCGGGCATAGGATACTGCGGCCAGCGCATTTGCCGGCACGGGTACCGTGTCCAGAACGGCGTCTTCGCGGAGCAGCTGAATTTCATGGCTGGATGATGAAAATGTTGTATCCGCAAATACCACCAGATAGTTGACGTTTTGCGCTGTCGCATTCAGCGCGGCAAAGAGTTCCCCGTCAACCAGGACTTTCCAGCCGGACAGTGCGGTCGCCGCACCGGCTTCAATTTCCAGCTCGATCCAGGGCATATCGCCGTTTTGCGCGTTCAGCTGGGCTTCGTGGAGCCGAACCATCGGTGCCGTCGCCTCCGGCTCAGGTTCCGGTTCAGGCTCCTCTGGCGCTATGACGGGCTCCTCGTTTTCCGGCGCTGGTTGCTGTATCCACACGTCCCCGGATGTGCGGGCATGTTCAAACGGCGCGGATACCCAGGGAGTCCATTGGCTCGTGCTTTCCTGCAAGGAGCGTTGAAACGACTGCTCTGGCGGAGGGTTGGGCAGTCCGGCGGCGTCCCCCCAGGCCAGCGCATCCGCTTCAGTTTGTGTCGGGTCCAGCAATAGCAGCCTGTTGTCGTCGGCGAGCGCGGTTTTGTAGGTCAGGTCGGCTTGCGTGGCAAATGCACCGTCTTCCAGCGCCAGCAGCATAAACGAACGGGGGAGTATGTGCAGCGATCCAAACGTCAGGAGGGTGTACGCCCGGCCGGATGACGTTTCTTTCACCAATGTATAGCCGTTCAGATCCAGGGGCGCGTCCGAGGGGTTAAACAGTTCGATGAATTCATCACCCGCCGCGTCGCCGCGAACCTTCACCTGGCTGAATCCTGGCAACATCTGGCTGCCAAATACGGGCAGCGGCAAAAAAAGTAGCGCGCTAAAGACAAGCGCAAAGAACAAGCGCATAAACGAGAAATTAACAATAAAAAATCCCTGCCGCGGGGGCAGAGATTTTTTGGGGTAAGGCTATTGTAACATGTAACCTAAGTTGGAGGCAATTATGCGGCGGGATTTGTTTCACCGGAAAGCCGATAATCGCGCTGGGTGTTCGTGACGCGCTTGTAAACGTCCAGGGTTTCGCGCGCAATCGTTTCCCAGTTGTAGTGGACCTGCACGTGCGGGCGCCCCGCCTGCTTATACTGTTTGACGATTTCAGGATGCGTCAGGAGGAATTCCAGTTTTGTCGCCAGGTCATTCACGTCGCCGCGGCGAAACGTCATGCCAAGCCCTTCAACCACTTCCAGGTTCTCGGGGATATCGCTGGCCAAAATGGCCTGGTTATAGCTGAGGGCTTCCAGCAAAGCAATGGACAGGCCCTCGGACTGGGAAGGCTGCACAAACAGGGCGGCATGGGCGAAGAGGGCCTGCAATGCGGCGCCGTTCTGCTTGCCGGTGAAAATAATGTTGGGGTTGCCGGCAGCCATATCCCGCAATTCCTTTACGTAGGCGTCTGTGTATTCGGCGCCGCCGACAATAACCAGTTTTTTGGCGGTGTGCAGCTTTTTGTAAGCGTCAATCAGGTAATGGAGGCCCTTGTGGCGCACAAGGCGGCTGATGGCCACAATGTATTCCTGCGGCTGCAACCCCCATTCGGCCAGGGGCGCGGTGGAGATGCCGGCTTCGGGCAGGTTCACGCCGTTCGGCACGTACAAGGCGCGGCTGTGATATGCATGCCAGACGTACTGTTGCAGGTTTTTGGAAACCGTCAGGACCTGGTCGGGCCAGGTGGCGGCAATACGCTCGCCATTGCGGAGCATGAAGCGGGCAAAGCCGTTCCATTTCTGATGGAAGTAGTCGGGGCTATGGATGGTCGCCACGATTTTGGCGGACGGTTTGAGCACACGGATCAAAGGGATGAGCAGGGAAGGACCGATGGAGTGGATATGCACGACGTCAACGTCGCGGCGGACAAGGTCCAGGATGGAGAAAAAGGTATGCGTGATGGCTTCAAGATGTTTGGTGTATACCGCCGGCGTGTACAAGAGGTTCACGCCATTGTAGACTGCCATATCCGTCTTGGTGTATCCGCGGCGGGAGTATACGAAAACCTCCTGGCCGAGATGGGCCAAACGCACAGCCAATTCTTCGACGTGGCGTTCGACGCCGCCGCCGTTTGCTGGGATGCCTTTTTGTCCGACGAAGTAGATTTTCATATACAAGGTGATGTCGAACCTTAATAGAAATTCGGCAATTTGTCAAGGGGGTGTCTTCATCCGGGAATACAGCTAACGTTAGCGCAAGATTAGCAAAAAATCAATAGCCTTGGCGCAAAAAAGTTTCTGTTATACTGCACGTACTATGTTTTTCCAGATGGCCGCTTCAACCTATGCCCGTGCGCGTCGCGCATTTTTTCGTTTATCGCGTCTGGCACGAGCCATCCTCGCCTGCGCGGTGCCCGTGCTGGGTGTCAGCGCGGGGTATCTTATCATCGGGCATGCCTATGCGCAGCGATTTCCCTGGCTCTCATCTTCCGCGCAGGTATACGTACAGTGGCATCCGTCCGCAGCGGTTAACGGCCATGGCGAGGTTTTTGCATGGAGTCTGGCGCAAGTAACACAACAGCCGCAGGAAGAGCTGCAGCCGGTCGTTGCCTGGCTGGCATCTCAGCCGGCGGTATCCTATGCGCTTCTGAAACAAGATGAAAATGTTGCATTTTTAATCGCAGAACCGCATGAATTACCCACAGTTTTTCCAGAGGCATGGACGGGAGAAGTGCACCATATCGGCAAAAGAAGGGTGATGCTTGTCCATCGCGGCCAGGCGCCGCGCCGCCGTCCGGTGCTGCTGTCCTGGTGGGTGGCTTGGCGGCTTGATACCTTATTGTCCGGCCACGATGCCGTACTGTTGGCGCGCGAGGGGGCGCCGGCGCGTCGGCCCGTGTACGGCACCCTGCGCACCGAACCATCGGGCTGGACGGTCATGCTTTCGCCGTCCCCGGCCGTGCTGCGATACCCCAAACTGGAGGAAGCGATGTATCCGCAAGCCCTGGCTGGCATCATGACCAAACGAGAAGTCGCAACATTCCTGCATATGCTGGTTCCCGGGGATGTGCTCGATGCGGCCTCGCCTCTTTGGGGGCGGCTTGCCTCCTTTCCGGGGTACTTTTATGTGCTGGAAGGGTCGCTGGCTGCGGCTGGTGATGTTTTTTCCGATGAGTTTGCCTGGATGGCCGGCCTGGAGGCCGAATCGCCTGATGCCAATCTGGTCTTGCAGAGCATTTTGAATGAATTGATGCGTCAGTTTCCTCTGGCGGTGGAGCGGGTGTTGCCTGACAACAGCAAAGTCTTTGAATTAAAGCGCAGTGAGGCGTTTTTTGTCTCATCCGGCGCGCAGGTCGATGTCGTGACCCAGCCGCAGGGGGCTCTTACCTTTCCGCATGACCAGATTGCCTACCGGTATGAAGGTGGCCGCCTGGACCTGTTTAAGGGGGTGGAGGATAGGGAAGCGGTTGCACAACAACGGGCAGAATGCGGCCTTGTTGATCCGTTGGCCACGGGATTTCTGGAAAGCGAGCTGTTGGGGGTAACACTGTGGAAAACCCTGTTTTGGGCCGTGGATACTGAGAAAATCGTTGTTTGTGTCATTTGGCCGGAGTTGGGTGTGGAAAACTCGTAACAGGGTTGTGGATAAGATTTTTTTAGGGCGTATTTTAGCGGTAAAATGCTGTGAACAGATTGAAAAATGCTTGATTCGGGGTCGAAAAAATGGTATACTGTATTCACAAATCAAAAACAAAAGCCAAAAAACACAGCGGCAGAGACAGGCAAGGCAGCACGCGCTCTGACGTATCGCTCCTTAGACAATTAGAACTCGTTCACAAGAGTCGAGAGATTGCGCCGGAACTCAATGTTCATTTTCTAGCGCTATCCGTTTTGAGATCATGGACCGGCCAAAGCCATGATCAACCCATTTTGCAAAGCGGACTTAAACCCGTCCTTCGGGCCCAATCATCTCCACTGTTCTGCAACAACAGGGAATATGCCTCAACCATATTCTTATAGAGACTTCTGATCTGGGGACTATGATCAGAGTTCTCTCTCCAACTGACGGAGCCGCTACGAGAATTGAAAGATACGGCGAGTAGTGGAATTCCTCAGACTGGTGGAGAAACTTCAGAGACAACCTTTGGGTTGCTCTCGAACTACAGCACACCTTCTTAGGCGTGCTACAGCTCTGGAGTTGAGGAAGAGCACAACAACTCTAGGGACATCATGATGTCCTTGCACGGGATGGCGCGTAACGCGTTTGCGCATCGCCTCGTGCAAGGCTCTGGTCTCGGAGACAAAGGGTCTTGCATACGCCATTTACGGGCGTTGAATGCGAGGCCCTTTTACTTTTGTATTAAACCTCCAATCTGCTATAGTGGTTCTAGGCTCCTTTCAGCCAAACACCACCCGGACGAGGGTGGTTTGTCGTAATATATGCTGGTGAAACACGCCTCAGCTGCGGACTGTATCACCAGTGCAAAGCATATGGACCCAAATATTTTAAAAGAAATTGAAGAGAAGCTGCTGGCTCGCAAGAAAGAGCTGGACGTTGAGCTCAGCAAAATTTCCAATAAGAATGGCGATGTCCGCGAAGCCACGTTTGCCGACATTGGCACGGATGAAGACGACAATGCGCAGGAAGTGTCCGCCTTTTCCGACCAGCTGTCTTTGGTGGCGCAGCTTTCCAAGAATCTGGAAGACGTGGAAAAGGCGTTGAAGAAGATCAAGGAAGGTACCTACGGCACGTGCAAGTATTGCAAGAAGCCGATTGACACCCGCCGTTTGTTGGCGCGCCCGGACTCCGGTTCGTGCGTGGAGTGCAAGGCGGCATTGCAAGGCGAGGCAACCTAAGGAAATCGCATGCGCCCGCACCGCGTTTTACTGCTCGGAGTGTTTTTAGCGGTCGATGCCCTGGTGTTTGACCAGCTGCTTAAGTGGATTGTGGCAAAAAAGTCGCTGCTTCTCGTCGGCGATTTTTTATTTCTGCATCTGCGGGTTGCCGAATCCATAAACCCGCATTTCGCGTTCAGCGTGCCTGCGCCGCAGTGGGTTGTCCTGTGCACGGTTTTGTTGGTGCTGGCGGGCGTGTCTTGGCGATGGTGGCAGGAAGCGCGGGAAGGCCTGCCTTCTTCGCTGGCCTTGGCTTGCGTCATTGGCGCGGCGGCAAGCAATGTGCTTGACCGGTTTCGCCTGGGAGGCGTGCATGACTGGCTGGAAGTCGGCATTCGGGGATGGTCCGTGTCCAGCTTGAACATCGCAGACCTGTGCATTATCGCCGGAGTCATCGTCTGGGCCTGGCTGTCGCGGCAAAAAACGTAAAAAAATAGCTATGTTGCATATTCGAAAGGCCGTATGGCCGATGATCATCATTAACGTGCTGGGTATCATCGGATTTACCGTCAGTTTCCTTGCCCGCGAGAACTATGAATTTTTGATATACATCGGCGTGATCGTGTTTTTCTTTTTTGTCTTGTTGCTGACGGACAGCGCTGTTCGGTTTTCTCCCGTCGCATTGTGGGGAGCGACGGCCTGGGCTTTCCTGCATATGTCAGGCGGCGGCGTACCCGTGGGAGACGGGCGGTTGTATGAGGTGATTCTGTTGCCGGTATCGCCGTCATACGAGATTTTGAAATACGACCAGTTTGTCCATTTTGTCGGCTTTGCCGTGGCAACGTTGCTGATGTATGAACTGATCAAGCCGGTCCTGCGTTCCGGCCATCGGTCCTGGGTTCGGGTGTCCATTGTCGTGGCCATGGCTGGGTTGGGACTGGGCGCGTTAAACGAGATTGTGGAGTTTTTTGCAACGGTGCTTGCGCCAGAGACCGGCGTGGGCGGGTATGTGAACACGTCGCTGGACCTGGTATTTGATCTGTTCGGTGCTGTGGCGATGACTGGATACATCGTGCGGCGGGAAAAAGTTTCTTTGTAACCAAGCTGCACCTTCTGCTATAATATAAACATCCCCACAGAATAACCCCGTCTTCACGGGGTTTTGTTATGGCAAAAAATCGGGCGGTGCATGTATGGTCGGCCGCAGTGCTGGGCGTTGATGCGCGGCTGATATCTGTAGAAGTGGACCAGCGGCCAGGCCTCATACGCATGATTATTGTCGGTATGGCCGACAAGTCCTGCCTGGAGGCAAAAGAACGCATCCGCAGCGCGCTAAAAAATGCCGGATTTGCCCTGCCGCTCTGCCAGGTGGTTTTCAATCTTGCGCCCGCGGAACTTCCCAAAGCCGGTTCCGGTTTTGACCTGGCCATGGCCGTGGCGCTGCTCATGCGGCGGGGCGAGATGTCCGAAAACGCTGCGCTGGATTCTTTGTTTTTGGGAGAACTGACGCTAGACGGCGCGCTGCGGCCTGTATCCGGCGTGCTTGCCTGCGCGCAAGCCGCCAGGGAAGCGGGGTTGAAACGCGTGTTCGTTCCCGTCCAGAATGCGGCCGAGGCGGCGCTGGCGGCGGGTCTTGAGGTGGTGCCGGCGCGCCATTTGCAGGAAGTGGTGGAGATGGCGCGCGGCACGCGGCCGATGCCTGCGTACCAGGCCCCGCCGCTGGCTCCAGGGCCGGCGTCAAGTCTGGGCGTGGATCTGTGCGATATCCGCGGCAACGAGCAGGCCAAGCGCGCGCTGGAAATCGCCGCGGCCGGCGGACATAACCTGCTGTTGTACGGCCCGCCCGGTTCGGGAAAGACCATGCTTGCGCGCGCCCTGCCGTCCATCATGCCGCCGCTCACCCCGGAAGAGACTATCGAAGTCAGCAAGATATACAGCGCCGCGGGGCTTTTGAACGGGCGGACGCTGTTCATGCAGCGGCCCTGGCGAAGCCCGCATCATGGCGCCTCGGCCGCGGCTTTGGTGGGCGGCGGCAGCATCCCCCGGCCGGGGGAAATAAGCCTGGCGCATCGCGGCGTGCTGTTCCTGGACGAATTGGCGGAATTTCCCCGCTCCATTCTTGACCAGCTGCGCCAGCCCATGGAAAGCGGCGTGATGACCATTTCCCGCGCGCGCCTGACCGTGGATGTACCGGCAAAATTTTTGCTCGTCGCGGCCATGAACCCGTGTCCGTGCGGATTTGCCACCGACGTGCAAGGACGGTGTACCTGCACGGCCGCCGCGGTGCGCCAGTATCAGCGGCGCATTTCCGGACCGCTGCTGGATCGGTTTGACTTGTTTGTCGACGTGCCGCGCCAGCCGTGGGATGCAAGCGCCGGCGCGCGGGAAACCTCGGCTCGGGTCCAGGAGCGTGTCCTGGCGGCACGACGGCGGCAAGAGGAACAACTGCCGGCGTCGCGCGGCGCGGCGACCGTATCAAGCGAAGCGGCGGTATCAAGCCAGGCGCATGCGCTGTTGGCGCGCGCCAGCCAGCAGATGATGCTGTCGCACAGAGCCTGCGTGCGCGTCATGCGGGTGGCGCGGACCATCGCCAGTCTTGCTCAGGCGCCGCGCGTCGAGGCGCAGCATGTGGCTGAGGCGCTGCAGTACCGGCAGGCATCCTGGCGCCCATGAGGCGACATGCGATATGCTATACCCATCATTTACGCCATGTATGCCTATTGAAGCGCCTCCATTGCCGCCCGCCCGCGTCAAAGAGAATGCCACGCCCGCGGAAAAGGAAATCAGCACCATGCTGCGCCGCCTGTCCATCGATTTCATGCCAGGAGTTTCGCCCAGTGTGCGCGAAATCGCTCTGGCCAGCGAGATGCGTCGCGTGCTCAAACCGCTGGGATTTAAGGAACGAAGTTCTTTTTCCGGGCAGCATGAAGCCGACATCCAGCGCTGGATGTCAAAACTGTCGCCGGAGGAATTAAAGTCGTTTCAAACGGCGTTATGGCGCGGCGATGCGCCCGAGCGGCTCATGCAGTCATTACTGGAAGACAAACCCATTACGCTTTCGCCTGGTTTTTTTAATGTTGCCGATTCGTTTCAGACATCGATTGCGTATAGCGGCCTTGAAAGCGGCGGCAGCGAAGCGCCCTTTAACATGTGCGTCGGATTTGAACCAAAGCATATGCAGGTTGCACGCCGTTTTGATGCCTCGGAAGTGCAGTCCGCCGCCACCAACGAAGCGGCGGTCCGCGCGGGGATCTCCGCCGTACAAGAAAGCATGATGGAAGGGCATGGGGAAATCCGGAAAGAAGATATCAAATGGATTTTTGCGCGCCCCCATACGGGCGTGCGAGGGACTCCCGGCAGGATACTGGTGTTTGAGCGCGAAGGGCCGGAGGTATAAAGCATATACAGGCAAAATGAAAGGGCATGCCTTGAGGGGCATGCCCTTTTTGACGCCGTGAAGCGTCATCGTGTGGTTGAAGCATCGGTTTCCTCCTGGCAGCGCACGCAACGGTACGCCTCGGGGAAGTGCTCCAGCCGTTCCTTGGAAATCGGGTTGCGGCAGGACAGGCATCGCCCGTACCCGCGCGCTCCCTGCAACGCATCATCGATTCTGGCCATAGCGGCCGGGATGTCGATGGCTTCCTCTCGCTTGTACGCCAGCTGCTGCTCAGGCAGCCGGGACGGGTCGACCAGCGACTGCTCCAGCTTCTCGCGCTTGCGGCGGAGATGCTCCAGCCGCCCGGCAAGAAAGATGGCGCAAGAGAGGTACCCGTCCTGGCCGCAGCCGCTGCAGATGCGGTTGGCCAGGCAGTCCTTGGACTCCTGGGAGATGTCGTCTGGAACGTTCACATAGGGTTCCTTTCAGGTCAGCCAGAGACTGTCCGCGGTCTTGCCGCGGTAGTTCACGAGTTGCCGGTTCAGTTCCAGGGTGATGCCGTCCGTGGAAAACGGGTCTTCGCCTCGCATGGACGTGCGCGCGATGTGCGAAGCGACAAAGGGCAGGGCGGCCGGCGGCAGGCTGTGCATGTTCATGTCCACCGCCGTTTGAAAGAGCATAGCGCCAAACGCGCCGATGAGGTCGTGCAATACCGCCTGGTTGCGCGCCATCAGCCGGTACAGCTTCTCGTCTATTTCGTGGCTGCCCAGTCGTTCATGCAGCGGCCGGTCGGCGTCGGGCAGGCCTTGGCGCCTGCCGGCGTATGCCTGCCGCTGCAGGTAGAGAAGAACTTTTTGCCGCCGGCCTTCCGGCTGCCTGCACCAGGGCGTGTCATCGAGCCAGAAGAATTCGACGATGTCGGCCTGGAGCAGCACATGGGCGCGCAGCGGATCGCTGATGTCCAGCGGTTCCCGCTTGTCTCCCAGCACATGGTAGCGGGCAACAAGGTCAACAGCAGCGTCTGGCAATGAGGCGGGCTGGTTGGCCCGCGCCCACAGCAGCAGGTTCAGGCCGATCAGGAAACAGAGACTGTCTCCGACTTCCCGCGGCAGCTTGCGGCGCAGGTCGTCGAATGCGGCCTGGCTGCGGATGTCGGGGCTGCGAAGCGCTTCGCTGCAGGCCAGGATGACCCTGGTCTGCGCCTGTGGATGCAAGGTTTCAAACGAAGGGATGTGCCGCAGACGCAGCTCATCCGCCAGTTTTTGGAGATGTCTACTCTGCACGGATCCCTCCTTTCGGGCAGAATGACAGCACATATCATCATATCGTACGGCAAAATGTCAAGCGTTTAACCCCTGTGCTATACTTTTCCTGTTGCCAAACGAACATGTCCAAACGAAAACAAACATCCGATTTTCACAGCAGGCTCGACAGATGGTTCAGTACGAGCAAGTCCACCAGGCGCGTGATTTACGCGATTTGCGTGGCGTACTTGGTGTTCATGGCAGGCGTAAACACGCTGACGTATGTGCGCGGCAAGCAGGCTGTGTTGCGTGATGTCTACGCCCGCCGCCTGGCGACGGCCACCTTGGGCGCCGCTGTGTTGGGTGAGACCTTTGAACGCATCAAGGATGTCGGGCGGAGCCTCGCTTCGCGCGCCACTTTCCAGGACCTTGTGGCCAGCGGGCAATGGGATGAAGCCGTGCGCCTCCTTGCTCCCACCCTCGCCGACTACAACTATATTGAGCGGGTATTTATCACCGATCCGCAAGGCGTGTTGATGACGGACTTTCCTGAATTGCCCAACGTGCGGGGCACCAATTTTGCGTTTCGCGACTGGTACAGGGGCGTGAGCAAGGAATGGCAGCCGTATGTCTCCGAAGTGTACAAGCGCGCGGCACAGCCGCAACTGAACGTGGTGGCCGTTGCCATTCCCATTACTTCTGTTTCGCAGCAAGAGGTAGTAACGGGCATCCTGGTCTTGCAGATCCGCCTGGATTCGCTGGTGGATTGGGCGCGCCAGATTTCCCTGGGGCCTTCTTCTATTACCTATCTGGTTGATGAACGCGGTCGCGTGGCCGCGCATACGGCGAAAAGCCCGCAGGCGGGCATTTTGGATGCTTCCAACCTGCAAATTGTGCAGAAAGTAACGCAGGGACAGAGTGGCGCGGAACTGGCTTATGACTTGGATTTGCGGAAACGGGTGATTGTGGCCTATGCGCCTGTCACGGATTATGGCTGGGGCGTCATTGTCGAGCAGCCGGTCACCGATGCTCTGCAGCGGTACAATGCAGAAATCATCAATAACATCATTTTACAGATTGCCATTTTCACCTCCGGCCTGCTGAGCCTGGGGCTGCTGGCGTCTGTGGCGCGCCAGCTTATCCTGTTGCGCCAACGCGAAAAAGCCTGTTTGGAAAGCGTGGGAGACGCCCTGATCGGCATTGATCGCCATTGGAATATTATCCTGTGGAACAGGGCGGCGGAAGAAATGATCGGTTGGAAAGAAACGGAAGTGCTCCACAAGCCATTCCGCTCCGTTATTTCTGTGTTGCGCAAGCGCGACTACAAGCCGCATGAGTCGTTCATTTCCGAGGCCATGTACTCTAAGGAAACCCTTTCCCCGCGCGGCGGAACCATCATTTTGCGCCAGGACGGCGAAGAGATTACCGTCAGTGCCGTGGCTTCGCCGATCATCGATGATGAGGGCGTGGTGGTTGGATGTATCCTCGATTTTCGCAAGGTTGGAAAATAGCCATAACTCCCCTTGACAAGGTAGGTGGTTTGTGGTAAGGTCGCCCGTTATGCCAGGAACAGACCCCTGTTCGTGGTATTTTTATTTGATTCATATGGAAACGTTTGAGTTGATCCAATTCGTCCAGCGCAAGTGGCAAACCGTTTTGGCGTTTGTCATCGGTTTGACCGTGCTTGCGTTTGTCGGCAGCGCTGTCCAGCCGCAGAAATACCGCGCGGAGCAGCGTTTCTTGGTCGTGCAAACGCATGCCGCTGATGTGGATCCGTATGCCGCTTCCCGCTCCACCGAATACCTGACCAATTTGTTCAGCGAAGTCATGTATTCCCAGAGTTTCATGAACCAGGTGTTCAGCGCCGGCTATGCCGTGGAGCGCAGCGGGTTTCCGACTGATTCCAAGAAGCTGAAAAAGGCCTGGCAAAAGACCGTGGCCACGCGCGTCCTGGCGGATACCGGTATTTTGGAAGTCTACGTGTACCACGTCGACCGCTATCAGGCGGAGCAGATTGCCCTGGCTATCGGCCAGGTATTGCGCACCAAGCATGGCCAGTACCATGGCCGCGGCAATGCCGTGAGCATCCAGACGATTGACCAGCCGATTGCGTCTTTGCGCCCGGTGCAGCCGGACATCCTGTTGAACTCCGCCGTTGGCGCCGTGCTCGGCCTGGTGGGCGGCATCGCCTTCGTGTACGGATTTCCCAAGCGCGAGCTGCGCATCCGTTTCGGCCAGCGCCTGGTCGGCCCGACAGTGGGCGATGATGACCTGGCCGTCCATCCGTCTCCGGTTGCGGCCTACCCCAACCGCGGGCAGCGCCACGTGTCGGAAATCGGCTACCAGATGACGGCAGAATACGATCAGGACCAGCCTTCCTTCTAACAAAACAACTCCTTCCGGTTCAGCCGGAAGGAGTTTTGTTATTGCCGGCTGCTTTTTGGTATACTTCACGCACGTTAATCGATTCCTATGAAGCGTTATTTCGCAAGTGTCGGTCTGAGCGTCGTCTTGTTGTTCGCCGTGCTGGCTCCGGCGCAGGCGCAGTTAAAAAATCCCGGCGTATTCACGCGTTTAAGCGAGCAGTACTTTGGCGAAGTGTATAACACGGGTCAGAGCGTCAGCCTGGAGCAGTCTTTGCCGCGCGCCATTGGCAGCATCATCTCCGCCGTGCTCGGCCTGGTGGGTGTCATTTTGCTGGTTATCATGGTCTATGCCGGCTTCCTCTGGCTCACGGCCGGCGGTGCCGACGAGCAGGTCGCGCATGCCAAGCAGCTTATCAAAAACGGCGTCATCGGCATGGCCATTACCCTCAGCGCCTTTGTCATTACGCAATTCGTGGTCAACCTGGTGACGGGCGCATTGCAGCAGGGAACGGGCGAGCAGCAGCAGGTACAGCAGCGGCCATCGGGCGCACCGAGCAATACCGGCACAAGCGGCAGCGACTAGCGCGCGGATTTTCAAATAAAAGAACAGAGGCGTTTCCACGTGGGAAACGCCTCTTTCCGTTCATGCCCCTTGCGGGGGAACAGATCGCCAGGATTGCTCCTGACTCGCGCCGCGGCTAGCGGGCGCTGGCGACGGTGCGCTCGCGGCTGACGATGCTGCCGTTCTCGACGGTGACCGTCTCGCCGCTGGCCAGCACGACCTTGCCGTTCTCGGGCATGGTTCGGCTGAACTGAACGTTGCCGTTCGCCATCATCAGGAAGGGGTGGCTGACGGTCCGCTCGACCCAGTCCCCTTCGTTGATGCGCACGTATCGCGTGCGCTGGCCCGGCCTCAGGTCGGCCGGGAACGGCTGGCCGATCGGCCGGCCGTTGACCAGGCGCGTGACCTTGTAGCAGTCCGACGGCACCTCGATGGTGCGCTGGACTTCCAGGCCGTCCGGACGGCTGTCGTCGTGGACGGTGACGGAGAAGCGGATGGGCTCACCCACGCCCTCCAGGAGGACCTCGAACTGGTCGTCCAGCGGCACGTTGGGGCAGATCACCCCGAGCGTGACCGTGGCGCCGACGCGCTGGCCGCCGCTGCGGTTGGAGAGGATCTCGTTCTCACGAGAGAGGGCGTAGATCCGCTCGTCGCGCTGCTGCAGCCTGACCGTGCAGTCGGACCGCACGGCCGCAATCTCGGCGCTGTGGTCGCGCCGCAGCTCGATGAGTTCGGCCTCGGCCTCGGCGGAGATGCGCCGGATGGCCAGCGCATGCGCGCTGTTGAGGCCGGCGATGGTCGCCTGGGCCTCGGCCAGCCTGGCCAGCGCGGCGTCGCGCTGGTTGTCCGCCGCCATCACGGCCGCCACGTTGTCCAGCACCATCGCGCGGTTGTAGCTCGCGCGAAGGCTGTCCACCGTGCTGTTGAGGGCCGCGACCGTCGTGTTGTGCCGGGTGTCGACCGCGGACAGCTCGCGCTGGAAGCGCTGCTGGTCCTCGGTGCGGGCCTGCTGCGCGGTGGCCAGCGCCTTCTTGGTCTCGCCCAGCTCAGCCGGGATGCGGTCGATGTACTCGACCTTGGCCGGCCAGCCGAACTGGGTGGCCGCGAAGGTCGCGACCACCGTGATCAGGAAGGCCACCGCCAGCATCTTGGGCTGCACCTGCCACGTGCCCGGCACCTTGGGCGCCGGCGGCGTGGTCGTGCTGCTCGAGCTGTTGGGCGGCGCGGACGGAGCCGTGCCGCCGGACGAACCGGTGCTCGGCGGGGTCGCGGGCCGCGGCTGGACCGCGGGCAGGGCCGGGCCGTTGAGCTCGGCCTGCGCCAGAGCGGCGAACGCGGTGTCGGACGACATCTCGGCGCTGACCTTGCCGAGCAGGCTGACCTGCGCCGGCGAGAGGTTGACGTTGTTGATGCTGTTGCCGTTGAGCACGTCGGCGACCACCGCCCCGAAGGGCGGGTTGCGGCGGATCTCCTGGATCACGTCCAGGATGACCAGCCGCTGCCGCTGCTGCGGCGTGATGGACGGCGCCGACGGCTGCGTCGGCTGGGAGGGAGCGGGGTTGCCGCCACCCGAACCACGACCGCCGCGACCGGAACCGGAAGACTGTTGAGCCATGTGAAAATTCCCCCAATGTACGACCTGGCCGGAATAGCCAGGCGGTTCCCATGCAGAGAACATAAAATAATACTACAAATTTTTGATTTTGTCAAGCAATTTTGAGCTGTGCAGCACAATTTTTTATCTAAAATTAGCAAAAAATGAAAAATAAAATTGCTTTGCTAATATTAGCCACATAACAAAATATTTCGCTAACTCTTGACAATTTTCATGCGCTTTGTTAACGGCAGGGCACCCTATGGCATAATTGGGAACACCATTTTGATTGCAATCGACTTGGTAGCGAATTGCTTGACAAAACTACGAAAATTTGCTAATTTAGCGCGTCATTGTCTCTTGCCCCAGAACGGTTCTGTGGTAAGGTCGTGACCATCGCTGGGATCGCCCAGCACCCGGGAAAGGGGTACTCAGATGCGCAAGTGGCGCAGCGCGATCACCAGTCTGGTGGTCGCCTTCCTGATGATGGTGTTCCACTCGCCGTCCGCCCGCGCGGATGGCGACAAGATCGACCTCTACCAGTCCTACCGCATGCAGGTGCAGGCGGTCGGGACGGGCAGCGGCGACTCGGACGACTACCGGGCCTACGACCCGCCGGAAGACGAGATCGGCGGGGCCACGAGGGTCGGCCAGGACGAGCCGCAGGAAGGAGAGGGCGTGTACGCCTTCGACTTCCGCCGCACCAAGGTGTCCAAGCACAAGACCGTGGTGTGGGACTACGTCTACTCCGAGCTGGTGCTTGGCGGTGGACTGGCCGACACCATCGACGACGGCAAGGAAGCCGACGTCGTCAGCCTGTTCGGGTACATGCAGGGAAGCGTCCGCTTCCTCTCCATCAACCCGTCCAAGTGGCTGAGCATCCAGCTCGGGCCGCGCGCGTCCTTCGAGTATGCCGCGTTCGAGAGCGGCAGCTACGAAGGCGACAAGCTGCGGCTGGGCTTGCAAGCCGAGGCTGCCTTCCTCCACGTTCATCCCAATCCGCTGGGCTCGCTGCTCGTGCGGATGGGGGTGGCCTACGACAAGGAGACGGGCAGCAGCCGCATCAGCAACTACGAACTCGACTTCCAGGAGTCGTGGCTGCTGACCACCGAGATCGTCCTGGAGACGTACGTCACCAGGATCCGGAGCGGGCCGGCGTACAAGGTCTGGGGCAACCAGATCATCCGACCGGCGTGGTTTCACGCCATCCAGCTCCTCGCGCGCGTCAACGTCCAGCTCGACGAGAGCCGTAACGAGAACTTCGACGGTCCGTCGACGGACAACACGTCGATCGAGCTGCAGTCCGTGGCCTTCATCTACCGCGGGGCCCAGCCCAACGGTGAATGGGCCGTCGGCCTGCTTCTCGGCTGCCGCTGGCATGAAGCCGCCGGCTACAGCAGCGTCGACCACGGGGACACCGTGCCGACCCTGCAGTACGGCGTCGTCGCGCGCTTCCAGCTCTGGAAGCATCTCATGCTCAACGTCAACGCGACGCTGCAGCAGGAGCTCCACGGCACCGACCGCATCAGCGGCACCATCGGCGCCAACCTCACGCTCTTCGACTGGTAGTCGTTGCGCGTGAAGCACGGAAGGAGGGGGAGCGGGTCTTTTCCCGACCCGCTCCCCCTTCCACTCTTTCTTTTTGCCCATTTTTCCTTGACAAAACGCCTTGACGGCGCACAATCCATCTGTTACGTTGCTACGATTGCTTATCAGCAGAACTTGGCTAGGACTAGCCCCGCTCTGCTGGTCAGTAAACGAAACATATCGCCCTGCTGTGTAGGCAGGGTACGCTACAGACCAGATCTGAAGAAAGGGAGGGTGCCATGCGCAGCCAGCGCGTGACCACCAGCAGCATCATCGTCATCTGTTCGCTCCTCGGTCTCGTCGGCTGCGGCGGCCTCCAGCAGGCCGAGTCGGTCCCCGTGATCGAGTCCGCGTCCAACACCGACCCCGACCCCGGCAACGCCGCGGTCGAGGTCGCGCAGGGCGACGCCAAGACCGCGGCCGCCACGCTCACCCAGCGCCAGAGGGTCACCAAGGCCCAGCGCGCGGTGGACGTCAGCTACAACAGGCGGGCCAACCCGGGCATGGGCCGCGACGCCGGCAGCGTCTTCATGTACGTGCCCAAGGGCAAGCTGAACCTCCTGGAGGTGCGGCTGCGCATGCGAGACGAGGACGGCGACCCCATCCTCGACGAGCGGGGCAACCCCATGTTCGAGGACAAGCCCGAGGTGGTGTTCGTCCAGTGGCGCAGCTCCGGCCAGCCGTACGCGCCGGTTGCGGCGTGGTGGATGTACCCCGAGGACTACGGCATGGACCAGCTGCCGGCCAACATGCAGCCGCTCCACCTGCCGCCCAGCAACGACCCCGAGCTGCAGGGGGTCAACGGCCACGACCTGTGGTACGCCATCATCCCTTCCAGGGAGGTGTCGGCAGCCACCGCGGCGGGCATCCCCATGCGCCTGCGCTTCGAGGACGAGGAGGGCAACAACGCCTTCTTCACCTCCGAGACCTTCGGTCCCAACAGCACGGCTCTCGCGCTGTCGGCTGACGACGACGGCGTGCGCTGGGACATCATGGCCACCGACCTGCCGTCTGGCGAGCGAGTCCACGACCCGGTCCTGGTCAACCCGACCGCCCGGACGCGCGAGTTCATCCTCCGCGGCCGGCACCAGGACGAGGAGCAGGAGGTCGAGTAGACCCTCCTGTTCCCGAGGCGGCAACCACCCCGGCTGTCGCCTCAACGACCGACTCCCCCCAGACCGATGCCCTTACGGGCTCGGTCTGGGGGGAGCGGGACAACTTTCATGTCTTTAGAAGCGATATGGCATGTGCATGCCGCCTCGCTTCCAAAGGCATACTGCATACGGCAACCTTTGGCTCTGTAACAACGTTGGTCATCAACCCAATCCCACTGGCATCTAGAGGAAGGAGACCCTTCGTGAAGAAGCGTTCGTTCATCGCCGGCGTCGGCATGCTTGCCATGCTCGCCGCCGTCGTGTTCGCCCAGGACCGCGGCGGCACCGAGAAGACGGAGGTGCCGCCGGAGAACATCCACGGCATCCTCATGCGGGACAGCCTGCAGTCGCAGTTCCCCATGCAGGACCTCGGCCAGGAGAACATCATCTCCTGGCGGTACTCCGCGCCGTCGTTCACCAAGGCGCAGCTGCGTCTCGTGCTCGACGGCAACGTCCTCGATCGCATCGAGGTCGAGAACAACCAGCAGGCCGTCAAGCTGGAGCCCCGCCACTTCGGCGGCAACCCGCCCAGGCCGCTGGCTCCTCGCACCGTCCAGGTGGTCGTCGTCCCGTACGACATCGCCGGCAAGCTGAAGGAGGGGGACTCCCTCACCCTGAATCTGCAAGTGAGCGTCAACAGCGCGCCGGAGATCACCCAGCACCCGCCCGAGACCATCACGGTCAAGGGCAGCCAGCCCGTCGTCGTCCGCGCCAGCGTGCGCGACCTGGACATGGACAGGCTGGAGTGCAGGATCGAGCTGGAAGGCCAGCCGGTCACGGATCCGGTCGAGGTCAACGGTCAGGGGGAGGTCACGCTGACCTTCGGCCCCAACGGCCCCGTCTCCACCGTTCTGGAGCGGACGTACTGGCTCGTCGTCGACGACCTGCGCCCGTCCAGCCAGCCGGCTCGTTCCGAGTTCAAGGTGCGGTACATGCCGGAGGACGCGGTCGTGGCGGCCGGTGCTCCCAAGCCCGAGGCCGATGGGCCGGCTCCGGCCGCTCCCGACGGCAGCGGTCCCACCGGCCCCCTGGCCGGCGGTCCGCCCCCCGAGGGGCCCCGACCCGAGGCTGGTCCCGATGGCGCTCCGCCGCCGGAAGGTCCCAAGCCGGAGGGGGAGGCACCGGAGGCTCCCGCGGCCGAGGGCGAGACCAACGTCGAGGCTGGGCCTGACACGGCCCCGCCGCCCGTGAGCAGCAACAGGCTGCCCATGTTCGCCGGCCGCGGCCCCATCCTCTCCCCGCGCGGCGTGGCGCACGGCGAGGGTGTGGTCGGCGGCAAGTCCATCGCCGTCATCTGGGACGCTCCCGAGCAGGACGAGGACGGCGACCCCGTGTCGCTGGTCATCCGTCTGCGCGACCCGGGTGCCGTGGCCACCGCGGAACCGGTCGTCACCCTGACGACCACGGACCGGCGCGCGGTCATCCGCACGCCCTACGTCCGCGAGGAGAGGAGGTACACCCTGGAGGTGGCCCTCTTCGACGGCAAGGAGGAGAGCGCGCCGATCTCCGGCATGGTCACGCTCACGCCTCTGCCCGCGGACGTCACGGCCGTCACCGACGAGGTTCGCTTCCGCGAGCGCGTCGTCATGACCCTGCCCACGCAGGGGCATGCGGTCACTCAGGCCAACGGCCTGATGGACCCCGCCGCCCGCCGCCGTTCGGTCCAGCACCGGATCGAGACGGACGACGACGGCCGGGTGGTCATCCGGCGGGAGTAACATCCCCGACGACGACCGCCCACAACGCACCCGCGTCTGTTCCATCGCCTCACGGCGAGAAGAACAGACGCGGGTGTTCCTTTTTCGGCGCATTTATGGGCTGAACTCGCCGCGCTCTGATATACTGAAAGAACTATGCCATCGTTGCTTTCCATTAATTTTAAACGCCAGTCTTGGCCCAAACCCTGGCTTTCCAGCGTGACTGCAGCCATGGTGGTGCTGACGCTGTGGGTTGTCAGCCTGCTCTGGGTGGGGTTTTCTTTGCCGCTGTATGCGCCGGTCATTTCGGTCATTGCTTTGATTGTGTTTATCCGTCCCGCCGCCGGCTTGCCCGTCATCATTCTCGGCACCATGTGGTTTGAGCGCTGGTTTACCCTGCAGCCGATTGTGCTGGGCGACCAGATTTATAAACTGTACCCCCTGGACATGGTGATGTTCGCCACGGCCGCCGGTTTTTTGTTTCATCAGGCATTCGGCCACGAAAAGCGCCGTCTCCGCCTTTCAGCCATAGACGGCTGGCTCCTCGTATTTATCGCCTTGTGCGCGGCCTTCATGCTGTTCTCCATCACCAGCGCCAGCGCGGATACGGCTTTGGCCTTCAGCGCTTTTAAGAACTACGCGTTTTACGGCCTGCTGTTCTGGCTGGTGGCCGTAACGGTCCAGACGCGCGAAGATTTGCAGCTGGCGCTCAAGACGCTTTTGGCCGGAGGGTTTGGCATTTTAGTGTTTGTGCTTATCGGCCTGGCGCGCGGCGAGGGTTTGTGGACGGAATACACGCCGCTTTCCACGGAAGGCGTGCGCTTGCTGGCTTTTCCGCATGCGTTTTACCTGAGCCTGGTGCTGGTCATCTCATTGGTGTTGCTGCTGTACCGCTTGCGGCCGGAGCGCGCATCGTTATTCATCATGTGGGCGCAGCTGGTCGGCGTTATCGGCTCGCTGATGCGCCATATCTGGATCAGCCTGGCCATGGTGGCGGCCTGCATCTGGCTGCTGGTACCGCCCACCAGCAAAAAGCACCTGGTGCGCTTCTTTGCCAAAAATGCCGCCGTGATTACCGTCCTGCTCGTCATGCTGGTCTTTATCATTACCGTGTTTCCTTTATCCGACCTGTCGCTGCGCATCCGAGATGTCAGCGATCCGCTTTATCTGCGCGCCCGTTCTTTGGTCCATAGCGCGGCGGACAGCAGCGCCCAGTGGCGCCTGTTTGCCTGGCGCGCCGCCCAGGAATCATTCCTCCAGCATCCGATTGTCGGCATCGGGTACGGACAGGAGCTGTCCATTGAATTTGATACCTACCGCCGCGTAGTCCCCATCCGCGAGCTGCACAATTCGTTGCTGGTGCTGATCGTGCAGATGGGAGTGGTTGGCATGTTTGTCTTTGGCGGCCTCATGTATCAGGCGGTGGCCGCCATGTGGCGTTCCTGGCGCGGCAAGGGGCTGTTGTGGCCGTACCAGCTTGCCTTGTTTTCGGCCTGGTTGCTGTTCTTGTTTGCTGCGTTATGGCAGCCGTATTTTGAAACGAATCTTACCGGCATTTTTTTCTGGATCCTGCTCGGCCTTTTGGTCATGTCATGGAAGCTGGATGATGACCAGCCGCATCTGCGCGTATGAACATATTAAACGTCAACAAATTTTACTACCTGCGAGGCGGGGCGGAGCGTTATTATTTCGCCCTGGCCAAAATGCTGGAAGCCAACGGCCATGACGTCATCCCTTTCAGCATGCAGGACGAGCGCAACTTCCCTTCGTCGTTCAGCAAATACTTCGTCAGCAATCTGGAGCTGGGCAAGCCCGGGTTGAAAATGGCCAGGCAGGTGGGACGCACGTTTTGGTCCCTGGAGACGCGCCGCAAACTGTCGCAGCTGCTCGGCGACGTGCGTATTGACCTGGCGCATCTGCATCTCATCTACCATCACATGTCTCCGTCCATGCTGCCGTTGTTAAAAGAGCGGGGCATTCCTACGGTCATGACTCTGCACGACTACAAGATTATTTGTCCCAACTATTTGCTGTACACGGAGGGCTTGCCATGCGAGCGCTGCAAAGGGCATCGATATTACAATGCCGTGTTGCATCGCTGCTTGAAGAATTCGGCGGCTGTCAGCGCGGTGGCGGCGGCGGAGGTTGCGGCGCATAAACTGCTGGGCGTATACGAAAAGGATATTGATGTGCTCATCGCGCCGTCGCAGTTCGTGAAGCAGGAGTTTGTGAAATTTGGCCAGGACGCCGGCCGCATTGTCGTCATCCCACATTTTGTGGATCCTGCCTTTTTGCAGCCGGTCAAAGCCGGGCAGCCACAGGAGCCGTATATGCTGTATTTTGGCCGCTTGTCTTCTGAGAAAGGGATTGACAAGCTGCTGGAAACGCTTTACATTTACAAGCCCAAAATGAAGCTGAAAATCGCGGGTTCGGGTCCTCTGCAGGCATGGATCGAGCAGTACATCCGGGCGCGCGGCCTCAGCCAGCAGGTAGAGTTACTGGGCCATTTACAAACAGATGCATTGCGTCGCATCATCGCGCAGGCAAGCCTGACGGTGGTGCCGTCGCGCGTGTACGAGACATTCGGTTTTTCCGCGTTGGAGTCCATCGCCCTGGGTACGCCGGTTGTCGCCTTTGCCATGGGCGGCCTTTCGGAGATCGTAACGCCGGACGTGGGACGCCTTGTGCCGCTTGATGATCGTTCCGGACTTGCCGCTGCCCTGGAAGAAGTTTCGTCCTGGGACAAAGCGGCCGTGGCAGAAGCCTGCCGCCAGCTGGTTCAGGAGCGGTACACCCCGCAGCGGCATATGGACGCGCTGCAAACCGTATACAGCCACGTGCGCAAACAGTAAGGACATTCACATGCGAACATATGTGTATGCCATGGGAATTTTTTGCCTGCTTGCCGTTGTTGCGGCAAGCGTTTTGTCATGGCCGCAGCCATCCGAAGCCTTTAGCACCAACCATGACTACCCGCGCATCGTCGCCTGGCAGTTAAACGCCAACAAAACGCCGGTCAGCGAGCTGGCCAAGTACGACGTCGTTATTTTGGACATGAATGCGCAGAACACCAATCCCGACCTGCACAGCCGTTTGCGCCAGCTCAATCCCAACATTGTCATTTTGGCGTATACGTCCCCCATTGAATATCCCAAAGACGCGCGGTTGTCCCAAATCGAGCCCAGCGGCCGGGGGCTGTGGCATGACCTGGGCGTGGGCCTGCAAAATGAGTGGTACCTTAAAACGTGGCAGGGCGAGCCGTTCAGCATCTGGGAAGGAAATTTCGTCCTGAATCTGGACCGCCGTGCCGCCAACGGCCGCACGTACGCCCAGCATCTGGGTGATTTTTTAACGGATCGGGTGCTGGCAACGGGGAAGTGGGACGGCATTTTGTTTGATACGGTGCATGACGGCATCAGCGGGTTTAACGAAAACATCGACATCAATGGCGATGCCCGCAAGGACAGCCGTGAGTTCATTGATCAGCGCTGGCGCGCCGGCATGACCGCGTTGCTGCAACGCTTGCGCGACCGCAACGGCAATCGCTATCTCATTATTACGAACGGCGATGGCCGTTACAGCGAGCTTAATAACGGTCGCATGTTTGAAAGCTTTCCCGAATTTTATGAGGGCGGCTGGACAGGTTCCGTGCAACGGTACTTTGACACCGAACGCGCCGGACGGACGCCGCGGTTTAACATTGTGAACACGGATACCGACAATACTGGCAATTTCCAGGACTATGATGCCATGCGCTACGGCCTGACCAGCACATTATTGGCCAATGGATACTTTAACCATGACTATGGCACGTCGGATCGCTCTTTTACCCCGTATTACGACGAGTACGAAGTGTCGCTGGGGCGGCCGTCCGGCGCGTCGTATAACGTGCTGGAGCCCACCGCCGCAGCAACCAACACGGGCTTGTGGCGCCGTGATTTTGAACGCGGGCTGACGCTGGTCAATTCCAGCAATCAGACGCGCACGTACACGCTGCCGGGCAATTATGAAAAACTGCGCGGTCGCCAGGATCCGTACGTAAACAACGGCTCCACCGTCAATCGCGTGACCATCCCGCCTCTGGACGGCCTGGTCCTGTTGCGCGCGCTGCAGGAAGTTATTGGCGGCGTGTATTCCAATGGCGCCTACGCCCGCGTGTTTTCCAATGACGGCCGCGTGGCGCGTTCCGCGTTTTTCGCCTTTGACCAGCGGTTTACGGGCAGCCAGTACATCGCCAAGGCCGACCTGGACAAGGACGGCCGTATTGAAACGCTGGCCGCCGACGCTTCCAGCATCACCGTGTATGGCGACAACGGACAGGTACAAAGCCGCTTTTTCCCGTATACGGCCAGCTACCGCAGCGGCGTGACCTTTGCTCTGGGCGACCTGGACGGCAACGGCACGCTGGAGATTGTGACGGGAACGCGGCAGGGCGGCGGGCCGCATGTGCGCGTGTTTGCCGCCAACGGCCGGCTGCTGAACGGCGGGTTCTTTGCCTATGCCACGAACTTTCGCGGCGGGGTGAACGTGGCCGTGGGGGATGTGAACGGAGACGGCAGAGCGGAAATCATTACGGGCGCGGGCGTCGGTGGCGGGCCGCATGTACGTATGTTCGACAATAACGGCCGCCTCATGAATGACGGATTTTTTGCCTATAATGCATCCTTTCGCGGCGGGGTGAACGTGGCCGCCGGAGACACGGACGGCGACGGAGACGCCGAAATCATCACGGGAGCGGGACCGACCGGCGGTCCGCATGTAAAGATCTGGAACAGCCAGGGCCGCCTGCAGACGGAGTTCTTCGCGTTTTCCGCGCGCAGTTCAGCCGGCGTTTTTGTAGCGGCTATGGACACCGACGGCGACCGCCGCACGGAAATCATTACCCTGACGACGGACTTTACCTTGTTTAATCAGTAAAGCGGCAGTAGACTTTTATTGTAATACAGCCATATGACAGCCAAACGACGCGTGCAAAAATTCGGGATGACGCAGGGCCAGAACCTGCTTGAACAGTGCCGGCAATTGCCGGGGCGGTTTCGAAGCGTCTGTGAAGACGCCGCGCGCCAGCGGTATGCCCGTCACTATCATCCGTCCAACCCGTTTCGCCGCCGGCACATGGTGGTGGACATGACGCTGGCATTGGGGCTGGTGTTTTCCCTGGCAGCTGTCGCCTTTATCACGTTTGTGTACCAGCGCACCGTGCAGCACCAGCAAATTGAGGTAACTGTGCGAGCCGAACCGCAAAGCGTGTCCAGCGGCGACACGGTGGAAGTGAACCTGGTAGTGCGCAACAACGGCCGTCGGGACATGACCAATGCCTACCTGCGCGTGCCGGCCGCGTCCGGATTTATGCTTTCGCAGACCGTGCCGGCCATGGATGAACACGGCCGCATCACGCTTGGCACCATCGGCGGGAATGATGACAGCGAAGTGACGGCGCGCGGCGTCGTCATCGGCGAAGTCGGTTCTGCCGCTCGGTTCAACGCTATGCTCCATTATCGCCTCAACGGCCTGGGAGAAGAGGAAGAGAAAGTCATTTCCGAATCGATTTTCATTAACGGATCCCATTTGTCCGTGGACGTAGAGCTGCCCGAATCCCTGGCGCTGCAAAAAGCGTTTCCGTTTGCCATTTCCGTACGGAACAGCTCCGCGAATACGAACTTTTCCAACGTGCTGCTGGTGGTCAGCCTGCCGCCGGGATGGCAGACCCTGGAATCCAGCCAGGCATTAGACCCGGCCTTGGGTCAATGGACGCTGGACAGCGTCGGCAGTTTGCAGGCCGTCCGTATTGAAGGCCGCGCCCAGCTGTTGGAGCCTCTTGATGGCGACGCCCGACTGGCGGCCAAAGTGTATGCCGCCCCGTTCGGCTCGCCGTATTTGCAGGATGAAGCGCAGGTGAGCGTGTCGGTGTACGCGCCGAACGTCGCTGTGCGGCTGCGCGCCGTGCCGCCAGCGTTGCGCCTGGGCGAAGCCGCGCAAGCCACGGTGGAAGTAACCAACCGCGAGCTATTTGATTTGCGCGAGGCCCGGCTGCATCTGCATGTCGATGACACGCTGCTGGACGCCGCCGCCTATGATGCTGGCACATGGCATGACGGGTACTTTGATTTTGCGCTCGGAGAAGTGGCCGAGGGACAGACCGTCTTGCTCAATGTCCCGCTGCTGGTTCGGTCTTCAATAAACCTGGAGCAGGCATTTGGCGTCAATGCCGTGGGGCTGCCCTGGCTGGCGGAATTGCATTACGCCAACGAAGAAGGCCAGATGGTTACGGTTCCGCTGGAAGAGCGGCTGATTCCGTTTGAATCCGATTTGTCGGTTTCTGCCGTGGCGCGGTATGGCTCGGCCGAACAAGAAACCATCGGAACCGGCCCCTGGCCGCCGCAAGCGGGAGAGCGCACAACGGTATGGCTCTTTTTACAGCCGCGCAACCAGCTGAACACTGTGTCCGATGCCGTGCTGACGGCGCGCTTGCCGGAAGGAGTAACGCCAACCGGTCGGCAAAGCGTGACGGCCGGCCAGGCAGCGGTCGTGGGAGCGGATGGTCGGCTGACCTGGCGCATCGGCACCTTGCCGGATTACAAGACGGCGTTTGAAGGAAGCTCAGCCAGCGCGGCCATTGAAGTGGAATTCGTGCCGGCGAATGATGATACGGCCGCGCTGCCTTTACTGCGCGAGATTGCGCTGACCGGCCGCGACACCGTCGCCAGTGTCCTGTTGCAGGCAAGCGCGCCTGACATCGACGTGACGCACGTCCTGACAAAGTAGGTCCAGGCGGACAGGCCCTCGCCGTATACACCGGCGAGGGTTTTTTGATACAATAGAAACGGAAAAAACAATATGAAAACACAAAAACATTCCGATCTCGACCGTTTGTTTGCCGCCATGTCGTATGTCTGGGTGCTGTTCGCTATCCCATACACGCTTGGATACAAAAAGCCGTTTGTCTTCCGCCACGCCCAGAACGGCCTGGCGCTTTTTATTTTCGAACTGCTGCTCATGGCCGTGGGTTTGGTGCCGTTTATCGGCTGGGCGGCCGCTTTTGTGGGCTGGGTATTCGTCTGCGTCTGCGCGGTCTTGGGTATCGGGCATGCCATTGCCGGCCAGGCCTGGAAACTCCCGTTGTTGGACCGCTACATGCATGAGCCGCGCCGCCGCCGCTAATCGCGTATGAAGCATTTGACCCGCACCAAAATCGTGGCCACCATCGGCCCTGTCACCGCATCCGTCCCCATGCTGGAAAAGATGATTGCCGGCGGCATGCGTGTGGCACGCCTCAATTTTTCCCATGGCGATTATGACAGCCATGCCAAGCTGGTGAAAAATATTCGCACGGCCAGCCGCAATACCGGCGTGGAGGTTGCCATTTTGCAGGACTTGCAAGGGCCCCGCATCCGCGTGGGCACGCTGCCCAACGAAGGCGTGGCCGTGACCAGGTCTTCCGCCGTGGCCTTGATCCCCGAGCGCAAAAACCGCCTGGCCGAGCGCGGGCATATCACCATCCCCATCCAATACGAGCAGCTCTACCGCGACGTGCGCCGCGGCACGGTCATCTTAATCGAAGACGGCACCATCCAGCTGAAGGTGCAGGCCGTCCGCCAGGAGACCATTTATTGCAAGGTGCTGGTTCCCGGCACCATCAAGACGCATAAGGGCATCAATGTGCCGGGCGTGACGCTGAACGTGGATGTCATCACTGACAAAGACAAGTCTGACATTGCTTTTGGCCAGAAACAGGAAGTGGACTATGTCGCCCTCTCGTTTGTCCGTGAAGGAAAAGACATCAAGCGCGTGCATGATTTGATAAAGAAGCACCAAAAGCGCGGGGTCAGCGTTGCCACCAAAGTCATTGCCAAAATCGAGCGGCGCGAGGCTTTGGAGAACCTTGATGAGATTTTATCCGTAGCCGACGGGCTTATGGTTGCGCGCGGTGATTTGGGTTTGGAAATTCCCGCCCAGGAAGTGCCGCTCTGGCAGAAGGACATGATCCAGCGCTGCCTGGCCGCCGCCAAACCCGTCATCGTGGCCACGCAGATGCTGGATTCCATGATCCGCAATCCGCAGCCGACGCGCGCCGAAGTCTCTGACGTGGCCAATGCCGTCATCGATCATACGGACGGCATCATGTTGTCCGGCGAGTCCGCAACGGGGAAGTATCCTCTGGAAGCCGTGCACATGATGACAAAGATTGCCGCCGTTACCGAAGCATCGGGTTTTGATAACATGCTGTGCGGGCCGTTTGATATCCACGATCGACGCACGGCCATGGCTCTGGCTGTCTGCGAGATGTCCAAGCACATCAATGCCAAGGCCGTGATCATTGCCACGCGGCTGGGGCAGGGGGTACGGGCCATTTCCCGCCACCGCCCAGAGCTGCCTATTGTGGCGCTGACGCCGGAAAAGAAAACCGTGCGGCAGCTGGCCTTGTCATGGGGCGTGCTGGCCAAGATCGTCCCGGCCAGGGCGGATTTCAAGAGCATCATCCAGGCCGGCGTGAAGGTGCTTAAAGACGAGGGGGTTGCGGGCAAGGGCGACATGATTGTGGTTGTCGGTGCCCATCCGTTCCAGGACATCCAGGAAACAAATACGCTGCGTTTGATCAAGATCGGCGAGCCGTACTAAAGCAGTCGCATCAACAGTAAACAAAATACCCTCCGCATGCGCGGAGGGTATTTTTCGTTGAGGCGCTTAGCGCACGTACAGGAGCGGGTTGGCGCGCTTGCCGTTTACATAGACTTCAAAATGCAAGTGCGTACCCGTGGAGCGGCCGGTGGTGCCGACCATGCCGATGACCTCGCCTTTGTTCACGCGCTGGCCGGGCGTGACAAAGATTTTGCTCATATGAGCGTAGCGGGTCTTATATCCGTTTTCATGGTTGACCACGGACTGGATGCCGTAGCCGGTGCCCCAGCCGGCGATTTCCACCACGCCGGAATCGGAGGCGTAAATGGGGGAGTCGTAATGGCCGTCAATGTCTACGCCCGTATGCTGCCAGCCCCAGTATTGGGTGATGACATGGCCCGATGTTGGCCAGATCATGGTGACGCTGTCGGATTCCGGCGACGGGCCAGGAGTAATGGCGTCGATAATGCGGTCAATGACGGGGGCGCGCGCAATGACCGGAGCGGGAGCGACAATGCGCTTGCCGCCGGGGATGAGCAATTCTTGCGCCACGGCCAGGGTCTGGCCTTCTTCCAGGTCGTTAGTATCAACAATGTCTTCTTCGCTGACGCTGTACTGCTTGGCCAGCTTGGAGAGCGTGTCTCCTTTTTTCACGGTGTACATGACGCCGTCCACAGGCAGAATTTTCAAGGACTGGCCGGGGCGGATGTAGTCTCGGGCGCCAAGGTCGTTGGCCCACAAGATGGTGCTTTGCAACAAGCCGAAGCTGGCGGCAATGCTGCTGATGGTGTCGCCGCCCTGCACGACATAGGTTTCCACGTCCGTGCGGATCTTGCGGCTGCGCTGGATGGCGCGCTCAGCGCCCGGCATGACCGGCGCCATGGCCACGGCGCTGCCGCCCGAGGTCAATAAGGCCAGGTGGTCGCCGGTTGGGGCTGCTGCCTGGGCCACGGCGACTTGTTGCGCCGAGACGCCGTAGGCAATACCCAAATAGGAAGCAGAAGCCGTATTACGTGTTTGCGCGGCAGTTTCTTCAATCAGTTCCGTGTCATCGCCGCCAATGAGCGAGAATAAAATGCTGTTTTCGCCGGCGCTGGGCGGCAGCGTGCTGGCATGCAGGTTGGCTGCCGTGACCGTAAAAATAAGCGTGGCAACAACGATATGCGCCACCGGTTTGGTGGTCAACGGATACAGCCAGCGGCTTTTGGTCGGACCGAGGTTTTTTTTCCATTGCTTGCGCACGGTCATGGCCAAACGGTACGAGGGAAGCACGATATAGCGGTAGGTTTTTTTCGCCAACCAAAAAACCGGAGTGCTGAACATCCGGCCTGCGAAAACAATCCCTGATCCGAGCAGTTTGACGATGGTAAACATCGCCAAGATGAAACGGAAAAAGATGCGTTTGATTGGACGAGGAATAGAGCAAAACCTTCCTCAATTAGCCTAATGGTTCCTCAACACTGTCAAGTGTTTCAACCAAGATGCAGTCCTTATACAATGGATAAGGACGTCTCTTTCAGAACTTCTGCCGATAGGAGTGGCAAAAGGCTAATTTTAATAGAAAAAAAACAGAAGGTTCGCTTAAGAACCTTACGTTTTGATACAAGAATCGTATCAAAACAGCCAGCAAGTGTCAATAAAAATTGACAATTTTTGGCTAGGGTTGGCTCATTTTACCAAATTCTAAAGCTTTTTAAAGAGACGAAGAGGCCGGCGCACCCAGAGGTGGATGCGCCGGCCATGATGAGGTCGCTGAAGCACGTCGATGAGCTAGGCGGCCACCGTCGCCAGCCGGCTGGCCGGGAAGACGATGGTGGGCTTCAGCGTCTGCAGCCCGGTCGCGCGGCGCGTCATGATGTCCTGACGCATCTCGAGCGGGAGCGCGGCCTCGATGCTGCGGATGGTGGTGAAGTCGTTGCTGACCCACATGTTCCCGAGGTCGCGAACCATGCGCCGCATGATCGCCGTGGCCATCTTGCTCTCCCGGATGCAACGGATGATGGCCTTGAAGTGCGTGAACGACATGGGGATCCTTCCTTCCTGTGTTCCAAGGACGGCGGA
>CAYQCH010000010.1:32566-35257 GCA_964415935.1 uncultured Gammaproteobacteria bacterium
TGAAGTGCGTGAACGACATGGGGATCCTTCCTTCCTGTGTTCCAAGGACGGCGGAATTGCCGATCCAAGCCCGGATGCCGAAAACATGTTCGAATCCCGGGCTTGGGACAGGACGACATGGGAGGTCGTCCTGTCCGTTGTGTGCCGTGAGGCGCACGGGTGGTTGGGGGCTAGGCCGCGCGCAGGCGCTGCGCGCGGAGGAAGTCGGCCATGTGGCGGCCGGTCTTGGGGGCGAAGGCCTCCCCCAGGCCCGTGCGCTGGCCCTGGGTCTCCCCGTCCTTCTTGACGGGGTTGGTCAGGGGCTGCGTGGGCTGCTGGAAGTGGCTGTCGGTCTTCTGCATGAGTATCTCCTGTGGACCTGTCCTGCGAACCACGATGTGTGGCGCGCATGATGGGTCCCGGGACGCGGCTGCTCTTCTGGTGAAGAAGGCGGCGTTGTCCCGGGGCGTGTTGTCGTCGATCTAGGCCGCGTCGCGCCAGGCGCCGCGGACGGGGCGGTGGCGGTTGCCGCCGGCGCGCGGGCAGCGGGGCAGGCGGGGCTGCGCCTTGCTCGCGTCGTAGGCGTCGGTGCGGGCGT
The DNA here is from genome assembly GCA_964415935.1 of uncultured Gammaproteobacteria bacterium. Lineage (GTDB taxonomy): Bacteria > Patescibacteriota > Patescibacteriia > VMEV01 > CAYQCH01 > CAYQCH01. The sequence goes on from CAYQCH010000010.1 coordinate 33,144, forward strand.
CGGCGGACTCGGGCTTCTCGGGGGCGGACGGGAAGGAGATGGTGCGGCGGGTGTTGGGGATGTCTCGGTGCATGATCTCCTCGGGGGCTGGGGTGGAAGGAACGGGAGCTTCGAGCCTAGAAATCGAACTTTTTTCGATGCCTGGGTTCGAAGAGGGAGTGGCTCGGGCAAGCGTCCCTCTTCTGTCGCGCGTAAGCGCTATGTGCAGGCCTTGCGGCCTACCTCGCTAACACGGAAAGCCTCCTGTATGAAGCTGGGTTCTTGGGAGCGGAAAGATCTTTCGACGTCCCGACATATGCCGGTCTTATTGACGATTGGCATATATCCGCGTCTGCACCGTCCCAAGCCTGAGGACCGAACCGGTGTTCGATATTCAGGCTTGGCGAGGGAACAAACAGGGGTGCTTGTTTCCTCGCCGGTGGGCGCTTGCGCGCCGCGTGCTAGGCGGCCTGCCGGCGTCGCGTGTGGCGGGCCGCGGCCATCTTGGCCTGGTGGAGCAGGACCCAGTCGGTCCGCTCCGCGATGACGAGGACCTCGCGGTCGAGGTTCTCCATCAGCGTGGTGAAGGCCCGCGCGAGCTCGGCGTCCGAGGGCATGTTGCGCAGGCAGGTCAGGGTCATGTCGACCTGCGCCTGCAGCTGCTTGGCGTCCTGCGGCCTGGGCAGGCCGTTGGTACGGACGTTGTCCAGGTACGAGAAGGCGAAGAGCTGCTGGTCGGTCGTGATGACGGTCGGCATGGTTCCCCCAATGTCTGGCTGTTGGTCTACCGCTCCGGCAGATTGCCAGCTTCAGGCGTCGAATGGTCAACGGCTGGAGTTGGCGGGCGGGACATGCATTCTCACGCATGTCCCGCCCGAGGCAGGCGCCTACAGCGCCTCAGGCAGCGAGCGAGTGCCCGCGTGCCTGGAAGCAGGACGTCCGGTCCAGCTTCACCTTCTTTCCTCGGCCGCCCTTGGGGGAAGTGGGCGGCTTCGGGTCGTTGTCGGGATCGTGGTCGTCCTTGCGGGCGACCACGTCGGCGAAGTTGATGATCTTCGCCTCGGACTTCTGGTTCGGGTGCATGATTTGCCTCCTTCCCGAACCGACGCGCCAAGTGTCCGTGCCTCCGGCAGGCAGGTTTTGGCGATTCGGTTCGGGGCGCGGGAGAGACAGGGTTGCCTCTCCCGCGCCATGCTTGTCGAACTGGTCGGCCTAGACCGCCCAGTTCCAGGTGCCGCGCGTGGCGCGGCTGACCCGCAGGCGGCCGTCGGCGAGGGCGGCGCGGACGTCGTCCTCGTCGCCCATGTCGACCTCGATGTCCTCGAGCTCGAGCACGTTGTCCAGCGAGAGGACCTCGTGCTTCTCGCCGCTCGCGCCCACGTACACCTCGGGACCCGTGATCTCGGGCTCCGGCTCGTCGTCGGTGTCGCTCGCCGTCCCGTCGCCCTGCTCGAGGACGAACGGGCCGTCAGCGATCTCGTCTGCCGTCGGCCAGTCGGCGTGATGTCGAATCATGTGTTTCCCCCATCGTGCGTGGAACCGGTTCCGGCCACCATTCCCTCGCTGGGAATGTCTGAACGGAATGGGTTCCGGGAGGAGCCTGCGCGTGGGTACGCTGCAGGCTCCTCCCGGATGGTCGGCCGCAACCGCTTGCGCGGTCAGGCGGCCTTGTCGGCGAGGACGGCGCGGACGGCGGCGGTCTCCTCGGGCGAGTCGGTCAGGATGACCATCTCCCCGGACTCGAGGGCCTCGGCCATCTCCGCCAGCTCGGCCTCGAGCGCCGCGTCCAGCCATCGGCCGGGGACGCAGAGCGGGAGCCGCACGTCGCCGAACATCTCGTCGATGTCCTGCTCCGTGAACTCGGCCAGCTCGTCGGTCTCCTCGACGTGCTCCTCCTCGCTGTCGAGGTCGGGCGTGTCGGGGAAGTAGGCGCGCTTCTGCCACTCCTCCTCGGTCTCGACCGTGAGGGTCGTGCGCGGGGCGTGCAGCAGCAGCGTGGCCATGTCCTGGGTGCTCAGCATGGAAATCTCTCCCTTCGTTGGGCCCCCCGAAGGGAGCGGTTGACGGACCAATCGGGATTAGAAAAGCCAGGAAGGAAAGGGGAATATGTAAAGAGCGATTTTGGCTCTCTAACC
>CAYQCH010000011.1:0-24301 GCA_964415935.1 uncultured Gammaproteobacteria bacterium
TTCGAGTATCGCCCTTCTGGGCAGCTTCTTGCTCGAACCATCTCACATTAAGTAACACGTATGGCAGCTCCAAAAGGCAAAGCAGTAAAAACCCAGATCAAATTGCAGATCATGGGCGGTGCGGCCAACCCAGCGCCTCCGGTAGGTCCGGCGCTCGGCCAGCATGGCTTAAACATTGCAGAATTCTGCAAAAAGTTTAACGACGCCACCCAGGACCGCCGCGGCGAAACCGTTCCCGTGGTTATTACGGTCTTTGAAGACCGCACCTACACCTTCATTTTAAAGACCCCCCCGGCTTCCGAGCTCATCAAGCAGGCGGCCAAGGTCCAGAAGGGTTCCGCCAAACCAAACGCGGACAAAATCGGCACCATCACGCGCGAACAGGTCCGCAAAATTGCCGAAACCAAAATGGAAGACCTGACCGCTAAGGACATCGAGGCGGCCATGCGCACCATTGAAGGCACGGCCCGCAACATGGGCATTATCGTCAAAGATTAATTCACTATCATTTGTGGGACTCTCACGTGAGGGGCTCGCACCACGAATATGTCACGATCCAAACGTTACCAGGAATTATCCAAGAAAGTTGATCCAACCAAGCTCTACCTAGTGGATGAAGCTCTTGCCCTGGTCAAAGAAACTTCCAAAACAAAGTTTGACGGCAGCGTTGAGCTGCACGTGCGCCTGGGCATTGATGCCACCAAAGGCGAACAGCAGGTCCGCGGCACGGTTTCTCTCCCCCATGGTTCGGGCAAAACCGTCACGATCGCCGTCTTCGCCGAAGCGGACAAGGCCAAAGACGCCAAAGCAGCCGGCGCGGACGTAGTCGGCGGCACGGAGCTGATCGATGAAATCAAGAATACGGGCAAAATCAACTTCGAAATTGCCATTGCCACGCCGGACATGATGAAACACATGGCCAAGGTGGCCAAGGTTCTGGGTCCCAAAGGCTTGATGCCTTCCCCCAAGAGCGAAACCGTTACCAACGACGTAGCCAAGACGGTACAGGAGCTGAAGAAAGGCAAAGTCGCCTTCAAGAACGACACGACCGCCAACGTACATATGGTTATCGGCAAAGTGTCGTTTGCGCCGGAGCAGCTGAAGGCAAACCTTCTGGCCGCCGTGGACGCCATCCGCAAAGCCAAGCCGGCTTCCAGCAAAGGCACCTATTTGCAACACATTTCCGTGAACGCAACCATGGGTCCCGGCATTTCCGTCTCTGTTGTTTAAGCTCAAATCAAGCAAAAACCCTCGCAGACACGGGGGTTTTTGTTTGCTATACTAAGCGCATATGGAATGGATCTGGCATGTCCTGCTCGTCCAGCCTCTCGTCAACATCCTTATTGGCCTCTACAACACCATAGGGTTTGAAAACCTGGGTTTGGCCATTGTCTGGCTCACGGTGCTCATGCGCATCGTTCTTTTGCCGTTATCGCTCAAAGACGACCGCCGCCGCGCCCAAGAACAGTCGCTAAAAACAGAACTGGCCCAGCTGCGCCGGATGTTTGCCAACAACCCCTCCGTGCTCCGTGAAGAGCAGCGCAAACTCATGCGCACGCGCCGCTTCCGCCGCTGGCCGCGGGTGCTGGTGCTGTTCGTGCAGGCGATTATCTTCGTCGTTCTCTACCAGGTGTTTGTCCACGGCATCAACATCAACAAAATCGTCGACGAGCTGTACCGCTTCGTGCACATCCCCGTGCAGGTAAATACCTATTTCCTTGGCATAAATATCGCAAAGCCCAGCTACATCCTGACTTCGTTGTGCGCGCTGCTGCTCATGGGCAACATCTGGTTCGACCATGCCCTGGACAACCGCAAATGGACGCGCTCGGACATGGCGTTTTTCTTCGGCTTTCCCGCGCTTACATTCATCATCCTGATCATGCTTCCCGCGGTAAAATCGCTCTTTGTCTTATCATCCATGGTCTTTTCTGATATCCTGATGTTGGTTTCCTTATTCCGGCAAAGCGTCAAAGAACAAGAACGCATCATTGCCGAGCGGGCAAGCAAAAAGGCTGAGGAACAAACCTCCTCTTTGCCCCATCCGCTTGAACGCTTCCGCTAATATGAAAGATGAATCTTCGTTAGACGAGCTCGTGTACTCCTTCGTGGTTGAAGACGTGTTAGGAGGCTTTTTCATTTCCGTGCCCCCGGGGCACGTTGCCTGCGTCTATGATCGCGGGAAGGGCGTTCTTAAAAAGGTGTATACCCCCGGCCTGCACTTTAAGCTGCCCTTTTGGCAAAAGGCGAAATTATTCAACACGCAGACATTGGAGTACACCATCAGCAGCGAATTTGACCTCAAGCATGCCCGCGCCCTTGGCGACCAGCCCATCAAAGGCGTGACCTCCGACAAGAAAAACATCTCAATTACCGGCACCATTCTGTTGCGCATGGATGCCAAGCTGCTGCCCTCCATCTGGCAAAATATCGGCGAGGACTTCGTACCAAAAGTCGTGCGGCCGGCTATCCGCAGCCGCATGCGCCTGGTTACTTCCCGCTTCACGTCGGAGGAACTCATTTCCACCAAGCGCGATGAAGTGGAGGAAGACATTGCCCGCGAACTGATGGATGTGTTGCATCCGCGCGGTATCTACGTGGAAAACGTTTTGCTCAGCGAAATCAAATAACGTCCTCGCCCTCCAATTCTTTCCTGGTGAACACGGGCGGCGGCGGTGAAGCTACAAAAGAGGGATGATCCCCTCTTTTTTGCGTGGTGCGGGCCTGCATGCGCGCCAGGTGGTGTTTCATGTCGCGGCGTGACATGTATGCTTCAGCGGCCACAGCGAATAAAAACCCCAGCCCTACGGCCCAGGCTGACACCAGCCGCTGTCCCTGCAGCATCACAAGTCCTGTGGCTAACAGTGACAGCAAAAACGCCTGACGAAACGCGATGCTCACGATATCGTAGACCAATGCGTCCGGTTGCCGCTTGGCGCGCACGACAATACCCAACAAGCTGGCTGTGCCCATCATTGCCAGGAATAAGATAATGTAAAACAGGACAAATCCAAGCCAGTTTGTCGCCTCGGGATCAACCGTCCAAATGGTCCACCCCCACCCGCCCCATAACAAGGCGGTGGCAAGGAAAACAAGAAATAGGAGCTGACGAAGCGTCATACGCTACACGATGACGCGCAGCGACCCAACACAGGTTGCGCCGGCTTTATTGTTAACAGCGTTTACAAATTCCTGCTCGCGCAATTTCAGTTCATAACGGATAGCCGCATCGACGCTGGCCACGCACAACTGCTTGTTTTTCACGGATACAGCCTGGGCCTTGGTCTGGCTGGTATGCACGCCGAACCATTCATCAAGCACTAGATTCGCCAAACCGACGGCCTGCGCGCTTTGCACGGCACGCGCCAGCCCGTTTTGGCGGAGGCGCTGAGGCAGCAACGATTTCATGGTTTGGAAGGCCATAGGAACGATTGAATACGGTTGTCAGGGATTATACCATCCGGAACTGGCAGATATCTGCATACGGGCAGGTGCGGCAGATTTCCCGGGACGGCGTGGGTTCAAAGTCGCTGTTTGCCAGGGAATCCAGGAGATTAACCACCTTAGATCGCAAGGCATCCTTTTGTTTGTCCGTAGCCGAAAACGAACGCGCCTGGTTGTCTGTCAGGTAATAAAAGGTCAGTGTTTCCACCGGTTCTTGCAGCGCTTCCTCCACGGCAATCTGATACAGGATCAATTGATCTTTCTTGATGCTGCGGTCGCTTTTGGGCGCCTTGCGAGACTTATAGTCTATGAGGTGCAGGCCGTTGGCACCGCGGTCGATGCGGTCAATGGAGCCGTTCAGGCTGAATTCCCCCATTTTGATATGGAAGCGCTTTTCCGCCGCCATGACTTCCGGCCATTGGCCCGCATGCACCCGGTAAAACTCGCGAAGGATGTCGCGACCAAGCGCGCGGTACTCTTCTTTTTCGCGTTCATCGCGATACCAACTGTCCAGCCAGGACGATTCATACATGGCCAGCAGTTCCTCCAGGGATGGCGGGGCGCCGGCGTCTGCGGGGCGCGGCCTAGCGAACAGCGACGTCTGCGCAGCCATTTTGCGCTCCATGGCTGCCTTGAAAAATTTCTCCAGGGCGCGATGCAGCGTCTGTCCAAAACTTTGCACATGCGACCCGCGTTTGGGAATTTTCAGGATATGCGCATAGCGGTACTGCCAGGGACAGCGCTCAAAGGTGCTGAGCTGCGTATAACTGAAGCTCTTTGGCAGCAATGACGCATAATTAACCGTCTTCGCCTTCACCACCTCATGGCTGCGCCCGGCGCCCTGGCTCCATAACGGCAAACTGGCCACCCGCTTTTGGGCTTCCTGGTGAGCAAATCCCAGCTCTGACAGGAACCGGGAAGGCTTTTTCTGCCGCGCCCCGCCATAGTCCTGTGCCGAAGTGAAATACACGCCCTGTTTGGCTCGCGTAATGGCGACATAGCAGAGCCGGCGCTCTTCTTCCAGATGGAAATCCCCTTCGGCACGCTGTTCTTTCACGAACGCGTCCGGAATGGGCAAGGCATCCTTGCGGTTGGCGCTGGGAAAGCGGCGGTCAACCATGTTGACAATAAACACATATGGAAACTCCAACCCTTTTGAACCATGGATTGTCATGACCTTTACCGTGTCCGGGCCGATTTCCACATCGACGGGCAGCGAGCCAGCGTCCCCGGCGGACTTGGCTAAATCAAGGTATTGGAGGAATGCGCCCACGCTGCGGTCATCCTCTTCGGATTCAAATTGACGCATGATGCGCCAAAACTGGTTAAGAAGATTGTAGGTGTCCTGCTGCGTAACAGGGTCCAGCGTCTCATAATGATGCTTCAGGCCGTAGTCGTCTATAAATTTCATCGCCACCTCAGTGACGTCATGGGTGCGCGCAAAGCTCGCATGCTGCTCCAGCCGGCTTACGATGAGGTCGCACTGCGACTTGGCTTGCTCGCTGAGCCCGACAGCCGCCGCTTGTTTCAAACAAGCGTGCAAGGACAGGCCGTGCTCATCGGCGTGATGCAACAGCTTCATCAAATCGTCATTGGCCATGTCTATGGTGGGCAAAATCAACAACCGATAGAGCGCACGGCTTTCCGTATAACGGTCTATGGCTTTAAGAAATGAAATAACGTCCAGCACGACAGGTTTGGAAAACAATCCCTCCGAAGCAAGAAACTGGTACGGAATTCCCGCCAGCGTCATCTGCTGCAAAAACAGGTCCGCCTGGCTGTTGGCGCGCACCAGCACGGCAAAATCTTTCCATTGCCTGGCCGAGTCTTCCTGGCGCAAGGCAATCATCTTGTCGATGACCGCACGCGCCTCTTCCTGGGCGTCATAGGCGTGAAGGTGCTCAATAATCCCTGGCCCGCCTTTTTTTGACACCAGTTTTTTACTGACTGAAGCGAGCCCGCCTTTTTTGCCTTTCTTGGGTTTGGTTGCTTGCTGCAGCTGGTATTCCAGGCGGTTGGGATTATTGTTCTGGATAAACGCATACGCAAGATCCAAGATGTTCTGACAGGAACGATAGTTTTCCGTCAAAACGATCTGTCGGCAGCCGGGAAAATCCTTATGAAAACTCAAAATGTTGCTGAGCGAGGCACCGCGAAATTTGTACACACTCTGGTCGTCATCACCCACGACAGTAATGTTGTTGATGGGTTCAGCCAGCATCTTTAAAAACGCATACTGCGACCAGTTGGTATCCTGGAATTCATCGACGAGAATGTATTTGAACTGCTCGCGATAGCGTTGCAGCAACGCCGGCCGTTTCTCAAACAAATCGCCCAGATACAAAATAAGGTCGCCAAAGTCAACGCAATGCTGCTCTGTAAGCAGCTGCTGGTAGGCCGCATAACAGTCCGCCAGTTCCTTGACGCGGCCAGCTTCACTGTACGCGGCATTATCCTTATCTAAGGCCAGCGATTCCACATGGTCTGCATACTGCTGTGGCCGGATTCCTTCATCTTTTAGCCGAGAAAAGTGCCGCAACATGTCAGGAATGAACCGCGCCGGGCTGCCAAAAGGCTTGTACTCCTTGAGGGGGAAGCGCTCAAAATGCTTGTACGCCAGCATCCATTGCCCCGTTTCATCCAACAGCTTGAAGTCGCTGGGCAGCCCAATTTCAACAGCATGGTCCCGCAACAACCGTTCGGCAAAAGCATGGAATGTCATGACCCAGACGTCGACATAGCCATATGGCAGCAAGCGGTCGATGCGCTCTTCCATTTCACTGGCTGCTTTTTCGGTAAAGGTCAAACACAAAATTTCGTCCGGCTTGGCAAGTTTCTGGTCTATCAGCCAGGCCACGCGATTGGTGATGACGGTTGTCTTTCCCGTCCCAGCGCCGGCGACAATCAAAAGCGGGCCGTTTGTGTGTGTGACGGATTGTTTTTGCGCCTCATTGAGCCCGGAGAGATCGATCATAGATCGTTCATTGTATCACGGACGTTTCCGTTGACAATTATTGACGAATACGGCATACTGTGTTGGTGCAGGTGTAACCGGCCTGGCTGCCTACGCTTGTTTTTTCAGCCGTGCATCCCGAACACGGAAGCGGCTGGATCTACAGAATTTTGGGCAAACCTTGCCGGGACGAACCCGCACACGACCGGCTGATCCCCTCCAGGGACAGCCGGTCTTCTCATTATTGACTCGTATTTCGCCGGTTTTCTTGGCTGAAACTAGCCGTTTCTAAAACTGTTGACAAGAATTGACAAAATGTATAGAATTGGGGCGTCAAGCTTTTTTGTTCCTTCCTATCAACATACGGGTTCCCGCTTTGCGCTGGCCTGATCGTCGACGCGAAATTCCCCCCTTGCAGCGACGAATGCAGACTGCGCACAACGGGACCCGCTTACACCGGGCTTCCTTCTCCCTCAGCCTCGCGCCTACCGTTTTCCCCACTTTCCCCCTTTTCGGTATGACGAGTCTTCGGGTGCTGGAGAGTCCAAAGGGCCGTCGACGGGTTCCCCCCCTTGTCGACGGCCCTTCTTCTTTTCGTCAAATTTTTATAACGCTATTCCTCGTCGTGCGGCTTGTCCAACAATTCAGGCGTGACGCCCCCGCCGACGCCAGAAATTTTTAACACGTCTTTGTCGATTTTCTTGAACTCCTTGTACGCGCTGTTGTACGTATTTACTGCCGTGCCAAACTGGCTGCCTAATTTTTTCATATACGTTTCGTACACCTCCATGTGGCGCCCCAGTTCGCCGACGCGCTTGATGACCTCTTTGACGGACTCTTCCATTTTCAATGCTTTGAGGCCCTGCAACACCGTCTGCAGATAGGCGAAAAATGAGGTAGGAGAAACAATGATGACGCGCTTCTTAAAAGCGTACTCAATCAAGTCTTCGCTGCGCACGTCCGTGTTGCCGACTTTATAGATCAACAAGTTGTAATAAATGCCTTCGGCGGGAATAAACATGAAGGCAAAATCGGTCGTCTGTTCCAGGGGACGGATGTATTTGGCCGTCTCATCGATGCGGTTTTTGACGTCCATTTTGAACTCTTTTTGCAGCTTTTCGCGCTGTACTTCGTCTGTGGACTCCATGATCTTATTGTACTTTTCCAAGCTGAACTTGGCGTCGATGGGAATAATTTTATCCTGCATGAAAATGACGGCATCTACAATTTCCCCGTTGTTGAACTTATACTGGATTTTGTACTGATTAGGCTGAAGCACGTGGCTAAGCAATGTTTCCAAAAAGTATTCTCCCAAGATACCTCGCTGTTTGGGGTTCTTTAAGATATTTTCCAGGCTTTGCAGCTTCTCGGAAAAATTCAAAATCTGCTTGTTGGTACCCTCTACCTGCGTCAGCTTGCGCGTGATATCCTCGATAATCTTCCCTGTTTCCCGAAAATGCGCCTGCATGCTTTCCGCATTATGGATATGGGATTTCTGTAACAAGGTCGTCATCTGGTCCAGGCGCGCCTGCATTTCCTGCCTGTTCTGCATGCCGCTTTGCGCCACTTCCTTGCGCAGGTTTTCGACAATGTCCAGCATCATTTTCTGGGCCATGCCGTTCTCCGGACCGGCCATGAAGGCCATGCGCTTGTACATGAGGAAAACGCCGACAGCAAGAGCCAGGATCAGCAGCAGGATAACGGCAAGGACGATGTAGATTCCCATATTACGGTTTGATCGGCAGGTTAAATAGCGCTATGGCGTTTTTTGTCGTTTGCGCGGCCAGCTCCTCCAGCGCGATGCCGCGCCGGCGCGCGATGGATTCGGCCACGAATTTCACATACAGCGGTTCATTGCGCTTGCCGCGATGCGGCGGGGGCGTAAGGTACGGCGCATCCGTTTCAATAACAACGGAATCCAGGGGCAATTTGGCCGCCACCTCCCCGACGTCTTTGGCAAACGCGGCGATGCCGGAAAAGGAGATGTACCAGCCTTCATCGATATATTTTTTTGCTTCCTCGTACGTGCCCGTAAAGCAGTGGATGACGCCGCGCCGATTGTCCGGATGCGCCGCCGCTGATTCCTTGATCAGCGAAAGCATGTCCGCATGCGCATCGCGACAATGGACGATGACCGGTAACCCATGTTTGGCGGCAAAAGCGAATTGCGCCATGGCCGCCGCCCACTGGGTTCTTTTCATTTCCGCAGCGCTCTCCGCGGGCAGCCGGTAATAGTCCAGGCCGCATTCGCCGACGCCCACAATTTTCTTGCTAGACCGCAAAATTTCCTCATACACGGCTTCTTCAAACGCCTCTTGGCGCGGCTTGAAGTCCAGCTCCTGCGTATCGTTAAAGCCATGGGCAATGGTATGCGTCGGATGCAGGCCAATAGAGGCATACATGCAGTCGTGCGCATTGGCCAGCTCAGCGGCGGCGCGGCTGGTATCGCGTTGCGTGCCAATGGTTACCATGATAATGTCCTCCGCCTCAGCGCGGCGGATGACTTCCTCGGCATCCTGTGCGTAGGCACGAAAGCCGACATGGCAATGAGTATCAATGAGGTGCATGTTACATCATGCCAATAAAGGCCTTGGCCTTTTGCACCACCTCGGGCAATAACGGCGCGACTTTATTGGCCACGTTCAACAAATACAGAACAACCTGGGAATCAGACAATGCCTGCGTCAGAGGCTCATGAATCGGATAGCGAACCAACAGATACAAACTTAAGCCTACCAGGATGATGCCTTCCACCAGGCCGAGCACGGCGCCGCCCAGGCGGTTGATGGTCTTAAGGAATGGCAACACGGCCAGCAGCTGAAAGAACTTGTCGATAAGCCAGAAGACAAAACCCACCAGGCGCGTTACCAGCAAAAACAAAATAATGAACGTAACCACTTTCCCGATATTTTCATATCCGCCAAAAAGAAAGGAAAGTTTACTGGCCACGAAATCAAAATACTTGCCGCTGATATAGGCGGCGGCCACGATGCTGAGAAATGACCCGAGCATGTGGATGAAGCCGAACCAAAACCCCGTTACGGCAAATCCGAACAGGATGAGGAACAGCACCGCATCAGCAATGGTAAGCGGTATCACCGGCATAGAAGCCATTACGAATGAGTCTCGAGGCGCGGGAAAAGTGGCGGCATCTTTTCAATTTTTTCCGCGTGGAAATGTGACTGCAACGCCTGCGCGCTTTGGGGCAAAAACGGCGCCAGGATCTGGGCTACCAGGCGAATACGCCCCACCAAATCGCTTAAGACGCCCTTTGTTTTCAGTATATCACTTTTTGCCAGTACCCAAGGTTTTTCGCGGTCAATCAATTCGTTAGCGTCATTGATGATCTGCCAGATTTTGTTAAGCGCATGGTCAAAGCGGAACTCTTCCGTATCTTTATAAATATCCTGAACAAGATTTTTATACATGCTGATTTCAACGGTCTCCACTTCCCCATCACAATATTGGGCCACCATATTGGAAACACGCGTGGCCAGGTTTCCCAGATCATTGGCCAGGTCAGCCGTGTAACGCTGGGTCATACGGCCGTAAGAAAAGTCTCCATCAGCATCAAATGGAAACTCGCGCAGCAGGAAATAGCGCACAGCATCCTGTCCGTACTGCTGGGCCAAAGCGATGGGGTCGATGACATTGCCGGTCGACTTGCTCATCTTTTGTCCGTCGACGGTAATAAAGCCGTGGATATACACGCGCTTGGACGTTGGCAGCGCCGCTGAGAGGAGCATGGCTTGCCACATCGCGGACTGCTGGCGCAAGTTGTCCTTGCCTGCTACCTGTATGCCAGGCCAGAAGTCATGGAATTGCTGCTCATCTTTTGGCCAGCCGAGGGTAGAAATATAGTTAATCAAGGCATCGAACCAAACATACATGACATGGTCCGGATCATTGGGAACCTGCACGCCCCACGGCATCTTTGCCTTCAAACGTGAAATGCTGAAGTCTTGCAAGCCGGAATCCACGAAATTGCGCACCTCCGTCAGTCGGTAGGCCGGCTGCACAAAGGCCGGATCTTTTTCGTACAAGTCCAGCAATGCCTGCTGGTACTTGGAAAACCGGAAAAAATAATTGTCTTCGTCGATCAATTCAATTTCGTACTTGGGATGGATGGGGCATTTGCCGTCGACAAGCTCCGAATCCGTTTTTTCCAGCTCGCAGCCGACGCAATATTTTACCTGGTACTTCTTTTTGTAAATATCCCCGTTTTGAAAGCAGCGCATCCAGAACTCTTGCGCCGCGGCCTTATGATTCTCATCCGTCGTGCGGATAAAATTGGTGTAGCTTAATCCCAAGACATCTTTAAGCACGTGAAACTTGGCCGCGTATTCGTCCACGTATGCCTGAGGCTCTTTGCCTTGTTCTACGGCTTTCCGGTAAATCTTCACGCCATGCTCGTCCGTTCCGGTGTTAAACACGACATCCGCGCCTTTAGCCCGGTAATGCCGGGCGACCACGTCGGCCTGGATGATCTCTAAAGCAAAGCCGATATGCGGCTCGGCGTTCACATAGGGCAATGTTGTGGTAATGTAAAACTTCTCTTTTTTCGCCATAAATCGCTAGAAATGGTAGGTAAAACCTATCATTTCCGGCTCCAGAAAGCAAAACCCCGCGGCAGCCGAGAAGGCCGCGCGCGGGGCATGCGAGTTGATTACTTGGCGAACATCAGGAAGAGGCAGTGCGGTCCCCAGCCGATGGCGCCGTTATAGAGGCAGACGTAGCTCGTACCGTTGATGACGGTCAGATACGGAGTGAGCGCATTACCGTCGTCGTCCTCGATCTCTACCCCGTGGCAGACGATCCAGTTGGACCTGGCGACCGCAGCGTTCTGGGCGGCCAAAGCCAGCAGCGGCTTGATGGTATTGGGCAACTCGCCAGTCCGATCAGCGAGCGCGGCCCGGACCTGCTTGTCGTTGAGGTAGAGCTTCTCTCCCTTGCCTCGCCGCTTGATCTTGACCAGCAGCACGTCCGCGTCGGCCGTCCTGGTCCCGAGCGGGAATCTGGCGGGCGCGATGCGATCGTCGGCGATGACGATCTTCCCGGCCTTGATGAAGGCTTCGTATGAAGCGAGCTTCATCTCGATCGTCAGCCGCTGGGACTTGTCGCGCTTGGCCGCGCCGCCTTCCTGCTCCTCCGCGGCCTCGGCCTCCTCGTCTGAGACCTCAGCCTCTGCTTCCTTCGTGGTCATGGACCTCCTTCCCGCATGATTGCGGTCAGCCACGATACCACGAACACACCCTGCTGTCAATGGTTATGGCCGATGGAATTCCTTGCGCAATTGTTCGATGGACAGCTTCTTCATAACGGGACGTCCATGGCAGCAGGCCGTGATGTTGTACCGGCGGATGTCCGACAAAAGCTGGATCTGTTCGGCTGGGGTGAGCGGATCCTGGAATTTCACGGCGCCTCGGCACGCCGCCATTTTTGCCAGGCGATCGCGACGATCCTGAAGCGAGGAGGGCATTTTCCCTTCTTCCTGCAAGTCATGCACGAGGTCGGTAAGAAAACGCTTGAGGTCGCGCGCGTCAATATCCTGCGGAACAGCCGTCAGCCGGACGGTCTGCGGTCCAAATTCTTCGATTTCTATTCCTAACGTACGTAGCGCCTGATGCTGCTCCATAAGGAGCTGAAACTGTACAGCGGTAAGTTCAATCACGACGGGAACAAGCAGCGCCTGCGCCCTGGCCTGCTCTTTGTCATGCACCATCCGTTCATACAAAATCTTCTCGGCGGCAGCATGCTGATCTACCACCAGCAGTCCGTCTGTAGCTTCTACCAGCAAAAAGCAGCGATGCAGCTGTCCCAGCAGCTTCCAGTCACCCAGTTCGCTTGCCACGCGCACCTGGGCGACGCCTTGCGTCTGCGGAGTCGCTACCGCATGAGCAAAATCCCAGGCTGATTTGGTTTGAATCAGGTCGCGCACCGTTTCCGAGGCCGCTTGCGCGCCGGACCACGGCACGGCCGGTTTCATTTCCACGCTCGACGTGCTGGTTTTTTCCAGCGCTTCATGCACGGCTTTGTACACCTCGCGAAATACGGCCGAAGGGTCGGCAAAACGCACCTCGGACTTCCGCGGATGGACGTTAACGTCAACCAGGTCCGGGGCGATGGAAACATGCAAAATGAAGGCAGGATGGCTGTGCGGCTCAATATGATGGCTGTATCCTTGCCGGACAGCTTTGGCCAGCATGAAATCCTGCACCGGCCGGCGATTGACGAATATGTACTGGTCTGGCCGGCGGGGCCGTGCATGCGAAGGATGCGACAAAAACCCGGTAACAATAAGCGACGCGCGCCGATGCTGCAATTCAATCATGTCCTTGGCCAGGTCAATGCCAAGGATGTCGGCGGCGCGGCCGCGCCAGTCAGCCACCGCCGGCGCGTCAAAAGCCACGTCTCCGTTATGCGTCAGCTTAAAGCCAACATGTGGATGGATGCAGGCCTGCTGCATGGCCAGCGCCAGGATGTGCCGGAATTCCGTAGACTCGCTTTTCATGAACTTCTTGCGCGCCGGCACAGGGTGGAACAGGCCGCGCACTTCCACGGTGGTTCCCGTTGGCGCGCCGGCCGGCTGCATGGACATCCGGCCTTGCTGCAAGATCAGTTCCATCGCCCCGGCGGCATCCAGCGGCCGGCTGACTATGTAAAAGTTGGAAACGGCGGCAATGGCGGCCAGCGCTTCGCCGCGAAACCCGAACGTTTCCAGGCGGTTAAGATCTTCCACCGCGCGGATCTTGCTGGTGGCGTAGCGCTGCACGGACAGCCGCAAATCGTCCGGAGGCATACCATGGCCGTTGTCTGACACGCGGATGAGGCCCAACCCGCCTTGTTCAATATCAATGCGGATGTCCGTAGCGCCGGCATCCAAAGCGTTTTCCACCAGCTCTTTAACCACGGACGCCGGCCGCTCCACCACCTCGCCCGCGGCGATTTTGTCGACCATCGGCTGCGTCAGGACCTTGATTGTTTGCATACTATTCATCCGCTTCATTTTTATACTCCTGCAGCAGCTGCAATGCCTGCATCGGCGTCAGGGCATTGGGATCAATGGCGCGCAATTTAGCCACGACCGGGTGTTCGGTCTGCTTGGCCACCGGCATCAAGGGCAGCGTCCCCTGCTTGGTTTGCTGCTTCTGCTCCCAGGCATGCTGCTCCAGCTTGACCAGAATGTCTTTGGCGCGCAGCAACACGCCATGCGGCAGGCCGGCCAATTTGGCCACGTCAATGCCGTAACTGCGGTTAATACCGCCCTCCTGCACATGATGGAGAAAAATCACCCGGCCGTCCTGCTCGGCCACGGCCACCGAATAATTTGCTGCGGCAGGCAAGCGCTCCACGATTTCAATCAGCTCGTGGTAATGCGTGGCAAACAACGTTTTGGCCTTGATAACGTCATGGACATGCTCGGTCATGGCCCAGGCCAGGCTTAAACCGTCATAGGTGCTGGTGCCGCGTCCCAGCTCATCAAAAACAATCAGGCTGTTTTCGGTCGCATTGTTCAAAATATACGCGGCTTCCTGCATTTCCACCATGAACGTGGATCGCCCGGCTGCCATCTGGTCTGAAGCGCCGACGCGCGTGAATATGCGGTCCATCACCGACCATTCCATGCGGCTGGCCGGCACGTACGAACCCATTTGCGCCATGAGCACAATCAGCGCGGTCTGGCGAAGAAAACTGGACTTGCCGCTCATGTTCGGCCCCGTCAGCAACATGAAGCGCATGTCATCATCCATATAGACGGAATTGGGCACGTACGGCTTGTCGATCATGGTTTCAATCACCGGATGGCGGCCGTCCGTGATGGACAAAAGTGGCTCGGATGATACGGCAGGGCGGCTGTACCGGCGGGCGGCTGCCAGCTGCGCAAATGAAGTTAGTACGTCAAGCTCAGCCAGCGTGCGAGCCGTCTGCTGCAGCGCTGCAGCATGGGCAAAGGCGCGACGACGCAACTCCTCGAACAATTCGTATTCAATGCGGATGATTTTTTCCTGCGCGCCAAGCACCTTTTCTTCGTATTCTTTCAACTCAGGCGTGATATACCGCTCGGCATTGACCAATGTCTGTTTACGGATGTAATGCTGCGGAACGGAAGCCAGGTTTGCCTTGCTTATTTCGATGTAATAGCCGAAGACGGAATTGTACTTTACTTTCAGCGAGTTAATGCCAGTGGCCTTGCGTTCGTCTTCCTGCATTTTGCTGATCCATTCTTTTCCCGTGGAAGATAATTCACGCAACTCGTCCAATTCTTTGCTCACGCCCTGACGGATAAACCCGCCCTCCTGCATCAATACCGGCGGATCGTCGTTTACGGTTTTGGCAATGTCTGCAACCAAATCTTCATGGGCGTCCAATGCTCCGTACAGATCTTTCATGCGTGGTGAAGCGTCGCGAACAGCCTTGAGAGGACCCTTCAGCACAGGCACCAACTCCAGCGCTAACCGTAAATTATACAAATCGCGCGGATTGACGCGCATGGTTCCGACTTTGCCCACCAGCCGCTCCACGTCGCACATGGACGACAAATGCTCGCGCACGGTGTCGCGCAAAACAGCGTCATTGTAAAAACTATCCACCGCCGACAATCGCGCTTCAATGGCTGCGGCTTCAGCCAAGGGCCGCGACACCCATTCGCGCAACAAACGCCCGCCCATGGATGTAACGGTCATGTCAATGGCTTGCACGAAGCTCCCTTGCTCCAGCCCCGTATGCTGCGAAGCAAACAGCTCCAGGTTGCGGATGGTGGACTCGTCCAACAGCACATACCCGTCAGGCTGCTGCCGTGTAATTCCCTGGATGTGGCCAAGGGAAGACTTTTGCGTTTCCTGCACGTAATACAATGCATTGGCAACCGCCGACATCACAGGCCCTTCCGGCAACCCCAGCCCTTCTCCGCCCAGCACGCCAAATTGCTTTTCAATAATCGTCTTTGGTTTTTCCCAGGACGGCACGGCAAAAACATTGACGAAGGCAAAACGTTTGCAGGCCTCCACTTCTTCATCCGACAGGCCTTGCACCAGGATTTCCGTGGGACGCAGCCGGGCAAATTCATGCAACAAAGCATCCATGTCAGCGCATTCGCTAGCCAAAAATTTCCCAGTGGTGACATCAAGCGCGGCCAGTCCAATCTGTTGTCCTTCCCTTGCGACAGCGCATAAAAAATTGGCCTGTTTGCTTTCCAGCACCGCGTCGTCAAACGTGGTACCCGGCGTGATGATGCGGGTAACTTCGCGCTTCACAATTCCCTTGCCGTCTGGAGCGGACACCTGGTCGCAGATAGCCACCCGCTTGCCATGCTTGGTCAGTTTAGAAAGATACTGCGATGACGCATGCACGGGTATGCCGCACATGGGAATTTCATTTTCCGTGCCTTTGCCGCGCGCAGTCAGGGTTAAATCCAACAACCGAGAAACCTCAACCGCGTCATTGCCGAACATTTCGTAAAAATCGCCTAAATGGAAAAAAAGCACGGTGTCCTTGTGCTTTTCTTTAATCTCAAAGTATTGGGCCAACATCGGCGTCAATTTTGCCATACCATCCCCGTTTCGGTGGCGAGATTATAACAAAATGCCCATAAAATGCGAAACCCCCGAGAGACGATGGTCTCAATCGGGGGTCTATGCGGGGAAGCTGCCTGGAAGGCGGCTCAACCCTGGATTAAAAAGCACTAGCCGGCCACGAGCGCCAAAGGGGCGTCATTCAAGTAGGTCGCGCAATAGCGGTAGCCGAGCCAGCGCTGATCGTCGTGGCCGTAGAGCACGAGCACAGTCGGGCGACCGTCCTGATCGAAGCCGCGGGCACCGTACATAACTATGTATGCATGGAGCAGCAGATCGGGGTACCTCTCCGCCACCGCCAACCCATGCGCGTGGTCGCACAGCTTGCGCCCCACCCGCTGGGCCATGGCGGCGAAGTCCTTCTCGTGCTGGTCCGTCTTGCCAGTCACGATCAGAGCAAGCCGGACGGTTCTCTTCCCCTTCTGCTGGAAGGGGTACCGATCCTCGTTGATCCAGGCGGTGTAGCCGTCCTGGCCGGCGGTGAAGCCGTTCTGGCCGGGATTGGTGATGTCGTACGACACGAATCCGCAGGTCTCGATCTTGGAGGCGAGACTCTGGTCGCTGTCGACCTCGAACTCGCCCAACTCGACGAGCCGGGAGCCGTCGCCGTAGCTCACCTGCGTGAACGCGTACCCGGCAATGGTGATGATCTCCGTACGCGGCTCGGTCGATGTCAGCGCACGCGACGGGTTCTCCAGAAAGGCCTGGAGCATGGCGCGCGTGATGCGGCCGTCCTTGGCCTGGGCCATCAGCTCGCAGACCTGATCAAACGTCGGCTTCTCCGACTTCACCCAATCTCCTTTCACCTACGGCAACAGGCAGGCACGGATAACGTCTCCGCACCAAAACCTGATTCACTCGTAGGCAAAATCTGTTGAAAAGAACTGTAAAAAATAATAACACATTTTGTCTGTTTTGTCAATGTTTTTAAGCATATCAAAAACACCCTGTTTTAGGGTGTTTTCATTTAGATCCTTGGTTTAACAACCGCAGCTTTCATCTCCGCAGCCCTTGTCATTGCATCCGCATCCCTCGCCGCAACCGTGAGCAACTTTTTTACTCGGATCGTTTGGCTTAAGACTGGTAACCTTAAAACCCTCGCCCTCTTCCATTTTCACGTAGTCGATTAAGCTGGGGTTCATCAGTTTAAGCGAGGCTTCGTCAACAAACATCTTCATCCCCTCCCATACCAAAACCTTGTCGCCAGCTTCTGGTTTTTCGGCCAGGTCGAGCATGTAATCCAGGCCGCCTTCTATCTGCGTGGCTTTGATCTTTAAACCCTGTCCCTTTTTGTTCTCGCTTTCCGCGATGATCTCCAGGGTCTCAATGGCGCGCGGGCTTAAGGTGATGCCTTCCGGATTGGTCGGATATTCAGGAACCTTGGTTACAGCCAGGTTAATATCGGCAAGCATTTGATCGATGGTTTCCTTGGACATGCCATGACCCATAGCGCCCTGTTCAATAGTCTCGTACGGATTAACGGCGCAACCGACACAATGCAACCCATAGCCGAGCATGACGTCGGCTGTTTCGGGATACTTTTCCACGACATCACCAATGGTCATGTCGAGCTTGATAGGTTTTTCTGCTGTTTTTGTAGTCATAAATGGATGCTAGCAACTAAAGGAATATACTTGATTAGAAGGCAAAAGTCAAGGTTCGTACACTGTGCTATAATACGTTGTACCCCTGCCTCCTGCATCCAAAGATGAACTCAAGGAAGTCAAAGACGGTCTCAAGCTGGTCATGACCGCATTGGGGGTATAGTTCACATCAAAAAACCGGCCGCGAGGGCCGGTTTTGATTTACCCGAGTTCGATTTTTACCGCCTTTTCCATGCGTCGCGCATCGGCCAACAAATCTTCGCGCGATTCATTGGACATGAACACATCAACGACTTTCTTGTACCCATCTTTGGACAGACCGGTCTTTTGCCCAACCTTGGTCACAATCTCCAAAATCTTGAGCGACTTAAGTTCGCGGACTTTCTTGAGTCCCTTAATGGCCTTGATCTTGCCGGTCTTGGGCGCGAACAAGTTAAAACAAGCCGTGTAGTGTTTCTTCTTCTTCTTGACTTGCACCTGCTCACCCATGCGCGTCAGCAAATCGTTAAGGCCATGCAGGATGCCAAACGCCTCGCGGTACATGAAGTCGCGGTGGCCGCCCATGCGCGCATCAATTTCCAACACCTTCCACCCCTCGTCCAACTTCATGAATTCCATGTGCACCATGCAAGCGCGCAGGCTCAAGGACTTTACGGCCTTTTCACCGCACTCTTGCGCCTTCTTTTCTTCTTCGGGAGTCA
Organism: uncultured Gammaproteobacteria bacterium; assembly: GCA_964415935.1. Classification (GTDB taxonomy): domain Bacteria; phylum Patescibacteriota; class Patescibacteriia; order VMEV01; family CAYQCH01; genus CAYQCH01. The sequence continues at coordinate 18,275 of CAYQCH010000011.1, forward strand.
GGCGGGTCGGGGTGATGACACGGTAGTTGTAAAAGTCATCAACGCCAATATCCTGGCCGGTCTTTACATGCACGGCCGGTAACTGAGTAACATTGCCTTCGTTATCGACATACCCGTCGATGGAATACATGGAGCCTTCCATGTACTGCTCGACGATGACCTCAGGTTCCACCAGGGCGCTGTTCTTGCGGTACGCCGCGCGGATGCCGCGGAACGTTTTGGCCAGCGTCTTTTGCAATTCTTCCTTATGGAAACAAATAGCCACTAAACGGCTGGCGGCCAGGCTGGCCGGCTTGACGATGCAAGGAAACCCGACCTTGGCGATGATTTTTTCCACTTCCTTCTTGCTGGCGCCATGCACGGCCGTGAAACTGGGCGTGATTTCAGGATAGTACCGGCGGAATTTACGGCGCATGGCCAGCTTATTGCTGCACCAGTCGATGGTGTCGCTGTTAGGCATGACAAGATGAGGGAAAAAAGCGATCAGCTTGGCATACAGCGGCATATAAAACACCGCGCGGCAGGTTACGACCATTACGTCGTCTTTGATGGGCATGAGGGCGTCCTCAGCGGCAGACACCTTTTTCACGTCCACGCGGAAAATAAAATCGCATTGCGACTCAAGCTCCGGATGTTTCGCATGCGCTTTTTTGTCCATGAGAAACGCCATTCTCAACTTCTTGCCAAGATGTTTCTCAAGATCGCGGAAGGCCTGAATGCTGTCCTGCGTACATGTGCCGACGAACAGGACAATATTCCTCTGTTTCCGATCAGCCATAATGTAAAAAAAAGAGTATCGGATGACCTAGGATCTCGTTCCGATACGACAATTCATAACAACACCGCCAGTATAACATGGGCGGTACTCATGTCTAGCGAATTTTGACATTTGCGTCAAGGTATTTTCGCAGACATTTTTTCAGTTATGCACATTGACGGCCATAGGGGCCTTTGTTAGCATGGCCACAGCAGATCACGAGAGAAAACCAAATGCAATGCTTGTGGCGATCCCTTCGGGGGTCGCCTTTTACTTTCTCAGCGCCAGATACAGATCTCCGTAGAAGTCATCCTTCGGATCAATAGTGATGTCCAAAGGCCGCGCGGGCTCGTCCGTAAAATCCGCAACCGAGCTTGTAATCAGCACCAGCGGCCGCTGCTGGTTGGTTTCCCCCATAACATGCACAGCGGCGGCGGCCAATGCATCAACGGCGTTGGCGATTCCCAAATTCCACGGCCTGCCAAAAATGTCAGGCGACGTCGTATAGTCTTTCATCGGTTTAAGTCCGGCGTATCCCAGACACACCCCGACGCTGCCGCGGCGCAAGGGCAACGTGCGGCTGTCGGTGATGATTACGCCAAGCTCGCGGACGCCGCACCGTTTTCGCAACGCTTCCCAAAGCTGGCGCGCCGACGCGTAGCAATCTTTCGGCAACAACACCAATTTGCCGTTGCCGTTTGATTCATCAACACCCGCATTCGAGACCGCCAAGCCCTGACGCAGCGTCATCCAGTTGTACGGCGTTTTTACCGCCACTTCAGACTCCTTTTGTATCCACTCCGCGCGCTCGGCCTTGCTTCCCATAGCTACAGCCCGGCCTTCGGCCAGGGAAACAATTTTTGATGTCACGGCCAACACGCTGCGTTCCGGCAGCGATGCAACGTGCTCAATAACAAAATCTGCGAGCGATTCGTTTTCTTGAAATATAGGGGTGTGAATGGATTGTATCTGCATATCACACCCGACTATAAACCAGTTTTTCCCTTCCGTCTACGGGCGAATATCAATGCTGGCTGTCTTAAACGGCACACGCTTAGGCGCTATATATTGCCAAGGCGCCACGTATTCCTTGCGTACTCCGACCACCGTCGGGATGTATACGAGCTGCAGCCGGTCGGTGGCGGTAAACTCCTCCACCGGCCGGCCTTCCAAATAGGCATCCATGGTCGCCCGCCAGATGGGCGCAGCCGCCATGGCGCCGGAGCCTCCCGGCCGCAACGGCGTGTTATCCTCGTTGCCGACCCAGACGCCGACAACCACGCTCGGCGTATATCCGACCGTCCAGGCGTCGCGATAGGCCTGCGTCGTCCCCGTCTTCACCGCCACGGGCCTGTCCTTAAATGCCAGTGATCCGCCCAGGCCGAAAATGGGCGCTCGCGCATACGGGTCGGACAAAATGGAACTGATCTGGTAAGCCGTTTCCGGATGCAGTACCAGCTTGCCGCGATACGGGTCAGGTTTCCATAACACGGACTGGCCGCTGCGTACTTCCAGGACGTACTGCGGCTGCACGTAGCTTCCGCCATTGGCAAAGGCTCCGTACGCGCCCGCCAGTTCAACCAGTTTTACTTCCGCGCCGCCCAAAACCAGCGAGGGCCCAAACCGGTTGCGCTGCTCAAGCGTGGAAATGCCCATATCTTCGGCCTGGTCAATGACCGTGTCTATGCCTGCAATCAGCAAGGCGCGGACGGCCGGCACATTCAGCGATTGCGCCAGGGCATCGCGCAGCGTTACCGGACCGCGGAAGCGGCCGTCATAATTGCGGGGAATATACGGTTCCTTTGGGGTTCCAAAATTCTCTTGCGTGTCGTACAGCACCGTCGCCGGCGTGACGGACTTGGTGTCCAGCAGCGTGGCATAGGCAATCGGCTTAAAGGAACTGCCCGGCTGGCGGCGCGCCGTGGCCATGTTGAAGTTGCCCGCATGTTCGACGTCAAAATAGTCGCGGTTGCCTACCATGGCCAGGACATCTCCTGTTTTTGGATCAAGCACCACTACGCTCGCGTTATCCGCATGGTTATATCGAAGCGAATCCTGTTTGTCCGTTACGGCGCGCTCAGCCATATCCTGCACGTCCAGGTCCAGCGTGGTGTAAATGGCCAGGCCCTCGCGCTCCAATGTTTCCCGCCCCAGCAGCCCTTCCAGCTGGCTGCGCACGTCCATGACAAAATGCGGCGCGCGGATAGGCATTTCATTTTTGGCAAACACCATTTCCGAACGTGAAGCTTCATCGTATGCGTCCTGGTCGATGACACTGCGTTCCAGCATCTTTCCTAAAATATAATCGCGCCGCTCGCGCAATTCGTCGGTATGCTCGCCGTACGGAGAGAGATAGGTGGGATGCTTCGGCAGCGCCGCCAGAACAGCGGCTTCCGCCACCGTCAACTCAGAAACGGATTTGCGGAAATACAACCTGCTGGCGGCCTCAACACCGTACACGTTGGAACCGTACGGAATGGTATTAAGGTACAGGTGCAAGATATCGTCTTTGGAAAACGAGGCGTCAATCGCCACGCTGAGCATGACTTCCCTCACCTTGTCCAGGTATCCTTTGGAGCGTCCAAGCACCGTGTTTTTGGCTAGTTGCTGCCCGAGCGTAGACGCGCCCTGGCGCTGGCCGTCCTCGCTGAGCATGTTGCTCCACAGGGCGCGGACAATCCCGATGGGGTCAAAGCCCGCATGTGAAAAAAAACGTTCGTCTTCGGCCAGCAATGTCGCCTGCCGCATGTATTCAGGTATGGCTTCCGTCGAAGCGGGGATGCGGCGGACCTCGCCGACATATTCATAGAGCAGGCGTCCCTTGCGGTCAAAAACTTGCGACGAACTGGGATAATGCGTAACAGCCGCGACTTCATCGACAAAAGAATACTCCAGCCACGACAACCCTAGTCGCGCGACAACCAACAAAAAAAGCGAAACCAGAAAAAGCTTATGGCCTCGCTTTTGTTGTATGCTAAAGGAAAGCATAACAAAGAACCCCATCCGGCGCCGTACAGCAGCGGTTTGGGCAATCTTAGACGAATGAAGTACTGCATAGTCAAGATAACACGCAAGAAAAAAATTTTACAATGTGCATAACTTAAAAAACCCTCCGCGACGGAGGGTTTTTTTGTGTGGTTTCCAAAATGCTAATTGCTGAGGTAATCGCGCAACGCCTGTTCGCGAACCAGCGTAAGTTCTTTGCGCATGTCGATATACGCGACGGCAAACGCGCCGACCAACATGAGAAACATGATAATCAACCAGCCGTTTACGTTAAAAATCTTGTCCTGATCTGGTTTTTGCATACATTGTATTTTTTAGATCCGCATTGATTATATCATAGGCTATCATAGTATCAAACGGGCAGTTTTATGCGATTTTTTATGACCCGAACCAGGCCGTCCCGGGACAAGCGCTCTAACATGCCTTGCACCCAAACGGCATCTTCTTGCGAATCAAAACCCGGATCGATAAGCGCGCCGATATCTTGCACCGGAATCCCCACGCGGCGGTTCTGAACCGCGCGCAAGATGCGCCCGCGATAGATGCGGTCGGGAAACCGCTTCCCTGCGCGGATGCGCTCCTTTGATTTCACAACCGTTCGGTGAGCCAGCCGCACCTGGCCGGACAAAAATTTTGGAGCGACGGCGCATTGCAGCCGCAGGGGGCAGCTTCGGCACTGCGGCTGCTTGGTGCAATGCGCATTTGCCAGGTCAAACATGGCCTGAGGCACGTCATAAAACCGCTTGATTTGCTGAAAAAATGGCTGCACAACTCGGATCAGTCGCGCATCCGCCGACGGTTTGGGGTACGGCAAACCCAGGTAAATCCTGCCGAGCAGCCGCCGCACATTGGTGTCTATGGGAAGATGGGGCTGGCGGTTGGCAAACACGGACAGGGCCGCGGACGTATATGCGCCGACGCCTTTGAGCTGCAGCCATTCTTCCCGGGTACGCGGTTCTCCGCGCGAAACGACCCGTCTGGCCGCTTCTTGCAGCATAAGCGCGCGGCGGTTGTAACCAAGGCCGGACCAGGCGCGGATGACGGCGCTCCTGGGCGCGGCGGCCAGCGCCTTCCAGTCGGGAAACTGCTTCAACCATGCGCGGTAATACGAAACGACGCGCGACACCTGCGTCTGTTGCAGCATGATTTCGCTGACAAAGAGAGCATAGGTGTCGCGCGTCTTGCGCCACGGAAGGTCGCGGCCGTGCCGGTCATACCAGCGCAGGAGGGTTGTGAGAACAGTGTTGCGCATAGGCGTCCCCTCCATCATACACGACCGGCCGCGTTTAGGCCGCCGACTTCGCCTTTGGTTCGCCCCAACGCTGGTACAGCATGGGGATGACGCACAAGGTCAGCACCGTAGCAAAGGAAAGGCCGAAAATGATGGCAAAGCCAAGCGGCCCCCAAATGGGATCGCTTAACGTCAGCGGCAGGATGCCCGCGACGGTGGTAACCGTGGTCAGGAGGATCGGCTGCAGGCGGGACTGGCCGGCATCGGCAATGGCTTCATCCAGCGCCATGCCCGTCTGGCGGTTGCGGTTGATTTTGTCCATCAGCATGATGGCGTCATTTACCACCACGCCGCTTAAGGCGATGATGCCGATAAACGACGGGAAGCTGAGCGTCTGGCCCATAATGGCTAATCCGGGCAGTACGGCAATCAATGCCATCGGCAAGCTGAGCATGATGAAGAAGACCTGGCGCAAGGAACCGAACTGCAGCAACAGGATGGCGGAAATAAGGAACATACCGGTAAACAATGCACGGATCATGTCCGTGAATGTCTGCTGGATGTCTTCCTGCTCGCCGCCCAGCTTCATGGTGTACGAGCCTGGGATGACCAGTTCTTCAGCGGCGCGCTTCTCGAAGTCCGCAAAAATATCTACCGTGGTGCGGCCGGACACATTTGCTGTTGCCGTGGCTACCCGATCGCCGTCTTCATGCGATATGGCGCTGGTGCCAGGCATAGGCCGCGCGGCCACAAAAGATGACAGCGGCACGTCGCGACCGTCAGCGGTGCGCAATGACAGCTGCAGGATTTCGTCGATAGTAGTAACCAATCGTTCTTCCGGGTGTGTGGCGGCGGGGTTCAGCTGCTGGCGAACCTGCACATCCACGTCATCGCCTTCATACCGCAACGTGGCGGCCTTGGTGCCTTGCACCGTCGTACGCAGCGTTTGCGCAATCTGAAAGGGCGTAAATCCGTTTGCCGCCGCTTTTTCACGGTCGATCGTGAGCACGAACTCGAACACGGATTCATCAAT
>CAYQCH010000011.1:24401-29078 GCA_964415935.1 uncultured Gammaproteobacteria bacterium
CGGTTCAGGTATGGGTCGATGTAGGTATGCTTTATTGTTGGCGTCGCATCAGCCACGTCCTTGGCCTTCAGCAGCTTGGAGGCCACCACCGGTACCAAAGCCAGGCCTGTGATCAAGGATCCCAGCAAGGTGATGTTGACGGTGATGGGAATATGTTTGACGAATTCGCCCATGATGCCGCTCATGAACATCATCGGAAAAAACGCGGCTACAGTTGTCATGGTGCCGGAAATGATCGGCCATTGGAATTCACGCACCACCCGCTTGGCGGCCTCTTTCGGCTGCGTGCCTTTTTTGACCTCTTCATGCATGCCTTCCACCACCACAATGCCTGTGTCCACCACGACGCCCAGCGCCAGAATCAAGGAAAACAGCGAGAGGAAGTTGACCGTGGAACCCACCGCGGACAGGCCGATAAAGCCGAATAGAAACGTCAGAGGCACGGTAATACCCGCAAGCAATGCTTCACGCCAGCCAAGAAACACGAGCAGGAGCAGCAAGATCATGGCCACGGTCTGCAGGCCGTTGCCGCTCAAGTCGCTGATGGATTTGCGGATTTCTTTCGCATTATCAAACACCGTAATCACTTCTGATTCGGGAAACTCCTGGCTGCGGACTTCTTCAACCACCTTTTTGGATTCGTCAACGATGCGCGTAATATCGCCGCCGGTCTTTTTAAAAACCGACAACGTTACCGCCGCGCCGGACGGACTCCCTTCCTGACTGACGCGCGAATAGGTTTGCGGTTCTTCCAGCGTAAACTGCACATCGGCGACGTCACGCAGGTATAACGGCGCTCCGGCGGCCGCGCGCAACGGAATGGAAGCGATGGCCTGCGGATCCTTCACTTCGGTGTCGAGCCGGACCACATAGCGTACTTCGTCCGTTTCAATGGCGCCAATCGGCGAAGAAAGGCTGGCCACGCTTAAAGCGTTCATCAGCTCCGTGACAGACACGCCGTACTGGTCCAGGCGGCGCTTGTCCACGGTAACAATAACCTTGCTTTCGCGGTCTCCGGCCACCAGCACGTCAGAAACGCCGGAAATTTTTTCCAGCTCCTCTTGAAACCGTTCCGCCATGGACTTCAGCTCTGCTTCGGGCACGGAGGCGGTAATGGAAAAGCTGACAATCGGCACGTCGCTGAAGCTGACCTGCTGCACGACCGGGCGCTCAACTTCATCAGGCAATTCCGGTTCAGCCTCAGCTACGGCGTCACGCAAGGCACGGATGCGGTCATCAAGATCCGCGCTCGCTTCAAATTGCACGGTAATGGAGGACAAGCCTTCACGGGAGACGGATGAATACGTATCCAGCTCGTCCAGCGAGGCAATTTTTGCTTCGACTTTGTCAGTAATCAGTCGTTCGACATCGCGAGCAGACGCGCCCGGATAGACGGTGGTTACAATGCCGATCGGTACTTTGACTTCCGGGCTGGCCTCTTTTGGAAGCGCAATCACGGAAAACAATCCTCCAATGGCAATAGCCGCAATCACGAGGTACGTGAACGCAGCATTATCAATGAAAAGGTCCCAAATGGATTTCATACCTTATTTGACGGTTACCTGCTGGTCGGGCTTGAGACCTCGGACGTCTTTGGCAAAACGCCAGTCAGCCTGCAAGGCCGTGGAAATTTCCACGGTATTGGCGGAAACGGTGCCGGTCTCAACAGAAACAGCTTCCAGGACGTCCTGGTCATTGACCCGGTACATATCCGTACCGGTGGAAGAAAACTTCACGGCCGACAACGGCACGCGCAACACGGTTTCTTCCGGCGCGACCTTGGCCAAAGACACGCGAACGGTCTCGCCAAGCGTCAGGGTCGGGGCGGGTTCCAGCAATGTAACGACCACCTTGATCTTGCTGTTCACCGGATCCAAAGCCGGGGCGATTTCACGGATTTCCGCTTTGACGGCGTCATGTACCACCGCATCATTGCCTACGGCAAGGAAGCGGCGCTCGGATTCGGATACGAAGACTTCAACCTCCAGCACGGAAGGGTTGGCAAGGGAAACGGCAATATTGGAGGAAGAAACCACGTCGCCGATCTTAATCGGAATGTACGTGACGGTGCCGGCAATGGGCGCGCGGATAATAGCTTTTTCACGCTGGGCCGCAGCCAGGGCCACACTGGCGCGGGCTTGGGCGACCAGAGCTTCCTGCACGCGCACGTCTTCGGGGCGCGCGCCATTCTTGGCAATTTGCAGCTGCTGTTCAGCCTGGCTGACGCGGGCTTCCTGAGCGGCAATTTGCTCGGTGCTGGGACCCTGCATGACAATTTGCAGCGCTTCTTCGAGGTTCTTTACTTGCGTCGCCGCGCTATCGATACGGCTGCGCGCGGATTCCAAATTCTTCTGATTGCTGATCAACACGGAATCAATGGCCTGACGACTGGCGACTACGGCGTTAATTTGCGCCTTGGCGGTGGCGCGCGCGGCATTTACGCTGGCCTTGGCCGCGGCAATGCTGGCATCTCCATACGCCGGCACGGACACCGCTTCCTGCAAGGCCGTGCTGGTCAAATCCAGGAACGACACCAGCCCGCGCAATTCTGCTTCCGCGTCATTCAGGGCCTGCTGGACCGTGTCCATGCTTTGCCCGCTTAAGACGGCCGTGCGCGCCTGCCAGCTGCGGATGCGAGAACCGATGTCATCGCGCATGTTTTCCGCCTGGGCCTTAATCAAGCCGTCTTCCAGTACTGGGAAAAGGTTGTCGCCATTGTTTTTGTTGTACACGTCGTCCAGTTCTTCCAATAAAATATCGTCGGCCGTAAGCTGCGCGCTATCAATGGTCAGCACGGCGTTTTCCAGGCTTTGCTTCAAAGACAACGCATTCTGCTCCTCGGTTCGGACAAAATTGGTGTTTGCTTCATTCAGCGCCGTTTGCGCGGCAGCAACATTATTACGAGCCTGCGCCACTTCTTCCGGGCGGCCGCCGCGCTTCATGTCGGCAAGCTGCTGCTGCGTGGCAATTAAGTTCTGCTCCGCGGCGATCACGTCTTCGGGACGAGATCCGTTCTTGATTTTGGAAAGCTGGGCCAACGCGCTTTGCAAATTGGCGCTGGCCTGACCCACAGACGCGTCAAGGTCCTGATGGGTCAATTCAGCCAGCACCTGCCCCTGGCGGACATACGCGCCAACCTTGGTCCAGACGGCGGAAACCTGTCCGGCCATCTGCGGCCGGATATCTACCTGTTGGTTGGCTTGCAATGCCCCGACCACGGGGATGGTTGCGCCGTCACTGACGAGATCGGCCACGCGCAAAACCTCTACGGCCTTTGGTTTGGGCTGCGTCGGCTCCTCTACGGGCTTCATGTTGGCAGCAACGCGGCCGCCAATAAGCATGGCGACGATAAGGATGGAAAATTTGAATTTGTGGCGGGTGAAGAGGGTCCAGAACCAGGCGGCCCGAGAACGAATATTAGTAAGCATATGGGTTAGGAATTTCGATCAACAAGGGTTTGTAAAATGGTCGCAAGCTGCGCCAGCTGTTTCTCATCGAGCACACCGGTCAGCTTCAACATTTCCTGCCGGTGCTGCTCCTGACGATGGAGAAACTGCTGCTTGCGGTCTTCCTGGATGGCAATCCACACTTTACGGCGGTCTTTGGGGTCGCCGGAGCGGAACAGCCAGCCCGCATTGACCATGCGATTGACCAGGCTGGTCGCGGACGCCGGCGTGATGCGCAAGGCGCCGGCGATATCGGCCATGGCCATTTGCCCCTCCTGTGCCAGGGTGTCCAGAAGTCGAATCTGGTTAAACGTCAGTTTGTATTCGTCCGCGTTAAAATCGCAGATGCGGCCCTTGATAAGCCGGCCGACCTGCTCGATGAGTGAAACTACGCGTGCATGTACTGTATTCATAGGTATAATTAGAGTATCAAACTATATCAAACTCTAACGATTTGTCAAGCAAAAATACTGAAAAACCCTCATCTTTTTGAGGGTTTTTCGATACATTGGCCAAAAAATGTTCCTTTACGACCTGGGCTTCGCGGCAAATATCCATCGCGTGTTGGCATGGCGATGCTTGCCATACCAGCGTTTTACGAACGCAGAAATAGGCAAAGCATATGAAGCGCCATGCCAGGGGTCATGCAAAATTACTCTCCCCCCTTTTACAGCGACGACGACGGCATAATGCCCGACATCTTCTTCCATTTCACGGTAATTAACCATGACGCGGTACTTTTGCTTCAGCAGGCGTCGGATTTCATCGATGCTTGAATTGATCTTGGCGGCTGCCACATACCCATGCCGGCGGAACACCGGAGTGAAAGCGCGACGTCCCGTCCCCTGCTGCGGGCTGGTTTTCAACAAACGGGCAAGTTCCTTTTGGGAGTAGGTATACTCCGGCGCCATCATCATCTTGGCGCAAGCTGGCCCGCAAAAATAATCGTTCGGTTGTCGGTAATGCGGCAGCGACATACTTATCCAAACGTAAACGTAAATGCCTCAAGACCCGGTTCTTCTATAATGAGCTCCAGCACATGCTCGCTGCCGGACGGCTCGGCAATGAGATGATACAGCCTGTCTTCCTGCACGCGCATCACGCCGTTCTGCACGTCTGCGCCGGCCTCAACGCCTGTTACAGGCCGGCCGTCGCGCAACACTTTCACCACAAGCTCCTTTTCTGCACGCGCCACCATATAGACATTCATGGCCCGATAACGAAACACTAA
>CAYQCH010000011.1:29178-31861 GCA_964415935.1 uncultured Gammaproteobacteria bacterium
AGGGCGCCCAGGGCCAGACGTCTTGCCGCGGATGTCATAACAGCAACCGATTAACAAATTCAAAACTGGCAATGCGGTTGAGGTTTTGCGTAAAGACCAGGACGCCCAAAGCAACAAGGATTCCACCGAATACGGCATTGATTGGCTTTACCCATTTTGAATACCGGTTGATAAGGGCTGTAGCCTGCCCGGTAAACAAACCAACAAGCAGGAATGGCAAAGCCAGCCCCAATGAGTACGAGAATAGAAGCACCAGGGCCGAACCCGGAGCCGAAGCCGCCAAGCCTAAAATGCTCCCCAATACGGCGCCCACGCACGGCGTCCAACCTGCAGCAAAGGCCGCCCCGAACAAAAACGACGTCAGATATCGCGAGGAAAATTTTGCCTTCACCGCAAATTTATACTCCCGATCGAGCCAGGGAATGTGCACCAGGCCCATAAGATAGACGCCGAAAAAAATGATCAGCAGGCCGCCGATGCGCGACAGCCACAGCTGAACGTCATAGGCAATGGCTTCCAGAACCGTGTTTAAGAGCACGCCCAGCGCGGAAAAGACCGCGGAAAACCCAAAGACGAAAAACAAGCTGTTGATGAAGATCTCCCGGCGCTTTGCGGCAGCTTCCTGCACGGAGGCGCCAGCCAGGTATGCGAGGAATCCGGGGATAATCGGTAATACGCAGGGGGATAAAAACGAAATGAGTCCCGCGGCGAAAGAAACAGCAATGGAGAGATTGTTTGCCATAAGGTTAATTTACTGCGGCGTTTATTTCCGTGGCGTACCGCTCGGTATTCCACTCTTCCGGCGACTTCAGGATGCGCTCACCGCTTCGCACGAACACTTTGGTATGCTGGTACGCCACGCCAAACTCGCGGGCCAAGCCTCGCTCATTATCGTCCGTCTGATTGTCGCTGAAATTGACGCGAAAACCGACGACGTCAGGGTTTGAAAGCGCATTGAATGCAGGGTATAAGGCTTCGCTTGTTTCACGCTGGCAGACCGGGCACCAGTTGGCGTAAAAATACAACACCACTAATTTGCCGCTGGCCGTGGCCTTTTCGTAATCGGACTGATTAAAATCCAACAGTGGGGCGACAGATCCCGCCAACACTGTGCCGCTGTACGCCATCGGTGCGGCGACTTCTTCAGGGGCCTGCTCTTCCATTGCTTCCTCCGGCTGGGCAACCGGCTCCGGCGCGGTCATTTGCACCTCCATGAGGTTCTTCTCTTCCATAACGACCGTCGAGTCAGACTCCATCGCCTCACTCCCCTTTTTCATCATGACCGATGGCGCTTCATCGTTCATGCCGGCATCGTCTTGCATCATTACCTCAGGCGACGGATCTTCTTTTCGCATCATGACCGGCTCCAGTGATTCATTCGCATCTTCGGTCATGCGCTGCGAGCGAAGATAGACATAGCTCGTCGCGGCGGCCGCGACAACTGCGAATACAACGAACATGACGATAGCCTGAGAAATCCCGCGATGGTTTTGCAACATACAATTTGAAATTCAAAGACGCTATATTCATTATAAAAAAGAGAGCCATCGCCGACAATAACGTTTCGTCAACCCCGAACTACGCTCACACGGTATAAGAAACGCCGTTAAAAATCTCAACGCCATCGATACTGATGGATCGCACGTCGGCAAACACGTCAACGTGATAGCGCATTTTTTTGGGATTCAACCCCGGTTTGCGGTAAATGGCATGCTTGGCACCCAACGACAAATGCAATCCGTTCATGCGCTCAAAGGCGGTGATGTCGTTTACGAGCCTGCCTTTCCTCATGGCGCGATTCAACCCAAGCCCGAATTCACGGATCATGGCCGGCTCCTGCTGGCGAATCATATCAAGGATGTCATGGAACTCCTTTGGCGCATCCGGGCCAGCGCTGACAATGCCATTTTCCACATGAATGGAAAACGGGTCAAACTGCAGCACCTTCAAATCCATACCAGCAAAAGCAAAGATCTTGATGTCTCCGTTCACGCGCGACAAGTCTTTCGGTTCCGTAAACACCTCGCCGATGGGAAACGTTCCTCCGACGTTTTTCATGCCGGCATAATCGCCAATGTTCAGCTTGGCGCTCTCCATGCCCCCGGCGTAAGCCAGAGTTGCCCCCTCGCAACGCACGACCACTTCCTGGCAACGATCCAGTCGTTCTTTGAGTGCATGCCCCAGCGGACGGAGGTACGCCGGATCATACGCCAGCGCATCAACGAACGTCTCATACTGATCCGACGTCATGCGATTGAGATGAGATATCTCCATGGTTTTTAAACCGAGTTTGAAAATTTCCAGCCGCATGCGAAATTCATTAAGGCGGAAATTTGCGGATTGCAGCAACACCACCAAATCGCCTTTCTTGCGACCGTAAATAGCCTGGCGCACATCAACGGGAGAAACGCTGTCAAAATCCAGCATCTCGGCCTCAGGACAAGCGGCCGCGAAGGCATCTACCAGCAGCCGGGTCAGCTCATGCTGGCGGTCATAAATTAACAACACGCCCTCGTGCGGAGCCCGCACGAGCGCGTGTGTCAAAATGTCACTGAAATGTTTGGTTGCTTTGGTTTTCAGTACCTCCATATTAGAAGATCACCCGGCGCTTGCGCTTTTGCGTCGGCTGCTCGCGATCAAAACGATCGCGGCGGCCGCGGCCGAAGCGGCTGTTTGGCCGCTG
>CAYQCH010000011.1:31961-33027 GCA_964415935.1 uncultured Gammaproteobacteria bacterium
CGCACGTCAATACCGCGAGCCGCGATATCCGTTGCCACCAGTACGCGGTACTTGCCGGTCTTAAATCCCTGCAGGGCTTCCTTGCGCTGGTTTAGCGAACGGTTGGAGTGAAGCTCAGCGGAGGTATGCCCCATGTCCTTGATGACGCGGCACAGCTTGCGCGCGCCATGCTTGGTGCGGGTAAACACAAGCACGGAGCCGCGGTCCTCAGTCAACAACGTTTCCAGCACGCCCAGCTTCTGGGGTTTGGGGACAATAATCAGTTCTTGCGAAACGCGCTCGGACGCCGTGCCGGCCGGAGCCACTTCAACACGCACTGGCAGTTTCATGTAAGAGCTGGCCATCTGGACGATGTCCCTCGGCATGGTAGCGGAAAACAACATGGTCTGGCGCTCCTTTGGAACATGCGCCACGATGCGGCGGATCTGCGGAGCGAAACCCATATCCAACATGCGGTCTGCTTCGTCCAAAACCAAAATCCGGACGTCTTTCAAATCCACCGTCTTTTGTTCGAGGTGGTCGTTGATGCGGCCGGGGGTGCCGATAATGACATGCGGCTTTCGAGCCAATGCGCGGATCTGTTTGCGCATGTCCACGCCGCCGATGAGAACGGCGGTACGCAACCCTACACTGCCTCCGATTTGGTCCAGGCTTTCCGCCACCTGCAATGCCAGTTCGCGCGTAGGCAAAATAACCAGGCCGCGCCCTTTGACCTGGGCGAGTCGCTGCAGCATGGGAATGCCAAATGCAAACGTCTTGCCTGTACCGGTCTGGGCAATGCCCATGACATCCTGGCCGGAAATGGCAACCGGAATGGCCTGCGCCTGAATGGGCGTCGGTTCAGTAATGTTCAAACGGTCAACGGCATCAAGCAGCTTTGGAGCGATGCCAAGACCAAAAAAGCCTTGGGGCTTGGGAGATGGTGTCATAAAAAAACAATGTGGCCCGATTCCTTCTGGGCCACATCGTTATTATCGGAAATGACACGCGAGGTTCGGACCGCTCCGGAAGCCGAATGGCCTCTAAATACAGAGCAGGAATTAAGAATGCAATATACAGGAATCCC
>CAYQCH010000012.1:0-6613 GCA_964415935.1 uncultured Gammaproteobacteria bacterium
TGGTGGACCGTACTGGATTTGAACCAGCGACCTCTTCCATGCCATGGAAGCGCTCTAGCCAGCTGAGCTAACGGCCCGAACAGGTTGGAACAACAAACCCTCCGCAAACAGAGGGTTTTGTCGTAAAAAACTATAAAGGATTCCGGGCCTGCCGTCAACCTGGTTACACCTTCAACGCCGCCAGCGCGCCTTCCAGCACGGCATCGGTAACGCGGCGCGGGGAGACTGCATCCCCCACCACCTGCACGTTCTTGACGTACCGCCTCACCTCCTCGGCCAGGCTGTCATTGGACACCGATCCCAGACAGAGCACCACGGTGTCGGCGCGCAAGGTTTCGGGACCCGTCGGCCGTTCAATGGTCGCGCTTTTGGGACCAATACTCATCAGCTTTGTCTCCATGAGGATTTTCACGCCCATTTTTTCCAAACGACCCAGCAGCAGTGCGCGGTCGTCAACCGGCGCATCCAATGCAATGGCCCCGGTCGATTCAACAATGGTTACCTTATGCCCTTTGGACGCCAGGTATTCAGCGGTTTGCGCGCCCATGCATCCGCCGCCGGCAATGACCACGTCACCCGTGGCTTTCATGCGCCGCTCCAGCAGGTCGCGGGCGATGACCACGTTGGTGCGGCCAATGCCCGGAATGCTGGGAACCTTGGCGGAAGAACCAATGGCCACGATCACGGCATCGGGCTTGAGCTTTTTAGCATGCTCGGCCATGAACACGGTTTTGGTATGCACGTGCACATCCAGACGCTTGAGGTCGGCCACCATGTCCTGGCGCAATTCTTCCCAGCCCTCGCGATGCGGCGCTTCGGCGGCGGCCATAAGCTGCCCGCCCAGCTTGCCGCGCTCTTCATACAACGTTACTTTATGCCCTTTCCCGGCTGCGACGCGCGCGGCTTCCATGCCGGCCGGACCGCCGCCGACAACCACCACATGCTTGCGTCGCTTGATGCCGCCGGCAAACAAACGTTCGCGCCCAGTCTCTGGCCGCACGGTGCACCAGACGTCTTTTTGTTCAAACAAGCGGCTGATGCAGCCCTGGTTGCAGGCAATACAGCGGCTGATTTCTTTTGTGCGGCCTTCCAGCACCTTGTTGGGCCAGTCCGGATCAGCCAGCAGGGTGCGGCCAATGGCAATGAAGTCCGCCTCGCCGGATTTGAGGGCGCGTTCGGCCATGTCCGGCTGGCGGATTTTCCCCACGGCAATGACGGGAATGGATACGGCTTTTTTAACGGCTTTGGCCAGGTCCAGCAACACGCCGTCGGGCATGGCCATGGGGGCAATCATCTTGCCGCGCGCATAGGAAGCGTAATTGCCGGCGGAAATATGCAATGCGTCGGCGCCAACGCCTTCCAACGCTTTGGCAATGGCCACGCTGTCTTTGATGGTCAGCCCGCCTTCCACCATTTCATCGCCGGACAGTCGCACGATAATCGGAAAATCGGGTCCCACGGCTTCGCGCACGGCGCCGTACACTTCTGTCATAAAGCGCAAGCGCTTTAAGGCCGAGCCGCCATAGCCGTCATGTCGGGCATTGCTGAAGGGAGAAAGAAATTGCGTGATGAGGTAGCCGTGCGCGCCGTGAATTTCCACGAAGTCGCACCCCGCTTGCCTGGCGCGACGCGCGGCGTCGGCAAAGGCGCGGATCACCGTATCGATTTCGCTGCGAGTGAGCGGCCGCGGGATTTCATTGACGGTTGGGTCTGGCAAGGCAGACGGTGCCACGGGCTGCATGCCCGTTGTTTTTGAAGAAGTCTGGCGGCCGGCATGGTATAACTGCGGACCGATGGCCGCGCCATGCTTATGCGCCGCCGCCACAAGCTTGCGCAACCCTGGTATCACCGCATCATTGTGAATGCCCAGCTGGTTGGCAAAGCCTTTTCCATCCAAAGAGACGTAGCTGGCTTCCAAAATCATGGCCCCTACCCCGCCTCTGGCGATGCGCTCGATGTGGTCGATGTATCGCGGCGTGGCTTTGCCCTGCTCGTCGGCATAGTTGCGGACCATGGGCGGCATGACCAGCCTATTTTTTAATTCGAGCTGGCCAATGTCGCCTTTGGAAAAAAGAAGCGGGAACTTCATAAGAAAAAATTATTCTGCCTCCATTATACGATGTCCTGCCGCAGCCATACAAAAAACAGGGCCGCTGCCCTGTTATTACTCACGCAAATGGTGGGACCGGATGGATTCGAACCATCGACTCCGATGTTATAAGCATCGTGCTTTACCACTAAGCTACGGTCCCATACGACGTAGATATCATTCTTCAGCCTGAAAGCCGAAATGTCAATCAAAGGCCTGATTTTGCTATACTTCAGGCCTATGCGACGACGCATGATCGCCCATGTATACGGCCTGCTGCTCTGGATGGGATTTCTCATCCTGTTGCATTGGCTTATTCCCCTCGCGCCAGTCCGCTTCTGGGGACGAGTACCCTTTTCCTGGCGCGTCTTCATTGAGCTGAACCTGGCGACATTTTTGCTGTTTGGTTTTGATAAACTTTCCGCGCAATTGCGGCGGCAGCGTATTTCAGAATATGTGCTCTACCTTGCCACCCTCCTGGGCGGGTCCATTGGCACGCTGCTGGCCATGAACCTGCTGCGGCATAAGACAAGAAAAACGTCGTTTCAAATAGTCGTCGCCCTGCTCATTCTCCTGCAAATAGCCATTGTCATCTCCACCAGGTAAAAGAGCAGCCCGGCCTGACAAACGTCAGACCGGGCTTTAGGTTATGGCAGCCATTCTATGTCTGGCGTCACCATGACCACGTCCACGGCGCCGTGTTCGGCGCTGTAGGTTTCCGAGACCAGGCATTCCTGCTCGGGCTCGGGGTCGGCGTCGGGAAGACGGTAGCGGTCCATGCCCACGTTGATGAGGCAGTCTCCGCGGGCCACGAAACGCGCCGACACGCGCAGGGCCACGGTGCCGGGCGGCGGCACGTCGCGAGGCCACCGCTTCATCCAGATGTGGCCGGCGGCCGCATCCTCGCCGGTATGGCTGGCCGTGTTGATGAAGGCACCGGTCATGCGGCCGCCTTCAGGGATGGTCACGCAGCGGACGTCGAAGTCATTCTCGTCGACCATGCCCAGCTTGTACCAGACTTCCCCCGTGTAGGGGAACCAGCCGCCCCAGACGCTGTCGCCGGTGTTGTACCGCTGCGAGGCTATGGGAACGATGCGGCCGTCCGCCATGACCGCTTCCAGCGTCAGATGCTCCACCACCGCAAAGCCTTCGCGGCCGCCGTCCCCGGTCCAGGCCGAAGCCCAGACAATGAAGCTGTTCTCGCGCCGGGCGTTGATGAACGGCGCACGGTACGCCCGGCGCACTTTGGGCGGGATGCTGGCCGGCGTAACGGCGGTGGCGGCCAACCCGCGCCGATTGGCCGTGTACCAGCCGGCCAGCGCCGCTTCCGCCTCGTCCTCATCGCTCGACGGCGGTTCGTACGCGGGTTCGGGCGGCAACACCTCGCATTGCTGGGCATCGCCGCTGGATGCGCACCCGGCAAGCCAACCGCAGCACAACAGAGCCAGAAACTTCGTTGCATTCGTGCGCATGGCGCACACCTCCGTGATATGCGTTTGAAATGGAAAGAAGGGGCGATGCAAAGATCACCCCTTCCAGGCGCTACCGTTCCCGCGTCAGGATCGGCTCTCGCTCTGCCTGCTCGAGGTTGACCCGGAAGGCCTCCTCGCCAGGATGGTTGCTTACGTAGACGCCGCCCACCAGAACCCCCGCGTCGCGGAGGGCGCCGGTATCGGCCCGATGCTCCCATGGACTGTAGACGGAAGCAGCAGTGTCATCCCAACCCAGGTTGCCGGACCGGCAACCAAGCGTGCTGGTGATTCAGCCCCAGCGCAGCGGACCTTGCTCCAGATCCAGGCTGAACTGGAACTGGTCGCTGGGCGCGTTGCCGCACCACATCCAGAAGACCACGTCGTCTCGCGGAAAGTCCTCGACGACGACGCGGCGCATCTCGCGGCCGCCCGGCTCCAGAAAGACGCTGCGCACCGCGGGCTGGCCGTCGACGGTCAGGGCTTGACGCGGCATGGCCACGACAATGGCTTCCGGCGTCCAGCAGACGCCATGGATGCGCACGCGGTTGTGGTTGGCCTTGCGTGCTTCCGGTACCCGCCACCCCTGATGGGAGGAGATGGCGGCAACCCAGGCGCGAAATGGCTGCGACGCGCCGAGCCGGTCCGCCATCACTTCATACGGATCTTCCCCGTTCCCGCCTGCAGGCGAGGCCATGGCGGCATACACCGCCATGACGCAACAGGTCAGCCAAAGGCATGCGCGATTCATGTACACTCCTGTGGCTCTGCGCCACGGCTGTTCAGATATAGTACAGTACGCGCAAGCCAAGATTTCGATTTTTGTCAAGAGTTGGCAAAGAAAAGCCGCAGCAACGCTTGTGAGCATTGCTGCGGCTTTTTTGACGCCGGCCAGGAAGTTACTCCGCGGCCGCGTCAGTCTGGACCGCGGCGGGCTCGTCGCTCGCCTGCTCGTCCTGGGAAGCGTCCTCATCCTCGGAAGCCGGCTCGTCGCCCGCCTCCTCGGACGCTTCCGTCGCGCCATCTTCGGCCTGACCCTCGCCCTCCTCCGCGGGCGCGTCCTTCTTGCGGGACTGCCGCGGCAGGCTCTTGATGTAGGCCTTCAGGGCCTCGTCGAGACCGCGCGCCTGCTCGTCGACCACGGGGTTTTCCTGCGACGGCGCCGGGACCTGGAACTCGTTGCGGCCGGCCTGCTGGTCGAGCAGCAGTCCGTGCAGCCCGCGCACGGCCGGCGTGCTGAGCGCATCCGTCCAGTCCACCGCGTTGACCGGGTCGACCAGGGCCTGATGCAGGCGCACCGCCATCAGCTTCAGCTCAGCGGGCAGGTCAGCCTCCGGCGCCGGATCGGTCTGCACCTCATGCTGGGCGTACATCAGCACGAGCAGCACCGTGCCGTCCTTCTCGAACTCCAGGCAGGCGCCGTGCTCGAAGGCCAGCGACTCCTTGCTGCTCTTCACGCCCGTATGGCAGATGAAGGACAGTCCCTGCTGGCGCGCGGAATAGCGCATGAGCTGAAACGCGGCCTTGTCGTAGCGCGTGTTCCCCGGCCTCAGCTCATGCGAACTGCGGATGTAGCGCCGCGAAGGCGCTTCCGCGGCCGGCACGCCGCGCTTCACATGGATGCCGCGGCCCGGCAAACGCAGGGCCTGCAGCGCGGCGCGCTGCTCGGCCGTGAACCGGTACAGCTCGTGCTGGAAAAGCGTGGCCTTCTCGAACTGGCCGTCCTTGAGAACCTGGCAGCAGGCGCCGCAGAACACCAGCGACTTCACATTGTCGCCCGTCTTCGCCCCGCACTTCCTGTTCGAGCAGAAACGGCGCTTGATCGGGCCGGGACCGGGCGTCCCCTGCGTGGACTCGGCGATGGGGTGGTTGCACGCCTGGCAGACGTTTACATGCGTCACCTCCTCGCCATGCGTGGAGCACACCACCCGCGCGGACAGCTTGATCTCGCGCTGGATGGTGCAAAGACGCACCCTGAACGAAAAAGACCCATAGTGCACAGGCACTATGGAGAACGAATCGGCAGCGGCCATATGGCCTCCTTTCACTCGTGTTTTTCCTGCCAGCGCATAAATTAGCGTATATCGTCAATTTTGACAACGGTGTTCGGTCTGGTACAAAGCAAGGTACGGAGGGATATCCTTTGAACACACCGACACACGTTCTTTGTTTGGACTGGTGCGACACGTGCACCACGTACAGTTCCTGGAAACTGGGCGATGCCAACCTGCTGTCGCCAGCCGGTCGACACAGGCTGGAAAGCCTGCGTGGGGTGTACCTGCCCCTGCTCGAACAGGGGACGCTCACGCCGGAGCAGTACCGCCACTGGATGCGCGAAACCTACGCGGTCTACACCGGCGAAGGCATCAGCCGCAGCCGGCTGGCCGAGGTCTTCGCGGGCATGCGCATTCGCGAGGGCCTGCGCGACCTGCTGGAATTCGCGCGCGAGAACCGCATCGCCGTCGCCGTCATCTCCGCCGGCACGGCTGACTTCGTGGAAGTCGTGGCGCAGCGCTTCGACATCCTCGGGCTTATCAATGAAGTCCGATCTGCGCGGTTCACGTACAACGGCGATGTCATCAGCGGCGTGATGGAAGACACCATCGTCTACGCCGACACCAAGGGCGACCACGCGCTGTCCTTCGCGGAGGCGCATGGCGTCCCTCGCCGTAACATCATCGCCGTCGGCGACTCGATGAACGACGTGACGCTCAGCGGACCCGAGGGGCGTCTCATCGGCATCGCTGAATCCGAGGAAAAGGCATCCAAGATGCGCGGACACTTCCATGAAGTGCATGTGGGCAACTGCCTCCACCCCGTCATCGCCTCCCTCGAGCGCCATCTTCGCAAGGCAAGCTGATGCTGCCAACCAAAAACCCCGCGATCGCCCAAGGCATCGCGGGGTTTCCTCTTTTTCACGCGTCTATTGCTTCAGCGCCATGGCTACAGCGCCCATGACCGGGTCCTGTTTTGGAATGATAAACTTCGCTTTTGGAAATGCCCGCCGCACGCGCTTTTTAAACTCCGCAAGCACCAGCGGATCATGCTGCAGCAC
>CAYQCH010000012.1:6713-32197 GCA_964415935.1 uncultured Gammaproteobacteria bacterium
TTCGGACCGCGCCCGTCAGCGGCCTTTGCCGCAGCCATGAGCGCGCGCAGGCCAATGTCATACCCGCTGCCCTCGTCGGCAAGAATATGCCCCAGGCCGCCGGCCAGCGCCTCTCGACCGCGCGCGTTGCGTCCATAGCAGTTAGACCCGGTACCGCCAATCACGCACATGCCCACGCCGGACTTTGAACCGGAACGGAACCCAACCACCGTGTCGTTCACCAGCCGAACCTTCGCGCCGTTCAGGATGCCGCCAAACGCCTGCGTGATTACGCGCTGTGCCAGCGCCAGGTCGGCCTTGCTGTCCAGTCCGGCAAAACCGGCCACGCAGGCATGGACGCGCGCGGAAGCGGGCACTCGCGCCTGCCGCGCCAGCTGCTTCCAGCCCGACTTCAGGTGCGCGACGATATCGGCCGGCCGCACGGAATGCAAATTCGCTTCGCCCGCTTTGGCCTGCGCCAGTACGCGCCCGTTCTCATCAGCCAGGGCCAAATGCGTCTTGGTACCGCCCGCGTCTATTCCCAACAGATATTGCATAGGCTGGCATTGTACCACGCGATTTTGAGTAAACAAAAAGCTGGTTTTTACGGTAAACCAGCAAACCGTCCTCCTAGCGCTTGCGATATCGATCGCCGCGCAGGTCGAGATCATCATCGTCCTCGTCGGATGTCCGCCGCTTGCGCTTCTTCGAGCTGGAGCCGTCCTCCCCGCCATGCTCCCGCTTGCAGTCATCGCAACGGATGAGATCTTCTTCCAGGTCAAGAAGCGCGTCGCCATGATCTGCAGAAAACTCATCCATCGTCAGCCAGCCGGTCTTTCCCGGCAACCGATACCGTTCGCACATGGCACAACGCTGCCGCTTGGACACCTCCACCATCCTTTACTCTCCTCTTCAATGCGGAACAGTCGTTCTGCCCTGAAGAGGAGACGGGACCGACCATGCGAGTCGATCCCGTCCACATGCGCTTGCGCCCCTACGCCTCGCCGAGGACGGCCTTCAGCATGCGCTGCAGGCCCGCGTCCCGCTTGTGCCGGTCGCAGCCCTCCTGATGCTGGCGCAGCTGCCGCTTCTGCTCGTCCGTCATGTCGTGATGGTTGATGATGATCTCCTTGTACCTGTCACAAGTGATCTGCGCGATGCGATTCTTTCGCTTCTTTCCCACTGTGGCCCCTTTCACTCCCTTCACCACGCAAAGCACGCGCTTTCCGTGTTCAAGGGGTTGGACGTGAGAGGGCTTGCGCCTTCTGCACGTCGCTGTATAGGGTGTTCCTCCGGAGGGAAGGAACGGGTCTTTCACCGTCGGGCAACCCGCCAGGGGCCGCACCAAACGGTCGATGGCCTCTACCCAAAGGAATGTCAGGCCGCGGGAGGCAAGTCGTCATCCTCGCCGGGTTCCGGTTCATCCAGACGGGCGCAAACCCATCGGACAATGCACCGGATCTCGGCTTCGGTAATCTGACTGCCTTCCAGGGTTCGGACATCGCGCGAGCGCGGAAGGGGATCCCCTTCCAGCCGCGACGACACCCAGACCTGGAAGTACTCTTGCACCGCCAGATAGTTGCGCAGGCAACGATCGCAGCGGACAACAGCGCCTTCCGGATGCAGCCATGCCAGGACTCGCGCCGGCATTTCCGTCGCCCGGGTTTCGGACCAGGCCATGACCAGGGTACAGGCCCTGACCATGTCGGATACGTTCCCGCAGCGCCGGAAAAGCATGGCAGGCGGATCTGACAGAGACGGTGTCCGCGTAAACGGACGTCCGCTCCACCAGCCCCGCGAACGACGTCCTTGCCAGTGAATGATCCGTTCGACGCGCTTTCGCTCGTCGTACGGCAACCCTTCAAGCACGTACATGCGCATTCCTTTGCGACGCCAACCTCTGGCCTCGCTCCCCTTTGTCAGGTAACCGGAGTTCCCTGGCAAACAGAGCGAGCCAAAAATTGGATATTCGTTATATACCATAAAGAACCGGAAAAATCAAGGGGCGCGCTCTACCCGACCGCTGCTGACATAATACAAAAGAAAGACCCCCGTATGCCTCCAGACATACGGGGATCGTATTCAAATGGGCTGGGTTTCCAGCTCCTCCTCGACTTCCTGCCTTACCTGCTGCCCTATCTCCGCGCGTTTGCGCAAAGACAAGCAAGCGAGCAGTACCGCGGCCCAGAGCAGCACGTATGCCACGGGCCTGCCATCAGAACCGATCTTGGCCAGCAGCCGCGTCAGCTCCAGCCACCAGGCGTCAGGCCCGGAAACGACGTCAGCAAACGCCGCGGCCCACCCCTTGGCCTGCCAGCCGCTTACGGGGAACTGGCCGGCCACCAGCAGGCAGATGACCAGGTTCTGCGCGAAGAACTTGATCTTGCCGAAATTGATGGCGCCAAACTGGTTGATGCAGCGGCGCTGCACCTGCACTGTAAACAGGTAGTCGCGGTAATGCCGGCGGCAGGACACGAAGTCCAGCACGAGCAGCGCCGCCAGCCCGGCGACGAAATGCCACGGCACGACCAGATCCAACGCAACGATCAGCCCGACGAAGACGGGGTAGACGAACCCCCACTTGTCGACGAACTGGTCCAGGAACTTGCCCTCCCTGGTCGCCCCGCCGGGCTGCCAGTGGCGGGCGTAGTAGCCGTCCAACCCGTCGAGGATCATGCCGATCGTAAAGAGCAGCGCTCCCAGCCAGTACCATCCCAAGTGCTCCGGTCCCGGACCGAACAGGATGGCAAGGAACAGAGACATGCACGGAATGCGCAGGAGAGTGAGTTTGTTCGCTCCCCCGGCTACCCACTTGCCCATATGTCACCTCCCGGGGGATGTTGGGCTGGCTTTTGTATAGCAAAGGCACGAGCGACAAACAAGATTGACGGAAAACCCCGTCTCGGCTATACTTCCCGACTCTCTAAGCCTCGAAAATCCAGGAGGAAAACTCTACAGGGGGAATATGTCGGTTTCTGAATGCGAACTGGGTCCGTCCACCTGCTACGGCGTGGACTTACGGCTCTGGGAGCGCGTCCGGCTGAAGAACGGCCAGGAACGCCTCCCGGACATTCTCGACCGGATCCTGCTTCTGGGACTAAAGGTCAAAGCAACCTTGTACCAGGAGCGAACGGATCCCACGGAACGAGACACAGCCATCTTGTTCCGCACCAGGCAGGTACTCAAAGCAGCCGCGACAACCGTGCTGCTGGAGGCGAATTGCTCCACCTGGCTGTTGCGCGCGCACGGGTACATCTCGCCGCACGGCACATCACCGCTTTCAGACTTCGAGGAATGGATGGCATAGCCGCCATCTGTGGCAAGGCCCTTCTCCACGTACGGAGAGGGGCCTTTGAATTTTCCGCTTGCCTTGCCCATGCCGTTGTGGCACGATGATCGCACTATAATTAATGCGGTCCCTACGGGGAACCCCTATGAAACAACGTTATTTCGCCGTGCTGGCCACGCTCAGCCTGCTGGCCGCTCTCGTGCTGCCGCAACAAACGCTTGCCGCGCGCACCATCTGGTTGCAGAGACAGCAGCAGGAGTCTACATTCGTGTCGACCATCAGCCCCGCTGATCCACAAGCCCTGGAGCTCCTGGATATTTTGCACATTGAATTACAAGCCACTGACCCGCTCTGGTCCGATGCCGACTTCATCGCCTTTGTCATGAAGTACAAAGAAATCCGCCAAAACGGCATTGACCTCATCAGCGACCTGGGGGATCTCGTCTTGCAGGCGTTTGATCTGGACGACCTGGGCGCCAAGGTGGACGACGAGCGCATCCAGCAGGCATTTGCTCTGACGGAAGAAGAACGCGCCGCGCAGGAAGAACTGAAAACCTACATCAAGGAAAACCTTGAGGCGTTCAAAACCGATCCCAATGCCTTTTTAGAAGAATTTGTCGGCAGCATGGACGGCCTTGATGACTACGAATTCATCAACGACGAGATCCCCTATGCCTACGGCTATGCCGATCCGTACGGACCGGTGGAAGCCGGCCGCGTCGTCTGGCTGTACAATGACAGCTACAACCCGCTGGGCACGGACATGACAGCCACCTGGACGCAAACGTACGGCCCGGAAGTAACCTGGCTGAATACAGACTCCGGAGGCAATGCCGCCTTCATCATGCCCGACTTGCAGGACAGCGGCTATGACTACCTCCTGTTTGAACTCATGGTGGACAACGGCGTTTCCACCAGCACCTATGAAGTGTACGTAGAAGCCTACGTTCCGCTGCAAAGCGAAGTGGCCGACGCCTTCCGTGAAATCATGGGACGCGAAATTGACGACTTCCACCATGCTTACTGGGAAGAATTGTGGTACCAGGGCATGCCCATTGAACAAATCCGCCACCACTTTGAGCTCTTGAAAGAGCATGAAGCGGAGTGGCTGCACTCCTAAACCGGCAACAAAAAAGCCCCTCCGGATGGAGGGGCTTTTTGATACCTGTTTGTTACACAAGCCGAAACCGTCTTTTCATCGCCGGCGGCATGGCGGCGATAAATACCGCGAACGAAGCCATCATCAGGCCGAAGTCGCGGACGGTGATGTCGTTAAATCCGACGGTAATCAGTACGATAAGCAAGTGCAGCGCGGCAACAAGCGATGCCAGCCAGGTTTTGATGCCCAGCACAAGCATGGCACCCAGCACCATGTCCACCACAGCCGTGGCGCGCATGGTTTCTTCAACCGAACGCAGCAAGTACGCCTGCGCCCAGGGCTGGATAAAGCCGCCCCAGCCGGCCGAATCCTGCCAGATAAGATATCCGATAACCAGAAAAGTGACTCCCAACCCGAACCGCAACACCGAAAATGCGAATGTGGTGGCGTAGCGCATACTATGATCCTAACAATTTGTTTAAGAGACTTCTGACTGCACCTTGTCGACCGGCTCGTTTTTTCTCCACCATCTCCGCCTTGATTTTCCTTAGCTCTTGCCGCACCTCGTCCATGCTTGGACGATCTTTGGCGTCTTTATACATCATCCATCCGATCAGGTCGGAAAGCTTCTGCGGCACTTCCGGGCGAACTTCTGCCGCCAGATCAGGATCCGTGGTGATAATGTTTTTTAACACTTCCAAGAAAGAGCGTCCTTGAAACGGTTTGCGTCCCGTCAATGCCTCGTACATGACCGATCCCAGCGAAAATACGTCAGACCTCGCATCAATGGACGAGGATGAAGCCTGTTCCGGCGACATATAGTAGGGGGTCCCCAGCACGGAGCCCGTGCGTGTTAAATTTGGATTCAGTTCAACGCGATCAGCCAACGCCTCAATCTCCGCCGCATCCGGATTGTTCCCCTCACGCGCGGCGGCAGCCAATTCTGCAATGCGCAACTTGTCCGCCCCAAGCAAGTTATACTCCTGCGGAACGTCAATGTCGCCCGCATCCGCATCTTTCTTGCGCGATAGCCGGTTAATCTCGCCGGTTATCCAAGTCCTCGCCTCCTGCCGCAGCTTACGAAGCATCAAGTCATGCGTATATTCCCTATCTGCGTTCGAGAGCGATGACGTGAACTTCTCCATGGCATCCATCATGTTTTTGCTGCGTTGATCTTTTGCCAGCTTCTCTCGCCATTGCGGCTGGCGCAAGGCGTCAATCACGCCGGTGCGCTGGGCATCCAGATACAATTTCTTCAGTCGTTCCGCGAATGCAGCGTCCAGCTGGTATTTCTCCAAATCTTCAAAGCGCATGCGCTGGTCGGCAATGTCGAGAAGCTGCTGGCGGACCAGTTCAAGCCGATCTTCGTCTTCTTCCATGATTTTTGCCAGTCCGAAATCGCCTACCTGAAAAATGGGCGATGCGCCGTGTTCGCTTTGCACGAAAATGTTGGCGGGCTTCACGTCGCGATGCACAACGCCTTTGGCGTGGGCTGCCGCCAACCCTTCCGCCACCTGGTCAAACAGGTCCATGGCCTGCTCGACCGGCATTGGCTGTTGCTTTATCAACGCCTCCGCATCGCCTCCCTTAACCTTGTCCATGACGTACCAGCCGCCTGATTTGTCCGGCATGAAATCCGCGGACTTGATTCCAAGGACGTGCTTGTTGCGTATGGCCGCCAAGGCCAGCGCCTCGCGGCGGAATCGGTCAAAAAGCGAATCATGTAACGGCCTCTCCTCCGGATACACCGCCTTCATCACCAGTTCACGCTCCGGAGCGTTCAAATCCCGCGCCTCAAATACCTTCCCCATGGCGCCGGACTTTGTCAGTTTGCGGACAGGAAGGTATTTGGTATTGACCACATAGTTCCCCTTTTCATCCGTTTCCAAAATACGCCCCGCCAAGGCAGCGGGAAAGCCGAAATACAGCATGACCTCGCAGATATACTGGCGCTGCCTCAACTCTTGTTCCGCTTGCGCTTCTTTCTGGGCGCTCACATCCAGCTGCGGCGCTTCTTCGGCGATTTTTTTTGCCAGCCTCCCAGAGTCCATGGTATCGGCACGTTTGGCAATATCCAATTCGCGCCAAAAATCCTTGGGAAGTTCCTCCTGGGCCCAGGCGCTGGCTTCCATACGGGCCGAAACCGTGCGGCGTTCACTTCCGCTCGCCGGCTTCTTTTTGGACGCAGGCACATCGATGGTTTCTGATGAATCATCAAGATTTATGACCCTCGATTCAAGCTCCTGCTGCCCCGAGTCGGACTCTTCCGAATGTGCTTCCACCGCAAACCAATCAGATGACTCCTCCGGCTTTGACTGCTCATGCGCGGGGCCGCCCAGCACCTGCGTGCGATGGGACTTCGCCTCCTTGACCGGCACAATGCCTCGCTTGGTCTGCATTTCGCGCACGACGCCGGGCTGCTCTTCATTTTTTGACCGCGATGGCGGCAATTCTATGGTTGCTGGCATAAGAATGGACAAGCTTGACAAATGTATTATAGCATCATAGTGTCTTTTGATGCTCTTTGAACTGGAGAAGACCCATGACTCCCCCGGAAAACTGGCTGTCCGAAGTCCGAAACGGCTTTGGGCCGCTGCTGCAAGTCCTCTACGTGCGCGAGCGTCGGCTGCGCGCCCTGTTCCAGCAGCCGGTTGGCAGCGCGCACGGTCCCTGCACGGTCGTCCTCGACCCGGACGGCACGCCTCGATTGCGTTTCAACATCAACGGGACGGAACTGCGCATGCTTCTGAAACCGGCGCACTCGTTGCGCGGCAACCGGTCGCGCCTGGACTTCGACGACGCCGCCAACGCCTGGCTGATGGACGAGGCCCGCACCGACCAGGACTACCTCGCCGTCCGCGATGCGCTGCTGGCCGCTATCGGCCTGAAGCCGTCGGACATGCTTCCGTACAACCCCCTGCGCTAGGCCGCTCGCATGCGCGCCTCAACGCAAAATCCCCTCAAGACCCGGTCTTGCAGGGGATTTTCTTTTACTTGCTGCCGGAAGGCAGGCTGACGTAGAACGTGGAGCCGCGCCCTTCCTCCGACGTGAACCAAATCCTGCCCCTATGCAGATCGAGAATCAAGCGGCTGATGTACAGGCCAAGCCCCGTGCCCTGCGTCTGCACTTTGATGGCGTTGGGGGCGCGATAGTACTTGGAAAATATGCGGTGCTGCGTCGCTTTGGGAATGCCTATTCCCTGGTCTTTGACGGCCACCAGCACGGAACCATCATCAGCGCGGGAAAACGACACGTCGACGCTGCCACGGCCCGCCTTGGAGTACCGCATGGCATTATTGATGAGATTGGAAAAAACCTGGCGCAATAATTCCTTGTCGGCTTTCACGGGAGGCAGCGCGTGCTTGGGCTTGCGCAACACAATCTTGGTGATGGTGCTTGTATGCTGCTTGCGATGTTCTGCCACGACGCTTTGCACCAGGCTGTACACATTGACGTCTTCGTTGCGCATCACCACTTTCCCCATCTCCAGACCCGTCATGCGCAACAGCGAATTGATGAGCCTGATCATGCGCCGGGCTTCTTCGTGAATATCATCGATGTACCCCAGCTCTTTGGAACTCAGCTTGTCTTTGGCTTCGGAGCGCAACAATTCCGTTAACCAGCGGATGGCGGAAAGCGGGCTGCGGAGCTGATGCGATACGATGGAAAAAAATTCGGCTGTGGAATCATCCCTTGTCCGCGCGATTGCCTTTTTCGTCCGCGTCACTTCCATAGCCATCACCAGCAGCACAAACGTGAACGCGGCGATGACGGCAAGCATCAGCGCAAAAATCAAAAATGCCTGGAACAAAGTCAATGTCGCCAGGCGGTTCAAGGTTGCAAATCGGTCAAAGACGGAAATGGCAATGAACGAAAAAGCACCGGCAATAAATACCACCAGGATCGTCACTTTACAGGCCTTTGCCTCCATGCCTGGCAATGTTGTCTGGCACACGCGCCGAAACCAAGACATATTTTTGTTTGTATGCATGTAGTATAGCAAATCGTTTCTAATTCATTAACTGCCACGTTTCCGGCCGCTCTTTGCGGTGCTGGGGCAAAGCCAGTGCATCATCGAGCAAAAAATTTCCCACGCGCGTGCGGCGAAGCGCATGGATATACCCACCTGTTTCCAAATGCTGGCCAAGATCGCGGGCCAGCGCACGGACATACGTTCCAGGACCCGTCGCCACGCGGATCAGCAGATACGGCCACTCGTATGCGAGGAGCTCGATTTCCTTGATCTCCACCGTCCGCGGCCCCAGCTCCACCGCTTTCCCCCGCCGCGCCATTTTGTAAGCGGCGGTACCCGCGCGTTTGACCGCGCTGTATGCCGGCGGGACTTGCTGGATGGTTCCGACAAACGACTGCAGGGCCGCCAACACCTCCTGCTTGGCGGGTACACGCTTCACGTCGCGTGGGGTCTTTTCACCATCCTCATCATCGGTAGTGCTGGTCATGCCCAGTTTAACTTCCGCCAGGTATTCTTTTTCCTTCTGAACCTGGCCGGCCAGCTCGCGCGTGGCCTCGCGGCCGATGCCCACAACCAGTACGCCGCTGGCCAGCGGATCGAGCGTACCCGCATGCCCGATACGCCGCTCTCCGGTCAGCCGGCGCAGCTGGTCAATAATATCGTGCGAGGTTGGCCCCGTTGGCTTGCGCACGGCCACGATGCCGCGCAAGTGGCTCCAATCTGTCGCAGTCATATCAAAAACCTGCCAGCCCCAGCACCAGGATTGTTCCGTTAATCACGCCGGTGGTAAGGCACCAGGTGCAAATCTGGCGTAACACAAACAACTGGATGAATGTCAGGTACAAAGACATTAAAAATGCTCCGGCCATGGCCGCATGCACGGCAAACGGTAACCAGGTGCCGAGCACGGACGGATACAATCCGACCAGGACCGGGCCGGCCAGCAAGGCGGTGTAATACGCCATACCCAGCAGTTCATTGCTCATACCAAAGGTCTTGCTGTACCGGCTGTTGACCACATCCGCGCAGTGGCCGCCGACGGGGCAAATCATCGGCCTGCTGCTGGATTTTGAGCGCCGTATGTAGAAGGAAATGGCCAAACCAGCGGCAGCAAACCCGGCGATGGCCACAGAATACCAAAGTGATGTCATAGAGATGCGCTCAGTTTAGCACGCCGCCCTTTCTTTTTCACGCCTTTTATGGTAGGGTTTCCATACAAAAGCGGGGCAAACGCTTTTGTTTTTTCTTGCCAACATACAACCGGGGTGTCGTATAACGGTAGTACGCGGCCATGGGGTGGCTGTAGCCAGGGTTCAATTCCCTGCACCCCGACCATTGACAATCTAGTGGCTCGAGACGGGGCGTAGCGCAGTTGGCTAGCGCGCCACGTTCGGGTCGTGGAGGTCGCGGGTTCAAGTCCCGCCGCCCCGACTCGCGCCAATAGCAAAAGCCCGTCCTTCTGGACGGGCTTTTTGTATGCATCAGTCTTAGAGCTGCTGGATCTGCGTGTCGAGCTGCATAAAATCGCTTTCGCCGCTGTCCAGTTCCATGTTCAGGTCTTTTTCAATATCCATCATGGAGTCGCCTTCAGAAACCGGTTGCATCATGGCATCCTGTTCGGATTCCATCATGGAATCACCGGACGGCTGCATGCTGTCGCCAGGCGTCTGGCGGTATCCGTCAATCAGGAAAAGAACAAAAGCGGCGGCGAGAACAATCACCACGGCCAGAATAATTTTTTTCGTCATATTATTCGGTTACGAGTTGGCGTAAAGCGGCAAAAGCGTCCTGCACGGCCTGCTTGGCGCTTCCCACCTGCTGCCGCATGGACTGGTGGTCGGCCTGCATCTGGCGTTTGGCAGACTGGAACGCTTCCCGCAGCTTGTCTTCGCTTTCAAACACCACGGTGTAAACTTTTTCCTGCTGAGCAAGCACGGCATTCTTGACTTCGGCAATCTTGGATTCGGCGGAGGCAATTTTTGCCTGCACGGAAGCGGTGTCGCCGGTCGCTTCAGCCAGACGGGCTTCGATCTTGCCTAAAATAGCCTCAAGGTTTCCGAGAAACGACAGGTAATGATTCGTCAGGCGCTCGTTAAGAGCATTCATCTGGTCGGAAAGCTGCTCGGCCAGCCTGGCTTTGCGCTCATCGGAAATGTCGGCCAGCCGTTTGCGTAAATCTTCCCGTTTCATCTCCAGGTTTTCCGTCCGCTCCATACGCACTTCTTCGCGCCGATCCTGGAACGTGTCTCGTCGCTGGTCAATGCGCTCGCGGATGGACTGTGCGGAAGAAAGCACGGGGTACAAGGCAAGACCGAACAGCAGCACGCCGGCCAACATATGCAAGGAAAGCGATCCTTTCACTCGATTCATCATATGAATGCTAAAGGGTTAAGAAAACAGTATACCAAAGCTTACGAATCGATTTCCACATCAACAATCTGCTCATTTACCCGGATGTCTGGCGAACGCAACGCGTCCAGATCAATGTCATCGCTGTTTTCTATGTCCCCAGGCATCTCACGATATTCAAGAAAGAATGCATCATCCACATCATAGATCATGGTGTTCCAGCCATCCCCGAACAAGGCGCGCGCCACGGACTCATTGGCGATGTGGCGGATCTCACGGTTTGCCAGTACCACATACACGCGCGGCAGAGTTCGGATCTTAATCATCGTGCCGGGACGAAAGGTAACCGGACGGCCAAGGGGCATGGCGGCCAATACTTCAGGCGATACTTCCACCACCCGGCTGAAGTCCTCCCCGTACCAGGACCGATACACGGCTGCGCCGGCAAACACGTGGCGGACGCCGTTTTGGTCCACATAGTAGACGGCCGAGCTGTTCGCTATTTTGACCAATGAACCAAGACGGACGGGCATGTCGTTTACGTCGCTGCCAAACCGTGGTTCTTCAGGCTGTTCCGTTTCCTGCTCGTTGGATTCTGGCTGGTCGGGCTCGGGCTGGCCTCCGGTCGGGGACTCAGATTCGCCCGTCTGGTCACTCGACTCTTGCTGCTGGGTGTCCGCCTCCTGTTGCTGCAGTGCCAATTGTTCCTGCTCGCGCAAAGCGCGAAAACGGGCGGAAATACCTTGCGGCACCCCGTTGATGAACGTGGCCTGGGTTTGCGCACCGGTATTCTCATTTGTGTTCAGACCATCAGAAAGGCTGAACGAATTTTGCGTGCTGATTGCAATAGTGCCGCTGTCTTCCTTAGTGTCTTCAACTGAGGCCTCCGTTCCGAGCGGGACGACCACCGAGATCACATCAACCGTAATGAGATCCGTCGCATCGGCGCCAAAGGCCGCGCCTGTAAAATCGCCGACATTGGTCAACAGCAAATCATTCGCGGATAGAAAACTGCCGCCGACTACCATCTCCGTAAAAGTGACGGTAAATTGATCAATTTTATTATCATCGTCATCATCTTGATACGTAAATGACTTAATGATCGGCGGCGCGTCGTCTTGCAAGGAAGCAGAGACAGCCGTCAGTAAATTCCCCGTAGCGTCCTGAATAAGACCCACAAAGCTGATGCTGGGCTCCACCCCGCCACTTACGCCGGTTAATTTTTGTGTCGCAGTTATTCCTAACTGTAGCAACGATGTATTCGCGCAGCTTTGGCAATCAACGACGGTGAATCCGGTTAAACCATTGGCCGTTTCCGTCCATTCTGAGTTGTCATATACATAGGTCACCGCTTCTGTCATTGCAATTCTCATTCTGTCCACGGTACCATCTTCATCAACGTCCGCGTAGGTCGGAGCCCCCAGCCGCACCGGCTTGGCAAAATCTGACAAAAAAACGGGGCCAAAACCAAGCGAATCATTCCCTTGACCATCGGATATTGCGCTGACAGCATTGTATGTAATCTGAGGCTCTACTCCTCCTGAAACTCCAGTAATGTTTGGATTAGCTGTCGCATTTAACAAAAGAAAACCCGAGCCAGAACAAGTCGAACACCCTGTAATGTCCAATCCCGTCAGGCCATTCGCCGTTACTGTCCAATCCGCATCATTGTAAGCGTAGGTCACTGTTTCGCTAAAGCCTAATCGAACCCCATCAATGGTTGCATCATTCGACTGATCCCTGTAATTGCTGCCTGTGCTTACAAACACGGGGGCGGCGCGGTCAATTTCCGTATCCGTCGCTCCCGTATCGCCCGTAGCAATGGTATTCAGCTCTTCGTCGGTAGAATCGTTGATACAAACAGTACAGGTCTGGTCACCCGTTTCTTGGGTGTAGACTAATTCAGTTGTTCCCACGGCTGTGTTGACCGTCAAATCAGGATCTACTTCGTTCAGCTCTACTTGAATGGTTACCGGGTTCGCTGTAGCCAGGGTCGTGATGGTCACGGAAAAAATGGTAATGTCATTGCCGCCTTGCGTCACACTCAGTCCGTGGGGGGCTGCTCCGACAAGCTGCCACGTTTCCCCGTTCGGATTGGCGATATCAAAAGTGATGCGGTCGATCATGCCGTTATCGTCCGTGTCAAAAATTTCGACGTTCGATGATGCGCCATCACCAGCGACGGCGGCGGCGGGCTGCACGCTGATCAACTGCGCCGCGCTCATTAAAAATGAAAAAAGGAGGGCCCATGCCCCAACTTTTTTTACCAGGCCCATAGTGTTCTCTTAATTGCTAATAAATTCAGGGTACGGCACATCAATATTGAGCAAAAGGCGCTTCCTGTGGAAAACATCTAAAATTCGCCAAAATTAGGTATGCAAAAACACCCGCGTCTGCGGGTGCTTTGGTGGACCTGGGCGGAATCGAACCGCCGCTTCTGCAATGCGAATGCAGCGTCGTACCACTAGACTACAGGCCCAAATCAAAAGGACGTATGCTCTACGCCCTCGGGCCACACTATACCCCAACATTTACGCTTGCGCAAGGAGGTAGGAAGCGATGACCGCGGCTGTTTCCGCCCGCAACACCAACGGACCAAGCCCCACGGCCTTCAGCCCCGACGTAGCGGCGGCCAACCGCTCCGCCTCGCTCCATCCCCCTTCCGGACCGATGAATGCGGCGGCGGAACCGTCATCCGATTTCTGCGGCACGCGCGCTGCTTCCGTATCAAAAAAATAACGATGCTTGATGGCGGCGGAATCAATGAATGCGTCGGAAAGCGGCATAGGGTCTGCCAGACTCGGGACGATGCCGCGCCCGCTCTGTTCCGCCGCTTCGCGGATGATGGTTTCCAGCCGCTCGCGCTTAAACCCCAGCTTGACTGTGCGCTCCGTCAGCAGCGGCACAATGCGCGATACGCCCGTTTCAACCGCCTTTTGCGCCACCCATTCGAAATTTTCCCGCTTCAGCATGGCGCAATACAAGCGCACGTGGCGATGGGGTTCGCGCGCGTTCCGCCGCCGCGACTCCACGGCCACGACAGCGGCGCTTTTCCCGATTTGTATGATGCGGCCAACCGCTTCCCAGCCGCTTTGGTGAACCAGTTCGACTACATCTCCTTCATGCAAGCGCAACACGGAACGCCATTGCTTTAACACATCGGCATCCACAACGCGTACGGAATCTTCCGTAATATCCGCATCGACAAAAAACCGGTTTTTTACAACTTTGTCGCTTCCAAGCATAAGAATAAAGGAATTTCTTTACGAGCGCGGTCTTCCGCCGCCTGCTTAGGTCCCTTGACGCTTTTCTTATGGGAAATCCACTCTTCCAGACGGCTGACCGCAAACCCGCTTTTATGCAAACCTTTAAAATAAAACTGCAGCGGCCGATGAAAAGAAACGGTTGTTTCTGTCGGATCGTCGCCCGGATGCATCTGAATGGCCTTTTTTGACTCAGACATGTACTGGTCGATGCGCCGGAATTGCACGCCTTTGCCGCCGGCGCCATTGCTGTCAAAACCCCAAAAACTGGCGCGCGGCACGCGAAACGCCGGATGGTTCATGACCATGTACAGCCGGCCGCCGGGAACAAGCACCCGATGCGCTTCCGCCAGCGCCCCATTGACGTCTTCCATGTTCTGTATAGCCAGGCTCATCAGGACAACATCAAAGGATCCGTCCTGCAAAAAAGAAAGATCATTCGCCGGCGCCGCATGGTAGGCAATCTCCTTGGGCGACTGCTGCCTGGCGAGGGCAATCAACTCCGGCGCCACATCCACGCCGACGACTTCGGCGCCCTGATGAAAAAACTCGCGGGAAAAGAACCCGTTGCCGCAGGCCAGGTCCAGCAGGCGGTCGCCCTTTTTCAGCGCCATCAACCGCGTTAAATGCGGCAACAACACCTCGCGATGGTATGTGCCGGCAGGCTGTTTCAAGTGGGCGTCATACCAGGCGGCAACGCGCCCCCAGGATGTAGATTTTTTCAACGACGATTTTTTCACATGCTTACTCGCCATGCAATACGCCGCCCCACTCCACGACCGTAAAGCCCTGACGCTGCGGGGCGTGTAGCGGGTACGGTTGAGCCTCAATCGGCTCCTCTAATCCGGCAAAATCCATCAGCACGCGTATGACCGTATCCGGTTGCGGTTCTACGGTCAGGGGCGCAAGCGCATCCATGGTCTCATTGCCATAGAACGTAATGAAGTAGTACGGCTTGGACTGCATGCGTGGCAGCCAGAACTCAATAAAATCAGCTGTTTCCTGACCGTTTAGTCCAAGCGCAGCCAGGCTTTCCGTCAAAAATTGTTCCACTCCTTCACGCTCGACCACAAATCCTTTTTCCATTTGTGACTGAAAGATGCCGCCATTCCCTTCCCAGAACAGGTACGGATACGCCACACCATCCGCCACATTCGTCAGGGAACCGTCCGGCTTGGCGACAACTTCCCAGCCCTGGCCATATACCGGCTCCGTATATGTGAACCCGCCTTGCGGCGCGACGCGCACGGACACGGCTTGTTCCTGTTCCGGATACAGGTAAATGACAGGTTTGCCGCATTCAGCCGGCGGGATAAACGAGGCGTTGCGCATCTTTACCAGCCTATTGAACCGATCAGTGAAGAACAACATCGGATGCCGTTTCACAAAATCCTCGTAGGTAATTTTTTCCTCGTCTTCCGGAACCCAGTACATCTCGTAGGCAGCCAGCAGGTCTGGATGATTTGCATCTTTTAGCGCGAATATCTTTACACCGCCCTGCGTCGCGCCCACTTCCATCAATTCCAGATCCCGGACGATGTCCGGCGAGACTACGTTGGCGTAGTTCGTGCTGCCGCAGGATGTAAATTCGGTAACATGATAGGCCTCCGTATTTTTCATGCCGTCGGCAAAGCTGAATTGCGGCACGCCTTCTTCTGACACAAATTCATACACGACGCTATATACGGCGATGGTGCCGTCTGGCAGCTTGCTCGCAAATCCATGCTGCCTGTTAACCCAGGGTACCTCCTGCGCCGCTTCCTTCGACAATGCGGGGTTCAGCGTGTACATATCGCCAATCTCCGGCTGGTGAAAAGCAAACACCAGACCGGTCGGATCATAAAACTCACGCACAGCCGGATCGCGCATGAGTGTGTAACCTGTCTTTGCCTCAATGACGCGCTCGGGAAGATCAAATCCTGGCAACACCAGGTCGTTGTCGAGCGTTACTTTGCTGATGTCAATGGCATACGTCAGATCATCGCTTTGTTTGGTCAGGACAACGTAGCCGCTGGAAGTGCGCAACAGACGGTAGAGCGGCAAGATAAAAGCCGGCCCTTCCGGTTGGAATCGGGCAACCAGCACGTCCGCGCCCGCATATGCGCCGTCTCGCACCGTGCCGACATGAAAATAGGTCAGGGTCCCGACGGGATATGGTTCGCCTTCCGGCGGCGTGTAGCGCTGAACGAGATCCTCGCTCACAGTGATTTCCTCCGGCGCTTGCCACTGCACGTTCAACGTTCCCGGCTGCGGTTCGACGGGCATTTCTTCTTCATCGGTACTCGGCGGTACTGGGACAACGGTCTCGACAATCTGCGCCGGGGTGAATACAGCCAGCCGCAAATACGCCATCAGCAAATACCCCATGAACACGCCAATAACGGCTAAAAGAACGGCAAATACAATGTACAAATTCTTATTGAATTGAGGCATACCTACAGTCGCGGGAGAACAAACCTTCCATCAGCCATATCGATTTTGACGGTCTCGGAGGCGACGGCGCGTTCCGCGAATTCTTGATAAAAAAGAGCCGCTAATTGTGGCTGCAATAAGCCTACCTGAAATTGAAAACTAATGGAATGCGGGAACAGGAACAGCTCCATCTCATCAGTGGTCACATCGATTCCAACCGCCAGCCCGCGGCGAACCTCCGGCGAAAAAAACTGGTCAAACACAAAGTTTCCCAGCGAGTAAAAAATGGGCTTGCCGTTGTACACCTCCATCGGCTGGACCACGTGCGGATGGCTGCCCAGCACGACATCCGCGCCGGCATCAACCAGCGCATGGGCAAGCTGTTGCTGGCTTGGACTGAACGATGTTTCGTATTCAATGCCCCAATGCGGCATGGCCACCAGCATGTCGACCTGCGGCCGCAGCCGCCGGACTTCTTCCAACGCGGGCGAGGCATCGCGTCCATACACCGTATGCAGTCCCACAAAACCCACCTTCATGCCGCGGACATCGCGCACAGTAGAAACCTCTTCCGTATTGTAATAATCTCCAAAAAAGCCGAGGCCCGCGCCGCGCAGCGCCGCTGTTGTCTCATGCAGGCCCGCTGCGCCAAAATCCCGTGAATGGTTATTGGCCAGGCTGAACAGGTCAAACCCCAGGCGCGACAAGCTGGGCGCCACCGACGGGTCAAACGTAAACAAAATTGCTTCTGGCTCCAGGCGCTTTGGCTCCTGCGACGTAATGGTCCCTTCCAGGTTGGCCAGCGTCAGGTCCGTTCCCGATAAGAACCGGCGCAGCGGCTCAAACGGCCAGGCATTGCCGCGCTGCTGCAGCTGCGGCCGCAGGTCTCTATTCAGCATGACGTCTCCAAAAGCCAGCAGCGTCGCGCCACTATCCGCACGCCGCTCGCCTTTTACATAGGCTCCGGTAATGTAGCTGGTCACATCAGTTTGATTTTCGTCGCCGGTGTAGTCGACAGAATTCTTGTTGGCAAACAGCTCAAAGCGCTCCGCCCCGCGCAAGCGCGCGAATTCCATGGCCGCGACGAGGCCGGAACGAGAATCGATATTGACCGAACCCGCACCTGCCGTATCAAGGTGTTGCAGGACGCGCAGCGCCGTGCGGTCATGCAGTTCCGCCGACGCATTGTGCTGCTCATGGGCAAAATCCAGCGACGCAACCAGCAGCACATCAGCCGGCAACAAATCATGCAAGACGGCCGCTACCCTCACGGCATCCGCGTGCGGCATCGCGTCCTTTATGATTAGGGGAACCAGGCGGCTTTCCGGAAACGATCGCCGTATAAACGGCACGACGCCGTACACGCCATGCTCTTTCTCAAACGGCGCCTCTTCAACGGCCGCGAGTTCCAGAGCATCGTCAATGCGCCTGATCAGCTTCGCGTCTGCCTCCACCCTGCCGTCTGGCGTTTGCCAGTCCCGAGCCGAAAGCAGTAACGGCGCGCCGCCCGCGGAAAAATGGTTCGGGCTAAGCAACACAACCGTGCGCGGCGCTTCTGAAGCCTGCGCCTGCAAGGCCTGGGCTATCAACTCCGCCGCCAGCAAATGATGCGGCACAAAAAGCACGGCGGCCTTGTCGATCTCCTTGGGGGCAGCGGCGGCGGCAGCATAGGCTTCGTCAAGCAAGCCTGTTCCAACAAACGGCACCGCCCGCGCAGGAGCATCATTCTGCGATGGGATCCATCTCCGGACGGTGTCCCGCAGGACCGCATCCGGCCACGACGGGCCGGCGAAAGCGGCCAGCGCCCCCGCCATGACAGCCAGCACAAACGATGCGGCGCAAAGTTTATACCAGTCGCCGGCCGGCTCTTGCTGTGGTTCGATTTCCATATGTTCCATGCTACCATGATAGCAGGTACAAACATCTTTATGAGATTTTTCTTTCACACCGAACACGACGAGCGCCAGGAGGCGCTGAACAAGCTCATCAGCCACAGCTCGCCGCGCCGCGTCTTTTTTGTCATGACGCTGCTGGCCGTGGTCATGGCCAGCGCCGGACTGGCCGCCGACAACACCGTCTTTATCATCGCCAGCATGCTCATCGCGCCCGTACTGTACCCGCTGTTAAGCGCATCCATGGGCATTGTGGCCATGGACATCAGGTTGTTTGCCCGCTCCTCGCTTTCGGCGCTGGCCGCTTTCATCCTGGCAGTGCTTGTTGCCGTGTTGTTCGGCGCCCTGACGGGGACACCGGAAGCCATCAGCTGGGAACTCATGCAGCGCACCGTACTCACGCATAACGAATGGATCGTCGCCGTGGTGGCCGGCATTGCCGCGTCCATTGCCACCACCAAACCGCAGCTGAACGAGGCGTTCCCGGGTGCCGCCATCGCCATTTCCATCGTCCCGCCCCTTTCAGCCATCGGCCTTTCTCTGGCCTGGTCCAGGCCGGATATTGCCGCCGGCGCCGCGCTGCTCCTGGCCACCAATACCTTGATGATCGTCGGATCCTCCATCATAGTATTTGTTCTCATGGGATTCTTTGGGCAAAGCCGCGCCACGGAAAAAGCCCTGCAAAAAGATGAGCGGCAGGCGGAGTAGACTGGCCGGACGCTTGAAAAACAACCACAATAATGCTACCGTCACGATATTGCATGCCAACTCGGCGTGCAATTTTCGTCAACGGGGATTAGCGCAGTTGGCTAGCGCGCCTGCTTTGGGAGCAGGAGGTCGTGGGTTCGAATCCCACATCCCCGACCATCAAAAACAGCCGTATCGCACGGCTGTTTTTGTTTTGCGCCAACTGGTACCAAGGCCGTCAGCCACGACTGACAGGCGTCTGGCTGTGCGTAAACACCCTTGACAAAAAAGAATGTTTCCGCTTGGCAAGTTTCTTATACTGATAATCTCGCTTAGCTTTTTCCCTTATGGAGAGAATTACATTTCAAAATTCGAAGGGCCTGAATCTCGTCGGCGTCCTTCATCCCTCCCCCTCTGCGTCATGCATCGTCATGGCGCATGGTTTTTCTGCAGACAAATCGTCCAAAGGGCGGTTTGAAAAGGCCGCGCATATCTTAAACAGCCTTGGCCATGCCGTCTTCCGTTTTGACTTCAGCGGGTGTGGCGAAAGCGATGATGCGTTGCTTTGCATCGAGGCCCAGGTCGACGACATGTCCAGCGCCATCCGATGTTTACGCGAGCGCGGCTTCTCCGATCTTGCCTTGTACGGCCACAGTCTGGGTTCGCTTGTCTGCCTGCGGGCGTGCGATCCGTCCATTCGCGCCATGGTACTGACCGGCGCGCTGACAGCCGCCATCCAATACGACTGGAGCAGCTACTACTCCCCGC
The DNA here is from genome assembly GCA_964415935.1 of uncultured Gammaproteobacteria bacterium. Lineage (GTDB taxonomy): Bacteria > Patescibacteriota > Patescibacteriia > VMEV01 > CAYQCH01 > CAYQCH01. Next base: position 26,426 of record CAYQCH010000012.1, read on the forward strand.
AGCAGCTGGAAGACATGGAAAAGGACGGGTACTTAACCGACCTCATAGACTCGCCGTGGCGCACGACGGTCAAAATTGCCAAGGATACGTTCCGTCAGTTTGAAACTATTGACCAGGAATCCCTCCTTTCGCGCATCAAATGCCCCGTGCTCATCATCCACGGCAACAACCGTTTCTCTGCCGCGGAACGCCTGCTGCTGGAGCGCTCTCGGCGCGGCATGAAATACTTGTCGCCGGAATCGCGCCTCGTCATCCTGGATGGTGCCGGGCACAATTTCATCGGCTATCTCAACGCTGTCATCAACTTGTCGGCCGCCTGGTTCATCACGCACCTACCCAACAAACGTTGAGCTTTCTTCGGCGAGTATGCGTTTTATAGCTTGATGCGCGCCGATAACAGATCTTTTGGCACATGGTTCAGACTCCTGGCACCCTGCGACGTTATTTCCAGCATGTCTTCAATACGCACCCCGAATTTTTTGGGCAAGTAAATGCCCGGCTCCACGGTAATGACCATGCCCTGCTGAATGATGGTCTTGTCGCTTTTGGCCACGCGCGGCAGCTCATGCACGTCCAGACCCACGCCATGTCCGGTGGCATGGCCGAATTTCTTTTTATACCCCGAATCGGAAATAAACAGCCGCGCCGCGCGGTCAATGTCATCTCCGCGGACACCGGGCTTGGCGGCAAGCACAGCGGCCTGATGCGCCGTCAGCACGGTCTGATACACGTCAGCCTGTTCCGAAGTGGGAACTTTTGTAAAAAACGTCCGGGTCAGATCGGAAGCATAGGACTTGTAAGACAACCCCATGTCAATGAGCACCATATCGCCCCGTTTCAACTTTTTTGCTGTTGGCTCATGATGCGGCCGCGAGGTGTGCGCGCCAAAAGCGACTATCGTGGGAAATGCCATCCCGTCCGCGCCCAGGTCATGCGCCGTCGCCTGGATCATCCAGGAGACCTGCTGTTCAGACAACCCGGCCTTCAATTTCTCCAGGGAGATCTTCAACGCCTCCTCATTTAACTTCTGCGCCTGCCGGAGGTGCTTCAATTCGGAAGCAGACTTGATCATCCGCAACCGCTCAACAGCATCTACCGTTTCCACCAGGGTGATGCCGCTCAAGGTCTTAAGCCTGTTTGCGAGCAACATCGAGACGTGGGCGGCTTCCACCCCCAGACGCTTGACCCGATGCCTGACGAGAATCGTATGCAGTACGTTGAGCAGGCCGTCAGACACGTCAACCACGGTCCAGCCGTCCCGAACGGTGCTTTCCGCTTTTTCCAGATAGCGCGGATCAGTCAGCAAGTACTGTTTGTTCCCCGCCAAGACCGCATACCCATGCGAACCGCGAAATCCCGACACAAACTGGATGTTGGAATGCCCGGTCACCAGCATGCCGTCCACTTTCAGCTCAGATAGAAGCGCAGATACCATATGCCTCTATCCTACACAGGCCGCACGCGGCAGACAAGTTGCGCCGGCAAAATGATTATTGTAACCTTTTGCCAGCTCAAGGAGGAGCAACATGCGTTATACGGCAGAAGGCCTCTGCCGCATGACGGCATGCCTGACGCTCGGCCCCTGGGCCGACGACCTTGTCTACTTGCCCTTTGAACCAACGTTTCAGGAACTCAAACAGGCCCTCGAGTCTATGAATACGGGTGTCAGCCCGATGACAACCCTCGCCCTTCTCGCAACCCTGGTCTGCGACGGCGAAGACGGAAACGGCGCGCTGCCGCTTCCGGCCGGCATCCCGGATTCCGTACGACGCCACCTGGCCAGGCTTGCCGCGATGGGACCGGGCAATGACTTCATGTTCAGCACGCCCGGCATTCCCTACACCCATGTCAGCTATCAAATCCGGTATGACGGCATGCTGGAGCAAGTCATGAAGGCCAGCAACCTCTGGCGGCTGGCCGGCATTGGCCAGCTCGGCTTTATCCACCAGCCGGAAGCAAGCCGTCTTGGCATGGAGGCCATGTCCAGCCGGTTCGGGCATGACAGGTTTATGCATAGCTGCCATGCCGCAGCCATAGCCGGCCTCATTCTGGCCAACCATGAAGAGGTGCTGGGACGCGACGAATGCCTGCATGGACTGGTCGGCACCCTGCTGCACGACCTCATGACGCCCGCCGGCGGCGACACCATCAAGCTGCTGGACCGCCAGGCATTTGATGAAGACCGTAACTTCGGCATGCTCTTCATGCAGGATGCCTGGCTTACGGCCAGCCGCCGTTACGGGCTGCGCAATGACCGCCTGCTGGCCATCGTCGACGAAATCGATGAAGTCGGCAAAATCAAGGACATTGCCGACAAGATCGCGTACGTCTGCCTCGATGCCTGGATGATGGTTACGGCCACGCGCTATGTGGAGCGAGACGGATCTTGCCCCACATACGATGCCGTGCACCGTCATCTTGAAGAGCATCCGTTCGTGGGCGACGTCTGGGAATGCGTTCGGGTTGTAGACGGCCAGGTGGTATTCACGGACGCCAGGCGCCTGGCCGCATTCCTGAAGCTGCGCGCGCTCATGTTCCGGGACTTGTACCACAACCCCGAAACGCGCTACCCGCAATTCGTGTACGTCGAGTGCATCCTGCGCCATCTGTACAAAACCGGGAGGCTTACGGCTCAGCAGCTGCTGACGGAACACGACAACTTCATCATTCGTCTGATGGAGCGCGAACTCGACGTATGCTGGCCGGAGATGCTGATGTCCGGTCTGGGCACCATCGCCTACCAGACATTCGAGCACCTGGACGACGCGCAAAGCTATGCGCAGGCGTGCAAGGACCGCGGCGAAATCGTCCTGCTGGAAGACCTGTCTCGACTCATCACCAGCGGCACAACGTTTCCTGTGCTGCACGACAGTGGGCGCACCCGCCCGCTCGTCGATATCTGCGGCGCCGAAGCCGCGGAAATCATCGATGTGTGCAGGCAAGCCTGCCGCATCACGGTCTATCACATTGCCAATCCGCATGCGAAGCTCACCAGGCTGATCACGCGAAACGGCCATTAACGGCGGTCCGGGAACACCCCTCCGGACCGCCGTTTCTCTTTATTACATGTCCCGCCCCCTCCCCGGAATCGGGCTCCCGTACTTGAAAAAAAATGACGAATTTGATACGCTCTACCTGCTTTCCGAAGCATTGAAACGCCTGCCCGAGAGCGTTTTTTCTTTCACCTCGCCGCGGTCGTGCTCCGCACGCCTCGGCTGCGTTCGGTCCAAAGGCACCTGCATCTCTATGGGAGATGTTCGCCGCGGTCGTGCTCCGCACGCCTCGGCTGCGTTCGGTCGAAGTGAAAGCTCGCTTTCACTTCTCCCTCACTTGCCGAGGTAGCTCAGTGGTAGAGCAGAGGACTGAAAATCCTTGTGTCGCGAGTTCGATCCTCGCCCTCGGCACCACAACAAAAATGTAAGGGCGTGTAGCTCAGGTGGTTAGAGCGCGTCACTGATAATGACGAGGTCGAAGGTTCGAGTCCTTCCACGCCCACCAAAAAACCCCGCGAAAGCGGGGTTTTTTCGTGTCCGATCTTACCGACGGCAGGCTTTCCGAAAACAAAACCAGCGCTTGCCGATGAGCCCGTCATACATGTCCAGAGAAACGAGGAGGAGCGCCACAATAAGCGCGGCATCAAGAACCCAGCGAAACAGGTACGCTCCCGGCCAGGCGGACGCCATCGTCAACGGATACACAAATACGCGCAGGGGCAGCACCCAGTTCCAAATCACAAAGGCAAAGACAATCAGGCTGTCCCGGTGCTGATGCGCATATGGCAGCTGGTTAATCCAGTAGGTGTACACGCCAATTAGGCCAAGCCCGACAAATCCGGCAAAAAACGCCAGAACATTCGCTTCCGACCAGTGCGCATGCAGCGACTGCGTGTTCACAAACTCCCAAACTGATGAAACGAAAAACACGCCGACGGATACCAATAACCAAAGCAAGCTGCCGTAAATGAACAGGACATGCTCGCGATTCACGGATGGCGCCAGACGCACATGCAGGACGTCACTGGTCAGCAACAATGCCGCGATGCTGAAAAACACGCCCCCCGCTCCCGCCATGTAAGCAATGCCCCAGGCCGGATGGAACGTATACCGGAATCCAACAAAGGCAATCAAAATGAGCAGCGCTGAACCTAAAAACACCCATGTCGCGATATTCAACCTGCTTGAAGGCAACGGGCGCCATCCCAGCAATTCCGGCAGCATGCGCAGTACAAAACCCGCCGTGACAAACCCCGCCCCAATCAGAGGCATAATGCGCAACGCTTGTCCCACCGATAACGAGATGAGGCTCACATCAAATAGCAAAAACCAGAGTCGCACGGCCACCTGCACGCCCATGGCAACCGTAAACAGTCCCAGGCCGATGAAATACAACCCTTCTTCCAGATGATACGGACGGCGATCGCGACGGATCCACGATGCAACCTGATACAGCACCAGCAACCATCCGGCGCACTGAACCAATGCGGCAAACAGTCCCGCAAACGGACTGGAAATCCCCCACAGGCCGTAAAAAACAGACAGCGTGTGCGCCAGCGTCGCCGCCACGCCCAGGCCGTACAAAGCCAAAGCCACATGCAGCACGTGCAGGTCTTTGCGCGTTGGTTCCGTGTCCCGCAATTCAGGCATAAAAAACGCCAGCAAGCCAAACGCAAACATGCCGGCCCAGCCGTAATAAAACCCCTGTTCATACGCGGACACAAACAGCGACGGCCAGATGCCAAACAGATCCCTGCTGTTTAGAACTACCAGCAGCAGCAGCAACAGAGGCGTGATGATGCCAAACAAAATAGCCCAGCGGTGCACGCTGCGAATGTTTCTTCCCTCCCGATCGAGAACAATCTGCGTTTTGCGGATAATCGGCATATATGCTGATTATATCGTAGTCGCGTCAAGCGAACAAAAGCGCCGGCAACAAAAAAGCCGCCTACACGGCGGTTTTTGCTTTGAACCAAGACATAATGACGGAATCAGCGTTGCCTAACGTCAATGAATAAATCTGCTCTCCACGCATGTGTGTGAACTGTATGTTGTACACATGCATATCAACGAACAATCAACCTTACCCGAATAGCCGAGCTTATCTGGCTACACGAGTTTAACAATTTACTCCCTAGAAAGGAGGTGATCCACCCACAGCTTCCGCTACGGGTGCCTTGTTACGACTTCGTCCCTATCGCTGGTGTTACCTTCTGACGCAAACCTGCGCCATTCGGGTACCCCCAACTCTCTTGACGTGACGGGCGGTGTGTACAAGACCCGAGAACGTATTCACCGCAACGTGGCTGATTTGCGGTTACTAGCGATTCCAGCTTCATGGAGTCGAGTTGCAGACTCCAATCCGAACTGAGACTAGGTTTGATGCGATTAGCTCCCTCTCGCGAGTTGGCTGCGCTTTGTCCTAGCCATTGTAGCACGTGTGTGGCCCCAGTCGTAAGAGCCATGCTGATTTGACGTCATCCTCTCCTTCCTCCTACTTTCGTAGGCAGTCTGCTGTGAAAAAACAACACAGCACGAGGGTTGCGCTCGTTACCGGACTTAACCGTACAGCTCACGCCACGAGCTGACGACAACCATGCAGCACCTGTGTAGCACCCTCGAAGGCGGCTTCTATCTCTAGAGGCTTGCAGCTACATGTCAAGACTGGGTGAGGTGTCTCGCTTACCGTCGAATTAAACCACATGCTCCACCGCTTGTGCGGGTCCCCGTCAATTCCTTTGAGTTTTAGTCTTGCGACCGTACTCCCCAGGCGGCACAC
>CAYQCH010000013.1:0-31274 GCA_964415935.1 uncultured Gammaproteobacteria bacterium
TGCAAACGCTGGGTGGAAGTACCTCCTGCGCCCATAGTGAAGGTGTTTGTGGAAAGAGGGTCTTCGCTCCAGGCGCCTTCCACTCCGGCCTGGTCCCAGAACTTGATGCGCCAATAATAGGTCGTTTCATCCCGAATCAAGGTTGTGCCTCCAAAGGTGATGTCATCGCAGCGGCTGCCCTGGTTGCAGGAAGCCATGTTCGTGCCGCCGGCGCCGGAGTCCCATACCACGGAGGAAAAGTCGTTGTTGTCGTCCACCTGGATGCGGTATTGCGTGGCCACATCAGCGATGTCGGGGTCATTGTATACGGCGCTAAATACCGGATGCGAAGCGACAACGCCCACGGGGTTGGTTAATCCAGTTTGCGCCGTGCTGTCATTGCTGAACAGGTTCGTGGGAGCCGCAGGAGCCTGGTCCGTGGTGAACTGCGCCGTGGCGCTGAAGGCTCCTTCAATGTTCAACTCATCCCAGAACTTGATGCGCCAATAGTAGGTGCTGGCGTTCAAAGAAAGCGCGGCGCCGGCGTAATTGATGTTGGCGCAGCGAAACCCCTGGGCGCAGGCGGCCGACAGCAATGTGCCGGAAGCGCCGGAGTCCCACAGCAAAGACGTAAACCCGGCATCAGAGGCCACCTGCACGCGGTATTTCAACGCCGTTTCCGCGACATCGGGATCATTGAAAATGGCGCTGAAGACGGGCGTGGCGTCTATGCCGGACGGATCCGTATTGCCCAGCTGCGCGTCGGTGTTATGCGCAAACAACACCGTGGGCGCCGTGGGTGCATTGCCCACGCTTAAAGAAATGGTCTCTGTATCAGACCCCACTCCCGGCGCTGCTTCCGTAGCGCTGACATCAAATACGTATGTGCCGGTCGTCGTCGGAGTGCCAGACACAACGCCATTTGAACCTAATGACAATCCCGGAGGCAGTGAACCGCTGACCAACACGAATGTATGCGGCCCATACCCGCCGACGGAGGCGATCGCTTCGGAATAGGGGTCGCCGACAAGCCCGCCAGGCATGGTCGTGGTCGTAATGCTGATTGTCGCTTGCAAAAGCGTACAGGTCCCGGACTGGTTGTTGGTGATGGTGCCGCTGCCTGACAAATCGGTTACGCCATTCACGGTCAACGCAGGGGTACCCGCACAAGGAGTATCAATTAACAAACGCGCCGCATTTGTTACGTACAAGTCCTGAAATGTATAGGTTGTGGGCTGGCTTACTACGAACAATGGCGTAAAGACATTTGAAGCAATGCTGGCGTTGTTCAATCGCAATGATCCTGCCGATTCGTCATTGTCTTTCAGGAATGCCGTACCTGAAGCGCCGTGATTGGCCGAATTGCTGGTGCCGCCGCGCGTTTCATAGCTGCCGCCAAAATCAGAAGATCCATAATAGATAGCCAATCGTCCGCCGCCGCCGCCGCCGGCGCCAAATCCCGGATATCCGTCTCCGCCGCGCACGCTGAACGTACCGCTTCCCGATAAGGATCCGGCCGTTACGTAGACACTTCCGCCCGCGCCTCCACCACCCACGCCGGACGGCGGGGTGATACCTTTAGCGGAAATGGTGCCGTTCATGGTCAACGAACCATCGACGTTGAAGCGAATAATGCCTCCCCCGTCGCCGCCCTTGTTCGGGGCATCGCGGGCGCCGCCGCCGGCTCCGGGCTCAACAGGCGCCGTCAAGCTGTCATAAGCGATGCCGCTTGCCGCGCTTGGCCCCGATGCGCCCCGTCCGCCATGGCTGCCGCCGCTGCCACCGCCATCACCGCCGGTGCTGCCGTTAACAGTTGTGTTTCCCGTGGTGCGGCCAATATTGCTGCTGGCGGAAACCTGGTTGGCCCCAAGAAACCCGCGGCCGTCTACATTGAACCCTGAAGTGGCGTCGATGGTGGCGGAAGAGGCCGACACGTACATGTAGTAAATATTGCTCAAATCCGTTTCTTCGGACGTGATGTCGGAACTGGATTGCATGCTCAATGCGCCAAATGACCAGGGCGTGGCATCAGAAATCAGGGCCGTCAGCTTCAACCGGGACCCGTTCCTGATGGTTGTATTATCAAACACGCGCGGGCTTGTCGGCATGGTCGTGGAGCCAATAACCGGCGCGCGGCTGTTATTGTCGACGACCAAATCGCCATTCGTCTGAGACGGATGCTTGAGATAGACCGTGCCGGCGCCCGCATCAACGCCAGAATTGGCCTTCAGGCCGCCTGCCGCAATGATGGTGCCGCTAAAATTATTTGTCGTGTAATACACAGCCACGCGGCCGCCGCCTCCGCCACCAGAGTTGTCGCCGCTGATACCAATGCCATTGCTGCCATTGGCGCGGATGGACCCCGAACCCGTTAAGGTACCAACCGTAATGTTGACCGTTCCTCCTGCGCCGCCACCACCGTTTGATCCACCAGTCTGCTCGCCATCGGAACTAATCGCGCCGTCAATGGTCATGGTTCCAGAAGCGGTAATCTTGATGATGCCGCCGCCGTCGCGTCCGGTGTTGGAAGAATCTCGCGAACCTCCGCCACCCCCAGCCTCCACCGGATCAGTAATGCTGTCATACGTTACGGCCGGCGTACCGCTTCCCTGGCCGCCAAGACCGCCGTGGCTGCCGCCGACCCGAACCGTACTGCCTACGGCATTCCCCACCGTTCGGCCGCTCGACGAACTTGTTTTCCCAGGCCCGGCGCCAAAATAGCCGCGACCGTCAGTTGTAATTGTCGACGTGGCATCAATGTTCAAATTTGTGACGGACAAAAACAGTTTGTATACATTCGTCAGGTCGCTTTCGGCCGAAGTCAGGTCGGAATTTGTCTGCAATGTCAGCGTGCCGATATCCCAGGCTGTGGTATCCGCTTGCAGTTGCGTAATCCTTGCACGGCCGCGATTGCGGATGGTGACGGCATCAAACACCCCCGGCGTGTTCGGCAACGTGGTGCCGGAAATTACACCAAGCGCATTGTTGTTGTCGATAATCAAATCGCCGTTTGTCTGAACGTCCGACTTCATGAATACGGTGCCTGCGTTGGAATCAATGCCGCTGTTGGCTTTCAAACCGCCATACGCGGAAATCGTTCCGGCAAAACTGTTGGTGGTGTAGTAAATAGCCACGCGGCCGCCGCCGCCGCCCCCGGTGTTATCACCATTATTTCCCACGCCGTTACTGCCGTTGGCGCGGATGGAACCGGAGCCAGTCAACGTACCGACGTTAATGTGAATGGCGCCGCCCGCGCCGCCGCCGCCGTTTGAACCGCCTGTCAATTCGCCGTCAGCGCTAAGGACGCCGTTGATAGTCATTGTCCCGGTCGCAACGATCCGGATGATGCCGCCGCCGTCCCGGCCATTGTTTGCTGAATCACGCGATCCACCTCCGCCGCCGGCATCGGATGGCGCGGTAATGCTGTCGTACGTTGCAGCAGCAGATCCTGTGCTGGGCACACCGCCTAAGCCGCCGTGGCTGCCGCCATTCTGGGCCGTGCTACCGTTCACGTTTCCAGATGTTTTTCCGGTAGACAACCCAGTATTCTTGTTCGGACCGGCCGTATAGTACCCGCGCCCTTCGGTCGTAATGGTGCTTGTGGCGTCAATAACCAGATCAGTGACGGAAAAATTCAATTTATACACGCTGATCAAGTTTGTTTCCGCCGACGTAATGTCGCTATTGTTTTCGACGGTCAACGTGCCGATTTGCCAGGGCGTGGCATCCGCCATCAATGTCGTGATCATGGCGCGGCCACGGTTGCGCACCGTCATGTTGTCATACACGAGCGGTGAGCTGGGCAGCGTCGTACCAGAAATGATGGCGGAAATGTTGTTGTTATCGACAATTAAATCGCCGTTCGCCTGGGCTTCGGATTTCTTGTAAATTGTGCCCGCGCTGGCGTTCACGCCGGAGTTCGCCAATAGCCCTCCGTACGCGGAAATCGTGCCAGTATGCGTGTTGGTCTCATAAAAAATGGCAATGCGTCCGCCGCCGCCGCCGCCGGTGCTGTCCCCGCTGACACCAACGCCATTGCTGCCGTTGGCTGTAATGGAACCGGATCCGCCAAATGCGCCGCCCGCGGTCAGCTTTATGGACCCGCCGGCGCCGCCACCTGCGTTGACACTGGTCAATTGTTCGCCGTTGGCTCGAATGGTGCCCCCCACGAACATGTCTCCGCCGGCGGTGAGACGGATGACGCCACCGCCGGTCTGACCGGTGTTTGCTGAATCACGCGACCCGCCGCCTCCGCCAGGTTCAGACGGGTCGGTAATGCTGTCGTACGTGACAGCAACTGAATTTGCCGGTCGTCCGCCCAAGCCGCCATGACTGCCGCCGACATTATTCGTGCTGCCGCCGGTGGTGGTATTTCCCGTTGTGCGCCCGGTCGCTGTACCCGTATTGCCACCCCTGTTGGCGCCCAAATATCCAAGCCCGTTGGCATCGATGATAGCGTCAGAATTAATGGTGATATTGCCTGTTGTCGTGATGTTCAAAGAAAAAATGGTCGTGGTTGTGGTGGCAGAATGTTTCAAGATGGAATCCCCGCTCCCCGAACCGTTCCCCACTGTCAGGCTGCTGAACGTATGCGGGCCGTCAATCGTATAGGTGCAGTCCCATACGCCGACGTCGGTGCCATCAAAACTGGTTTCGGCCGCGGTTAACCCGCCAGAAGCTTCCCCGCCGGCAGTGCACAAATTCACTGGATTATCGACGTTGAAATTTGACGTTGTGGCGCTTGGCCCGCCCGTGTATTGGGCCGTGATGCGGATTTGTGCGTTTGAAATGTCTGCCACTCCGTCCGCAATGCTATTCCAGACAAAGCTGTTATTGCTCGTGCCGCTGGCGCAGTCCACCATGCTCAACACGCTGCCAGACACCGAGCCAGAACTGGCGCTCACCAGCGTCGCGCTGGCAAAGGAGCTGCCACCATTGGCAGAATATTCAACGAGCAGATCGCGCAAAGTGCTGGAAGCGTTACTACAACTGTAATTGACGGTTATATTGCCAGCCTGAACGCCGGATGGATCGGTAATGCCAAGCGTTGTGGCCACCGCGGCCGCTATGGTGGCGCTATCGATGTACGCAGATGGCTCCACGGTACCGCCGGACGTTATTTCCGCTGCGATCAAATCCCAAACGTCCCCGAGCGCATGCTCCTGCGAAGAAATGCGCGTGGGTCCGCCAGCCCCCGCGGACCCGTCCACATACAGTTGGGCAATTTGTGCAGCTGACAAGGCAAATGGGTATAACTGCACCTCGTCGATAATGCCATTAAACACCTCGGTCGTACCGTCGCCCTTGAACCCAATGCGCGGGCTTGGGACACCAACCGTCGGGCTGCGCAAACTGGCCGGCACTATTCCCGTGAGCGTGCCGTTCGCCAACACGCCGTTGACATAGATGTCGAGGCTGAGCGTTGCCGAGTTGTATACGCCAACAACGTGATACCAGGTCCCGGTCGTCATGGTTACTGACGATGCGCGGGTAACGGATGCGGCAGCCGGCGTGCGCACGCTCCAGCGCGGAATACTGCTCGCTACATCCAGGAGCGTCTGATGGTCCGTCGGCCCCCACCTCCCGTAAATGACGTTCTGCGTGCCAAGCCCAGCTGGTTTGACCCATGCTGAGACAGACTGGCTGCCTGTCAGATTTAGGCTGGCATGGTCCGTGATGACAACATAGTCATTTACCCCATCCAGCGAAAGGCATCCGCCGACTTTGCAACCGGTCGTGGTGAAGACTGCCCCGTTTTGCGGAGTGCCATGGTTGGTGTTGCCGCTCAAATCTGAATGCGCCCCGCCGCTGTTGAACGGGATATTAAACGTCATCAGGTTGGCGTTGTTTTTCACCCACCGGTACGCCGCAGCAGACCCGCCCGGAACGGATAACGTCGCAATGATCGGGCTGCCTTCGTCTGGATCATTCAGGCTGCCCGTGATGTTGGAAACACCTGATGCAATGAAGACGGAGTTGGATGATGGAATGGCGGAGCCGACCGCGCCAGAGCTGCTGATGGGCGTAACAGACAAATTCCACAACTGTCCGGCTGATGTTTCTTCAGACTGGATAATGGTCGGACCGCCGATGCCCGCATTTCCATCCGCATACAACTGGCTAACCTCAGCGGCAGACAAAACACGTGGAAACAGCATGACTTCATCCAACGTGCCGTTAAAATGCTCGGTCGACCCCATAAAAACCCCGGTCCAAGCCCCGGATTTGCCAACATACATATTCCCAGGTGAGCCGCCGGGATTCGAACTGATAACCTGTGTCGAATCGAGATTGCCGTCAATGTAAAATTTGATGGTCCAGCTGCCAGTACTTCCCGCACGCGTCACTAGGACATGATGCCAGTTGTTGTCGCTGATCGTACCGACAGAATTAGCACCTAACGTAGAGCAGTCGTTAAAAAAGTGAAGCGTATTGGGGGTCCTACCGTACTCAAATTGATAGCTGCAGCCTGTCCCCCCAGACAGATTATTTGATGCTATTACCTGTATAAGATTATAAACACTGTTGAGGCGAATCCAAGCGCTAATAGTCATTTCGCCAGTCAGCTTTGTTGTGCTGCTGGAACCGGTATTAACGGCTCCTGTGCTTCCGTCAAAAACCATACAAGAACCCACTTTGCACCCAAGACTCTGAAATGTGAGCGTACCCTGGGGGGTGCCGTGATTCCCGTTACCGCTCACATCCGTCAGCGTTGCCCCGTTATCAAATGGCATGTTGAACGCCATGTAATTGCTACCGTTCACCGTCCACCTGTAGGCACCCGTGTCAGGTGCCAGAGCCGTTGTTTCCGAGGTGATATCCCCTCCCACCACGACATTCCCATTGCCGCTGTTGAGCGTGACCGAGGTCAATGCGGCTTTAACCCCGCCGAGCCGCGCCAGGACAAATGCCGCGATTTGCTGTTGATGCCTGGCAAGTACAAAAAAGGCGGCAAACAACATGCCTGCCGCTGAAATCCAGATTGAAATATTTCTTTTAAACCGCACAACCTCGGGAAATACTCTTTATTTGAGTGTATAGTACCACGTTGCGTGATTTGTTTCTTTGCCCATTATCCACAATAAAACAGCAGCTCGAGTCAAGCTGCTGTTTTGCCGATAGCTATTGGGTTATGTTGCCTGCCTCATGGCGATGTCGCCGGTCACGCGCTGGTCAGCCTTCTCAATCTTGATCTCCCCTCCCAGCGGCTGGCGGTCCGTCTGCGGCGCTTCCACGACTTCTGACACTTGCTGATAGCCGGGCTTGGTCGCTTTCACCACGTACGTGCCAGGTTCAGGCAGGAAGGCGAAGCGGCCCTGGTAGTCGGAGAGGCGGCTGGTCACGACTTTGGATGATGTCGGTTCGATGAGCTGGATGGTTGTGAGTGGAAGCACAGCATTCGTGGCAATGTCGTAAACAACACCCCAGGCTTTCTCCACTTTGTCACGCAAGCGGAGCTGCAAAACCAGCAGGACGATGTAAAACGCCGCAATGACCCAGTTGATGGGCTTGTCTGGAATGGTCGCCACAACCGCCGCACTGCTGACGGAACCCACAATGAGGATTGGCGCGGCCAGGTAGTTGCCCACACGCTGGATGGCGAGACGGACTTTCTTGAAACCCGTGGCCAGCTGCCATTGTCGCTGTGCATTAACAGGATCAAGCGGTACATCTGGAATGGTGATCTGATCCCCCTGCACCTGGACACCGCTGGCCGCGCTGTACACATTCTGAAAATCTCCATCGATGGTGGCGCGGACAATCTGGCTTGGGAAGAGGTACGAAGGTTTGGCCACTTCCAGCTGGTACGTGCCAGGTTCCAGCAGCGCGTCATAGCGGCCAAGCTTGTCCGTCACCACAGTGGTGACCAGTTTCTTGTTGGTGGCGGCCGCAGCGCCGACATTGGCAGCGCCTGGTAACGTGGGTTCTGTTTTGTAAATACGAATAATCGCCAGTGCCAGCGGCTGCTTGGTGATGCTGTCATAGACCACGCCGTAGAAATGGGCGGCCAGGCGTTTCTTGCGTCCGGCAATGCCAATCAAGTATGTAATGGCGTGATACAGCAGCGTGGGCACATACGGCAGGTATCCCCATAACGGCACGCTGGAAACCATCACCACCGGCGCGGCCACGGACAAGGTGGTCTGGATGACCGGTTCCTGTTTCTCAATGACTTTAACCACCTGATGCTGGATTTCTTCCGCCACGCTCAGAAAGGCCGAGTCAGAGACCGTTGAGTCAAACTCCGCTTCAATGTCGCCGCTGCGGCCGCGGGAAACCACGACGTCTCCCACCTGCACGCGCTGAGAACGCAGGTCGCCCTTGGCTGCGATGGCTTCAATTTTGACACGTGCATCCTGTCCGGGCGCGATACCCAGACGGTCAGCATCCACAAACGTCTGCCAGTTGCCTTCCGCGTCAGACACGGCAATGGCCGTGATGGAATCGTTAAAGATCAATGTAACGATGGTGAAGGGTTCTGTGGTCGTGCCGGAAAAATGCAAAATTTCACCCGTTACCTCAGCCGAACCGGTCAAGCTCAATGAATCGCCGTCAACGGTAAGATTAAAAGTTCCGTTATCGCTGGATACATTTGTTTCACCGCGCTGTAACGGAGCAGGCGCCGGCGCGCTTGGTTGCTCTCCGGGTTGCGAAGGCTGTGCGGGCGATGGTGCCGGAGCAGGCGTCGGCGAGCCAAACTCCTCTTGCAAAATCTGCTCAATCACTTGCGTCTCTTCAGGCGTCGGAAGCTGTACTTCCGGTTCAACTGGTACCTGTGCCAGCGTAATATCAGGCTCCAGCGTGATGACGGGGCTCATATACACCACGTCGGATTCGGCAAATGACACGGATGCCTGGAGATTAATCAACGGATTAGCCGCGGCAATAGCTTGCCCGGAAGTCTGACGCAGGAGATCAAGCGCAGGTACATCAAACGCCAGTTCGAACGTCACGGTATGGCTTTCTCCGGGATTCATCCGCGCCCAGGACGCGCTCACGCCATTGTTGTCAGCATTGCCGCCATCACCGTCCACTGCGTCATTTTTGGGCCGACCGTCCACGCTCAGCGTATCCGAACGGTATCGGATATACCGCGGCAGGGGCAGGTTGATGATCACGGAACTGGCCGCATCGGTACCGATGCTTTCCACCTGCATGCTCACCGACAATGTCTTGCGCGGGTCAACGGGCCGGGTCAGCTGATCCGACCCCTTCTCAAACACGCCGATGGTCACATGGAACCGGCGCGAAAGCTTGGCGACTTCCTCATATTGGGTTGGCTCATTCTGCAACCCTTCCTGGTTTCTCGTAACAACGCGAACCTGGACATTGTCTTCAGGCTCAATGCCGATGAATTCATACTGGGTCGACTGAATCCAGTCGCTGGTCAGCGTGCGGACCTCCGGCGCCTGACCCGGCACCGAGCTGTCGGTGACAAGGACTTCATACCGGACGGCCGTTTCGCCCGGAAACGACGTAACAACTGGTTCAATGGTGAACGTTACGCTGTCGCCGTTGCGATGCTGCAATACCGGACGCACAATTGGCGCGGCCGTAATAGCGGAAACGAATTCAGAGGCCTCGCTTGGACCGACATCATTAAACGCAATAACCCTTCTGCCTTCGACGGGCATGTTGGCGGGCAGCCCGGTTTCCACAGCCTGCGTCGCGCCAGCTTCAACCTGCACGATGACCTGGCCTTCCGCATTCAAGATGCGAAATCCCGTTTCATTATCGCTGGTGTCAATCCAGTTGTAGCGGACGCTATCCGGACCAAGGACTTCCACCGATCCCGCAATCGGCGCGGCCGGCACGGTCGGCACAACTTCTTCCTGGGCTTCTTGGTCCTGCTGCTGTTGCTGCTGGATACGCTGGATGGAGGTTCCGCCGCTGCTGATACCCATGGTAAAGGTATTGGTGGAAACGGGATCCTCGCTCCAGGGGCTTTCCACGCCGGCCTCGTCCCAAAATTTGATGCGCCAATAATACAAGGAACCGTCCAGCGGCAGCGGCGTGCCGTCAAACGTGATGTCGGCGCAGCGATCGCCCTGGTCGCAGGTGGCCATGTTCGTGCCGGCCGCGCCGGAGTCCCAGGTCAGCGACGAAAAATCATTGTCATCATCCACCTGGATACGATATTTGTTCGCCACATCAGCCAGGTCAGGATCATTGAACACGGCGCTGAACACGGGGCGCGACGCCAATATGCCCACGGGATTGGTCAAACCAGCCTGCGCGGTCGCATCGTTGCTGAACAAGCTTGTCGGCGCCGTCGGCGTCTGATCGGTGGTAAATTGCGCCGTGGCGCTGAATGCGCCTTCCGACCCCCAGTTATCCCAGAACTTGATGCGCCAGTAGTACGTGATGCCCCCCAACGACAACGGATCGCCCGCATAGTTGATATTTTCACACCGCGTGTTGATGGCGCAGGCCGAGATGGCGGTGCCGGCCGCGCCGGAGTCCCATAACGGCGAAGAGAAATCATTGTTGTCATCAACCTGGATACGGTATTCGCTGGCTGTGTTGCCCGTATCCGCATCGTTAAAAATCGCGCTGAATACCGGAGTGGTGTCGATGCCGCCCGGATTGCTATTGCCCAGCTGGGCATTGGTGTTGTGCGCAAACGGCACGGTCGGCGCGTCGGGCGCGCTGTTATTGAGAATGGAAACGGTGTTGGCCGAATCCGCTGCCGGATACGCAGACCCGTCGCTTTCAAATGGCGTGACGCTCAAGTCCCAAACCTGTCCAAGCACGGTTTCATCGGCGGCGATGGTCGTCGGCCCGGCAAGGTTCGCATTGCCATCTGCATAGAGCTGTTGTACCTCATTGGCGGACAGACCATGACGGTATATCTGTAACTCATCCACCGCACCGTTAATTTCGCTCTCTGTCGGTGGATTAACGAAACTGTTAAACGCCCCAACATACGGAAGCTGGGCGCTGGAATACGGGGTAGCGTTAAAAGGTGTCGGCCCGCCGTCTAACGCGCCGTCAATGTATACAAGCATGTCATCGCCATCCCATACCGCGGCCACGTGATGCCAAAGGCCATCCGTAATGGGCGTATAGTTGACGGTTGTCCTCGTCCCCCCGTCGTTTGACGTATTGAGGATAAACGTATCGGTAGTCAGCAACACCGATTCCCAAATTGATCCTTCGAATCGATCTCCTACAATCACCGCATACGGCAAAGTGCTGTTTTTCACCCAGGCTGCAATGGTCAACCCCGTAAGATTGTTAAATAGCGCGGCATCGTTAATGACGGCATAATCGTTATCGCCATCCAACCCCAAACACCCGCCAACCTTACAAGCGCTGGCAGTAAAACCGGCATTTCCACCAAGCGTTACTCCAAGGTTATTCCCGCTGTAATCAAGCTGTGCTCCAGCGTTAAACGGCAGGTTGAGCGCCATCCATGGCGAAGCATCCACGGTCCACGTGTACGCGCCTTGCGGGCTGCCCAGTCCGGTCACTTGCGCCGGCACGGGATCCGCATCAGCCGCAAACAAGACGCCGTTGTTCAGCGTTACCGTTACAGTCGGCGCGTCGATGGTTACCGTATTGGTTGAACTCGTGGCGGAAAAAACCGAACCGTCTCCTTCAAAGGGGGTGACGTCCACGTCCCACGTCTGTCCTGGCTCAGTCGCCTCAGAAGGAATTTGCGTGGGGCCGGCAAGATTCGCCAACCCGTCTGCATACACCTGCGCAATTTCTTCTGCAGAAAGTGCAGTCGGATACGCCTGGACTTCGTCCAGCAGCCCGTTAAACACTTCACCGCCTCCATTTCCAACACCGATATGAACACCGGTTCCAAGACTTGCTGTCGATCCAGACGTAGTGGATCCGACAAACGCTCCATCTTTGTATATGGAAAGGATGCCGCCCTGATGCACCCAGACAAAATGATTCCATGCATCAACGGAGTAGGTCGTCCCCACCCGGTCGTCGGTCCCATCCCAGTTGAAAGCCCACACACGGTCCAGGCCGCCAATATCCGTACGGTACAACCCTGTAAACCCGCCGGTATCCGCAATCAATGCCTGCCCGTGATAGGTGTTCGTTCCGGTCGGCGCGCTGCCCGTGGGATAAGCCCATATACTGAGTGTCCCTTCCGTGGCCGAGATGATGCTCGATGTCACCCGGTTCGTGTTGATTGAAGTTGTAGCCCCGTCAAACGACATGCAGCCGCCTACCTGACATAGCCCCTGGCCTTGTTTGGAAAAAGCCGCGCCGCTGACCGTGCCATTGACGCCGCTGCCGCTAAAATCCGTCTGCGTGGCGCCGGAATTAAACGGCATGTTCAAGGACATGTAATCGCTTCCGTTGATGGTCCAGGTAAAGGCGCCCTGAGGTTCCGTCAGGCCCGTAACCTGCGTGGTCACGTCGACATACGTGGAGACCAGCGACGTGCCATTATTTAACGTCACCGTCAACACCGGAGGAACAATGGTCACCGTGTTTACGGATTCAACCGCCGGGAACACCGATCCATTGCCTTCAAGCGGCACCACTTCCAGATCCCAAACTTCATTTGATGTTGTTTCCGCGCCCACGATTGCCGTAGGTCCGGCCAGGTTTGCGGCGCCATCCTCATAGAGCTGTTCGATTTGCGCCGCGGAAAGCGCGGTGTTGTATATTTGCACATCGTCGATCAGTCCTTCGAAACGCGTGGCGGCACTCGACCCCTGGCCGATATCCACCCCGCCTGACAAAATTTCCGTGTTGCTGGAGGCTGTAGCCCCAACCAGCACGCCATCTTTGTACATCGTCAGGCGTCCGCCGCCATGCACCCAGACAATATGCGTCCACGCATCGACCGTATACGTCGCCCCCACGCTGTCTTCATTCCCATCCCAATTAAACACCCACAACCGATCCAGGCCACCAACCGTCGCGCGAGAAATGCCGAAATACCCGAGACCATCGCCTACGGCCACGTTGCCATCCAGCACGCGCGTCTCCGTTGGCGAAACACCGATCGGGCGCACCCAGGCACTGACAGTACCTTCCGACGCCGTTATGACATCCGCCGTTGTCAGTGACAAATCCACGAAGCTGGTGGTTCCATCAAACGACATGCATCCGCCGATCTGGCACAATCCCTGCCCCTGAGGAGAGAATGATGCGGCCGTATTTGTGCCATGCACGCCGCCGCCGTTGTAATTAAATTGCGTCGCGCCGGAATTGAACGGCACATTTACCGTCATAAACGGCGCCGCATCCACCAGCCATGTATAGGCACCCTGCGCTTCCCCCAAGCCAGTCACCTGTGCCGTAAGCTCAGCGTCTGTTGTCAGCGTGGTTGCCCCATTCGCCAGCCCAACCGTTACTGTTGGCGCGGCAATGGTAACCGTATTGCCGGAAGCAACAGGCGCTAACGGAACTCCGCCGCTGTCAAAGGGCGTAAAATCCAGATCCCATATTTCCGCTGCCGACGTTTCTTGCGCCACGACCACGGTCGGTGCCGCATTATGCGCCGCCCCGTCTGCATACAACCGGGCGATTTGCGCCGCGGAAAGCGCCACGTTGAAGGTCTGCACTTCGTCGATCATGCCTGAAAAAATTTTCGTCCCCCCGGCAGCGCCGATATCAACGTCGTTACCAACAACTGTCGTGTTGCTCGAAATTGCGGAGCTGGCCAGCACGCCGTCTTTATAAACCGACAGGCGACCGCCGCCATGCACCCAGACGATATGCGTCCACACATCCGTCGTGTACGTCGCGCCGGCCACGTCCGGATTGCCGTCCCAGTTGAAGGCCCAAATCCTGTCAGTCCCGCTGAGATTCGTGCGATAAATTCCCATGAAGCTGCCTGAATCGGCGATAATCGCTTGTCCGTTATATACGTTGGTCGATGCCGTAGATGCGCCTGTCGGCTTCACCCATACGCTCATAGTTCCTTCAGACGCTGTGATCAGGGCGCTGGTAACCTGGTTTGTATTGACAAAACCGACGGTGCTGAATGTCATGCATCCGCCAACCTGGCAGATTCCCTCTTCTTCGCGAGAGAAGCCGCCATTGGAGGCGGAACCGTTGACCCCCGAACCACTGTAGTTGTATTGCGTCGCCCCGGCGTTAAACGGCATATTCAGCGTCATCAGGCCTGTCCCGCCGCGCGTCCAGGTATATGCGCCCTGCGCTTCCCATAACCCCGTCAGCTGGCTTTCCAAATCAAGGCTGGTGGAAAGACTGGTTGTTCCGTTATTGAGCCCAACTGTTACTGCATAGATATCAATTGTTGCAGTATTTCCGGAGGCGACTGGGGCATATGCCGCGCCGTCGGCCGCAAACGGCGTAACGGTTAATCCCCACTCCTGACCGCCACCAGTTTCTTCCGCCTGGATAACGGTCGGACCCGCCAACCCCGCCAGGCCGTCCGCATACATTTGAGAAATCTGTTCAGGGCTGAGGGCAAAATCAAAAACTTGTACTTCATCTATGTACCCTCTGGCCGACTCCGCCCCGGCGCCGCCGATACGAATGGTCCCGGTCATCACCTGCGTCCGGTCGCTCACCGACGACCCAACCAGCGCACCGTCTTTATACAGCCACACGCGCCCTCCGCCGTGCACCCATACCAGATGCGTCCACACATCCGTCACATAGGTCGCCCCGACCGTGTCCGGATTCCCATCCCAATTGTACGCCCACAGCCTGTCCAGCCCGCCGACGGACGTCCGGTGCAATCCCACATAGGACGACGTATCGCTGACAATGGACTGCCCGTTATATACGGCGGCGGCTGTCGTGGTAGCTCCTGTCGGCTTATACCATACGCTGATACTGCCGTGAGTATTTGTCATCAATGTTGCCGTGGTCTGTCCCGTGCTGATGATATCGCCGCTGCCGTCAAAAGAGTAACAGCCTCCTACCAGGCAGTTCCCCGTAGTGACGGCCTGGTACGTCGCGCCAGTGACGCTGGCATTCACCGCATTCCCGCTATAGTCTGTCTGCGTGGCGCCGGAATTAAACGGCAGGTTGAGGTTGGAAAGGCCGCTGCCGCCGATGGTCCAGGTAAATGCCCCCTGTGCCGGACCCAGCAGTGTGCCAGTGGATGACGTTAAGTCTGTCTGCGTGTCCAGCGTGGCGGCGCCGCCGTTGATGGACACTGCGCCGCTCGGGGTTCCCACCGTGACAGTGTTGGAAGACCCTACCGCAGACCCAATAACGCCGCTTGCGTCGATCGCCGTGACGGTCAGGTTCCAAACGTCGCCGACAACTGTTTCAAAGGTATCGATAATTGTAGGGCCGCCAACGCCGGCGTTGCCATCGCCATAAAGATGCTGAACCTCCGCCGAAGTGAGCGCGCGATTATAGATGCGCACCTCATCCATGGTGCCGCTAAACGCATTATCCAAATCATCGCGATCAAGGATTCCGATATTGGAATGTACGAGATTGTTGAACGTACCCGACAACGTATATGTCACGGACGAAGCCAGGCCGTTGATGTAAAACGTGACCGCTGTTCCCGACTTTGTCACGGCTACATGGTTCCAGGCGCCGGCGGTAACGGTTCCGTTTGAAGAAGCCGTTGACGCAATTTCCGTAGATGCATCATTACGAGCATGAAGGGTTAGGGTGCCGTCGCCAAGCACCCGAAACATGAAAAATGGATAGAAATCCGCGTCTGTCCCTTCCGCAAAAAGCGCCGGGGCTGAAACCAAAGATGATGGCTTAATCCACGCTTCAATCGTAAAGTTTCCAAGCGGAGAAATTGGCACGGCTTCAACCCTTACGCCATCGCCGGTTCCGTCGAGCGCCAGGCACCCCCCAACCTGGCACGAGG
The DNA here is from genome assembly GCA_964415935.1 of uncultured Gammaproteobacteria bacterium. GTDB lineage: Bacteria > Patescibacteriota > Patescibacteriia > VMEV01 > CAYQCH01 > CAYQCH01. The sequence goes on from CAYQCH010000013.1 coordinate 15,770, forward strand.
AGCTGGTGTAGGCTGTGGTGTCCATGGTTGTCCCGTGCCGCGCATTGCCGCTGAAATCCATTTGCGTAGCGCCGGTGTTGAACGGAACGTTCAATGCCATCAGGTTCGCTCCATTCACCGTCCACTGGTACGCGCCGATGTCAGGAACCAAATCCGCCTGGGCGGTAATGTCATTACCGATACCCACGGTGGTGGCACCGCTATTCAAGGTTACGGTTGTCAACGCCCTGGCCCAATTCGCAAAGAGGCGTTGCGCATGCTCCACGGCAAAAACCGCCCCGAACAACGTGCCGGCCATCGCCATAAGCATGAGTATTTTTTTCTTAGCAGCCACAACGCATCAATTTGCCTCTTATATATAATGGTATTTTACCATTTCATGCGGCAGATTGCTCTGTGTTATCCACAACAAAACAGCGGCTTGAGTCAAGCCGCTGTTTGAAAAAGAAATTCTTTTACTTCGCGAATTCCGCCAGGTCTGTGAGCACCTCCTCGGCATGCTCCTTTGGCTTCACTTTTTCGTACACTTTGGCGATGTTGCCATCCGGATCAATCAAAAATGAAATGCGGTTTGTTCCCATGTACTCGCGTCCCATGAATTTTTTCTTGCCCCAGACGCCGTACGCGTTTACCACAAGCTTGTCTTCGTCCGACAACAATGTAAACGGCAGTTTATACTTGTCGGCAAACTTCTTATGTTTGGCCACCGGATCCACGCTGACGCCAAACACTTGCGCCTGCAATTTCCCAAAAGCAGGGAAATTGTCGCGGATAGCGCAGGCTTCCATGGTGCAACCCGGCGTGTCGTCTTTGGGATAAAAATACAGCAATACCCACTGCCCTTTGTAGTCAGATAGCTTATGCGAAACGCCATCCTGGTCCGGCAGCATGAATTGAGGCGCCGCATCTCCTTGTTTCAATTTCATATAATGCCGTTACGGTTTAAAGGAAAACGACTCCAGCACGGTATACACCGGGCCTTGCGGATACAACACGGATTCCATCAGATCAAATCCCGCCACGCTGATCTCGGCGGAGACGGGCGGAAATGTTTTTGGATATTCCCCGCCGTTGAAACGCGCCAGCGTTACATGGGGAATGTCCTTGCGCCACTCCTCCGCGAGGCGCATGAAACTGGCATCTGCCTTCATCAACGACTCCTTCACGCGCTTTGCCAACCCCTCAAACGCATCTGATTCTTCAAAAAACGCCCAAATCATGTTGGGCCTGGCCAACTTGGGGGGAAACGGCCCGATATGATCCAGGCGCAACGCGAACGGCTGTTCATGGGCAGCGGAGGCGGCCAGTGCCTCGCTGATATACGGCAACAACCCATCATCCGTATCGCCCAAAAAACACAACGTGAGATGAAACTGGTTCGGCTCCACCCAGCGCAAGCGGTATCGCTGCCGTTCCTGCGCCGCGGCCAGCGCTTTTTGCTCCGGCGCCGCAATGGGAATGGAGACAAACAGGCGGCGCTTCATACTAGAGGAGGTTGACGCCAAAGCGCGCCAATACCGCGCCCACGGACACGCCAAGCCCGATGGCCACCCCGCCAATAATCATCATTTGAAACCCGCCGCGAACAAGCGGCAGCCGCGACAGCCGGGCGCCCCAGAGGCCCAACGCGAACAGGGCCAGCAGCGAGGCGAGAATGGACAAGACAAAGGCCTGGCGCATATCCGGCCACAACAGGTACGGGCTGAGCGGGACAAACCCGGACAGGAAATAAGACACGAACATGATGATGCCGGCGCTGACAGACATGCCGGACGGCGCGTCGCCCTGCCGCTTGAAGTCCTCGCTGGATTTGTCGGACAAGTAGCTGCCCACGCCCATGGAAAACGCTTCCACGAAAATAAGCACCAGTCCGGTCAAAAAAATGGTCCCGCGGCTGGCGCCGGCAATGGCCACGCCCGAAACCAAACCGACCGTCGAGACTAAACTATCCTCGACGCCAAAGACAAAATTGCGGATGAAGGTAGCGCGCTGCTCGGTTGTCATGCGCTGCATACTAGTTCAACACCGCCTTGGCAAACGGCACAGAAAACGCGCGGCACCAGATCCAGACTTCGTTGAATTGCGCCGGGTTCAGTTCGGCGGGAACTTCGTAATTCTGCCCTCCTTCATTCCCCTTCAAACGGGCAATTTCCGCGCCCTTCTGGTATTCGCCGCTCTTGCCAAATCCGACATATAAATCCGGGCCGTTGGTCACGCGAAAGTCATCTTCCAGGCGGACGAAATATTTTTCGCCGATTTTAATCAAACTGGCGCGTCCTTCGGCGGAATGGCCGGCAAGCCCTTCAAATGCTCCCTGCCCTACGCCCTGCACGGTCGGCATGGTGGGCGGCGGCGTGGTCGGGCCTTTGGACTCCATGCGCGGATCCTCTCCCGCCGGAGGCGTGATGCTTTCGAGGTCCATAAGCTGCGGCTCGTCTTTTGGCATGGCTGGCGCGGAAACACCGGCGAGCTGGAGCAGCTCGTCCATGCCTTCATCCACGCGCTTGGTGATAAACAGCGGAGAAATCAGGTACCAGGCGACAGGCGCTGCGACCAAAATCGCCAGAGCGATCAGTATGTATTTCGTATTCATTTTCATATGTATTCTTTATACCCCATTTATTCCTGAATGACCACCGCCGTGCTCATGTCCGCCCATTCGTAGACCTCCTTGGCCTGCGCCACGGACATGTTGATGCAGCCATGGCTCATGCGCTGGCCGAAATTGTTATGCCAGTATGCGCCATGAATGTTATAGGGAGCCTTGAACGTCAGCACCCAGGGAACATCGGACAGGTCGTAATTATCCGGATTGTCCGGACCGTAGAACCAGGACATGCGCGTCTTTTCCCGTTTCAACGAAACCGCGTACACTCCCGTCGGCGTGGGAAATTTCCTTGTTCCGGAAGAAATCAAATAGGTTTTGACCATGGTGCCGCGCTCATAGGTCCAGAGCCGCTGCTCGCTGAGGTCAATAAAGATGGTTTTCATGCCATGCGCGGGACCGCGGGGAATGTCCGCAATGGCCACGGCCAGGTCCGGGCGCCCGTCCGCGTCGATGTCGCCGACGCTCATGGTCAAGCCGGCCTGCACCGTGCCGTCCAGAGCCATGAAACCGGGCGAAAGCGGCGTCCCGTCCAGGGCAAAGGCCCGCACATGCGGACCGCCGCTGAAGCCCGGCACGGTAACCAGGTTCACGCGGCCGTCTTTCTCATATGCGGCCGGCTGCACGCCGCCGGCAAACCCCTCATAGTAAGCTAAAAACTCGCTTTGCAAAGAGCCGGCGGCGTCATAGGCGCGCACGAGCGGCGAGGCGCCGAAAGCGCGGCCGACCAGCACCCAGCCGTTCGGCGTTACGGAGAGATGCGCGCCTCCGGTAAACGTTTCGCCGAACGGATACCATTCGGCCAGCAGCTCGCCGCGGCTGGAAAACACCCGCACCAGCGCGGGCTCGCCTTCCCCGGGAGCCGTTACCACCTCCGCGCCGGCATGCAGGGCGCTGAGTTCCCCCGCGGCCACGCTCACGCCCGCTCGCGACGCGGCATCATAGGCAAACCATTGCGAAAGCAAATCACCGCGGAAAGAAAATGCGCGCACATGCGGACCGCCGCCCTGCCGCGTGCCGGTTACCACGTCGTTAAAGCCGTCGCCGTTAAGGTCAGCAGAGGCCACGTTCACGCCGCCGCGATATGCGGGCGTGTATGCGGCAAACCGCTTCATTTCAGAACCGTCGGCGCGCAAAAATATCAGCTCCGGCGCCTCGCCGCGTCCCGAGCCCACGACCAATTCATCTTTGCCGTCAGTTCCGAAATCGGCCAAAGCCATGGACAATCCGGCTTTTGGCCGCGCAAACGTAAACGATCCTTTTGGCGAAAAGTCAACGGCGTCGTAAAAGGCCACCGACTGCGACAATTGCGCCAAATCCGGCTGCGGCAACGCAGATGCATCAACAGCGGCAAACAACGGCGATGGGAATATCGCCGCCAGCAGCGCAATCACGAACAGGCTGCCAAACAACCGCATACGCTCCATCAATTAAGCTCCAAGCTGCCGTAATGCATGGCGACAAACACTTTATAGCCGTCGCCATCGGGACGGAAGTAGAATCCCAATCCGACGCTGTTCCAGTCTTTATGGTAAATCGTCCGGTAATGGTCGCCATTGTACGGCGCTTCGGAGAGATAAAACTCCATGGTGTCATCCAATACGCGTTTCACCGCTTCCGTAGAGCCGTCTTTGGCCCAGCCGTAGGAAATGTTTTCCGTAAAATAATTGCCGGTCCACCCGTCTTCGCTATAACGCTCGGTAAATGCCAGTCCTTTGGTATCGATCCATTGATGCATGGACTTGCCGTCGGGACGGTCATGCGTGGACTTGTTCAGGCTGCCCATGTACGCCGCCCATTCCGTGGCCGTCTCCACCCAGCGCTGGTCCAGCACCAGCTGTCGCAACCCGCGCTCGGCGCGCAAGGCATTCACCTGCTTCAGCCAGTATTCATTGAGCGCCACCAGGTCCACGCCGGCAGGAACTTCCCCTTTGGACAACGGCACAATTTCTTTGACCGTCTTTTCCACGCTGGCCTGCTTTTTGGCGCGTAACGCCTCAAACTCCGCTTTGTACTTGGCAAAATCGCGGTCAGTAATCTGCGACAAATCCTTATTGGTAATACCCAGGCTTAACTCGCGCATGACGCGGTAGGCCTCTTTTCCGTCCTTGAGATAATGAAGCGAACCGTCTTCGGGGTGGATGTAATACGCTTCGCCCAATGACTCCACTTTCAGGATGATTTTTCCTTTCAATCGGCCTTTGAGGTCCTTGTTGCCGGCTTTCAACTTTTCAAAATCGGCATTGCTGATCCCCAAACCGAAGGAACGCATCATTTCATAGGCAGTTTCGCCGTCTTTCATGTAGTACCGCTTCCCGTCTTCCGGATGCACATACCAGGCTTCGCCGTTACCTTCCACCTGCAAGAGAATGCGGCCTTTAACGCGTTCATGCAATGACAGTTTGGCTTTTTCCAGCTCGGCCTTCTTGGCTTCTTTCAGGGCCAGTTCTTCCGCGTTGAGCTGCTTCTTTAACGCTTCCTTCTCGGCTAATTTTTTCGCTTCCGCTTCCTTAAGCGCCAGCTTCTCCGCGTCGGTCTTTACCGATCCCAAAAAATCCGGCAAACGGCTTTTGTCCGTGACTGAGATAAAGTCCTGCCAGACATACCCTTTCAATCCGGCGCTGGTCTTGATCAAATACCAGCCGTCCGCTTCTCCCAAAATAGCCACGACGCTGCCGCCGCTGACGGTGCCAAGCACGTTGGAATCCATGCAGGTCAGGTCGCGGACTTTTACGCCGGACGTGATTTTCCCCGTCCATTGGTACGACGTAACCGGATAATTGCAGTCGATGGTTGCCTGGGCGGCAAGGGGCGCAAAGAGCGGCAGGCCGATAAGCATGGCCAACGCAAGCTTGATGGACTTCATATCATGGGCTTAGCACTTAGTACGCCCAGTATACCGTGCCGTTATTTCTGGCACAAAGCGCAAAAATGCGTGCCGCGGCCGGCCAAAACAACCTTGGAAATCTCAGTTGAACCGCACCGTTTACAGCGTTCCCCCTTGCGGCCGTAGACCTTGAGATGCGGCATATATCCCCCTTTTTTCCCCGCCGCATCCACAAAGTTGCTGAAGGTTGTGCCCCGCTTGTCCACGGCCGCGCTGATGACGGCTTTGATGGCGGTAAGCAAGCGCAGCCGCTCCGGCCGGCTTAACGAGGCGATATCGCGTTGCGGCAATACGCGGGCGCGGAAACAAATTTCGTCGGCATAAATGTTGCCGATGCCGGCGATGCGCGACTGGTCCAGCAGAAACGCCTTCAGCTTTCCGCGCCTTCCTTTCAGCATCGACAGCCATGCCGCTGCGTCAAAGGCCGGATCCAGCGGCTCGTAGCCAAATCGCATCAGCGCGGTTTCATGCTGCTTCGGGTCAGCAAGATGCAGGTAGCCGAACGTTCGCACATCATTGAAGTACAGCACGGTATCGTCTTCAAAGGTAAACACCACATGCGTGTAGGCATTGGGCAGATTTTCGATTTTTGCCGACGGATGCCCGCCGGCAATGAGTCCGCCCTGCACCTGGCAAATCAACTGGCCTGTCATTTTCAAATGGACGTGCAGCACATAATCGGAATAGCCGAGATGAAACTGCAATAATTTTCCCCGGCGGCGGATCTGCGTGACGGTGTTGCCGATGGTATGCGCCAAAAACACGACCGGGTCATTTTTGACCAGGCGTCTGGTGCGCAATTGCACATCGCGAATCTCCTTGCCAATCAGGACGCGCTCCAGGTCTCGTCGTATGGTTTCCACTTCAGGCAATTCCGGCATATGCCCCAAACCTTAGCAAAATCGGCTCAAATCTCAAACCAACTCTTTTGGCTAATATCAGCAAAATTTGAATAAAAACATGTCCCAAAGCCTTGACAGAGATACTTATCTATGATAATGTGCAGTGTCTGTTCGAACTGTCGACCTCCATCGCAAGCGAGCAGACAGCAGCGCTGGCACCTATGGCCGCTGACCGGGAGCTCATGCCCCCGTCGGCCCGCCGCCAGCCTGCACCTACCTGAAAACGGGAGATGTTCTCCCGTCATGCCGGGACGCGGACCAGTACAACCGCGACCCTCATGTTGCTGACCACTTCGCAAAAAGGCCTCCTCAGACAAAGAAAGGAGCAGAGCGCTATGCGCTACGCCTGCACGAAGTCGATCAACTTCAAGTAGCTGCGCCGTTCGCCGTCCCGTGGACGCTTCGCGGTGTCCACGTCGCCCGAGCGCATCATGCACTCGGGCCCGTCTTCTCCCTCTTGAACCGTTCGAGAGTGAAAAGACGGCTTGACCAAAGCCGATCAAATCAACGAGCCGGTATTGACTGCAGGACTCCCCCGCCCACGCAGTCGGTACCGGCTCTTCTTATTGGCAAATTTTTTGGATTGACTTTTGGGGCGCTTCATGATAAGAATGCCAGCCATGTACACTGCATGAGGCGGTGGACATTAAAGCAGAAAGGAAGGAAATTCCCGCGTGTCCGAAACGTCCGAACTTCCCGTCGTCCTGGTGGTGACCGAAGACCGGCACTATCAGGTGCTGGCGCAGAAGCTGGCGGAACTGAATCCGCCCCGCTTCCGATTCGAACGGCTGGAGAACCTCAACCTCGTCCAGCCCAGGCTGGAGAGCAACCACGCCACCGTGGTGGCGCTGGTCATCGACTTCGCGGCGGTTACGGAGGGGCTGCTGGGCTCTGACACCAAGGTGACCAGCGCCGAGCGCATCAACACGATCAAGTCCGATCCGCAGACCAGGCAGCAGCGGTTCCCGGTCATCGGCGTCCCGACACTGTTCAAGCAGTACCTGTCCGGCTCCGGCTGCGACCAGGTCTGCGACGCCGAGCATGCTTTGACGGAGGTCCTGATGCGGATGAGGTCCGCATGAGCATGACTTCCACACACACCCGTGAACCTCCCCAGAGGAACACGGGTGTTGCCTTTTATGCGCCAAATACCCTTTTTCGAAATGCCCTGACCTTGGCTGCGGAAGGCTGCATGCCTACGAGATCCAAAAAATTCTTCCCACCCCGGAAATCCGGACGGGACAACAGTTTGAAAAATTCCGCAAATGAAACTTTCTTTACCGTAATCTTTTCACCGGGATCAAGCGTGGGTTTTGCCACCTTCTTGCAGTCCCGCGCGACGTAATAATAAATGCGCCACTCAATGCGTCCGGGCGCGTCGTACACGTGCAACAACTCCCAGTCGCTGCTGGCCAAACCGGTTTCTTCGCACAACTCGCGCTTGGCCGCAGCCAGCGGCGTTTCCCCGTTATCGGCTCGCCCCCCGATGAAAGCATAGAACGGCTTTGTCCCCGGCTGCCGTTCTCGGTTTACGCAAACACTCCGCCCCACGAGCGGTATTACTTGCACGGAGTCTGTCCGCCTGACGGCTTCAAACACCCCTGTGCTTCCGTCAAAATTTTTTTCCTTCCATTGGTAGACGTCGTATATGATTCCCTGAAAGACGCGTTTTGCCCGTTTGGGTATCTTCATATAAAAGGGTTGGAAAAGTTATAGAATCATACTATAGTACCCACAGAGAAATTCCTATGTTTGTAACCACCCACGTTGCCGCCGGCGCCCTCATTGGCACCATGCTGCCTGAACAGCACATGGCTATTTTTACATTGTCCTTTGCTTCGCACTTTTTGCTGGACGTCATCCCGCATGGCGACCGCCACCATGTGGTCGACTACTGGTTTGGCGAGCGCAAAAATGTAAAGGAGGCATATCGGCACATCATCATCGACTCCGCTTTTGGCATCATTACCACCGCCGCGCTGCTCGGCTTCATTGCCACAGACCGCGCCTCCATGGCCTGGGGCATCATCGGCAGCGTGGCTCCCGACGTGTTTGTGGGACTCAGCGATGTCTGGAACAACCGTTTCCTCAAGCAGTTCACCAAGTTCCATTTCAAAATCCACAACAAGTACATCCACGACTTTATCATCAAGCCGCTGCACGGCAACATCATGCAAATCATTGTTACCGCCGCCATGCTTCTCCCACTCTTATGATGGAATGGTTCAAAAAAAAGCAGCCTGATCCGGAAAAAGCAAAGCGAGCTGAGGACCGAACAAAAAATCTCCTCCAAAGCGCCGACAGTCAGTTGCGGCGGTATTTGAAGATCTCGGACGATCTTGGTTCGCTCGCGGAAATTGCCAATGCGGATGAAGCTACGAAGCGTGCATACATGCAAGATATTCTGGATGCTTACGAAGCCCAGGAAGGACATCCATTTGTCGCAGAGGAATACAACCCCGAAAAAGGGTGGAGCGTGTCGGATGCGCGGGCTGCCGTTCAAAATGTCATCGGACACTTAGATCTCATTCAGGAATTCAAGACCCAACCGCGCACGCTGTATGATGTCGAGGCATTCGCTAAAGAGAGCGAAAAAAAGGGAAAGGAAAAAGAAAAAACGAAAACCCCTTACGAAACCGAACTTGAAACGCTTTACGGCCATCTGATCAAACGCATTGACCGCTCGCAACCGATCATTGACCAGGTCAGCTCGCTCATTGACCGCGTCCCGGATATCAAAGCTTTTGGCGAAGAAGTGCTGAAAGCACTTCCCGGCAACGAACAAGAAAAGCGCGCCCGGTTAAAGGACGCGCTGATTCCCCTGCTGATCCGCGACGGCTATTTCAACAAGTCGTAAAACGCCTTGTCGCTCTTGTACGGCCCGATAATGGCCAGCGTCGCTTTGTTCATGTCAAACAAGTTTTTTGCAATCTCCTGGATTTGCGCAGGCGTTACGGCGCGCACCTGCCCGAACTTTTCTTCCGGCGTCAGGGACTTGTTGGTGAGCGTCTCCTGCTCGGCGTAGAAATTGGCCAGGCTGCTGCTGTCTTCCATGCGGATGCTCATCTTGCCGATGAGATAATCCTTGGCGCGCTGCAACTCTTCTTCGCCCACGCCGTCGCGGGCGATTTTTTCTAACTCTTCGCGAATGACCTTAATGGCCGTTTCCAGGCGGGACTTGTCCAGACCGGCCTGCACGGAAAAGTACCCCGTGTCCTGAAACACGCTGGTGCCGGCATGCACGCTGTAGGCCAAAGACTGCTTCTCGCGAATGGCAATAAACAAGCGCGAACTCATGTTGCCGCCCAAAATGGTGGAAAGCACGTGGCCGGCCACTTCGTTCTGGTCAAAATAGGAAAAGGCCGGAAAGCCCAAGATCAGCTGCGCCTGCTCGGAGTCGCGAAACACCAGATTCACCTTTGGCGCCTGCTGGTTCAGCGCAAACGGCGGGAACGCAAACGCCGGCGGATACGGGTATGCACCCGGCTGTCCCGGCAGGGCGGCAAAGGACTTTTCAATCAGTTCCGGGATGCCCTCGCCAATGCGGCCGGCCACGACAATGACCGTGTTGTCGCCGCGATACTGCTGGCGGTAGTAATTGACCAGCTTTTCGCGGTCCATGGCGCGCACCGTGTCGCGAGAACCGGCGATTTCCCAGCCCAGCGAATTCCCTTCAAACATTTTGGTCTCAAACACGTCGTGGATGTACATGACCGGGTTGTCTTCGTACATGTTTATCTCCTCTACGATGACGTTCTTTTCTTTTTCCAGCTCCGTGGAGTCGAACTTGGAATTCAGCAAAATATCGGAGAGCACGTCAACAGCCACCGGCAATTTTTCATGCGCCACTTTGACGTAATACGCCGTGTGGTCCTTGCCCGTAAACGCATTGTAGTCGGCGCCCAGGCTGTCCAGGGCCATGGTTACGTCATGGTCTTCCGGACGCTTTTCCGTGCCTTGGAAAAACATATGCTCCAGGAAATGCGCCATGCCGTTGGTCTCCGGCGTTTCATAGCGCGAGCCGGCCCCGAACATGACAATGATGGTAGCGGTCTGGCTTTCCTGCAGCGGCGCCAATAACAACCGGATGCCGTTGGGCAAAATCTTTTTGGTAATTTGGTTCATAGCAGAAATGGAAAAACCAGCCGGGCCGCGGAACGCGGAGGCTGGGATCACAGTTACAATTTAGCGGCAAGGTACGCTTCCAGCTCGTCGATCTTGATGCGTTCCTGCTTCATGGAGTCGCGGTCGCGCACCGTAACCGCGTTGTCGTTTAACGTGTCAAAGTCAACGGTCACGCAATACGGCGTGCCGATTTCATCCTGGCGGCGGTAGCGCTTGCCGATGCTTTGCGTTTCGTCATAGTCCACGCGCCAGCGTTTGGCTAAGCTTTCCGCCAACGGGCGCGCCACGGAGGACAGTTCTTCTTTCTTGGAAAGCGGCAAGACGGCCACATTGACCGGCGCCATGGCCGGCGTGAAGCGCATGACCACGCGCGTATCTTCCTTGCCTTCCGCGTCCTTGACCGTCTCCTCATCGTACGCGGACAGCATAATGGCCAGCACCGTTCGGTCCACCCCAAAGGAAGGCTCGATGACATGCGGGGTGTACTTCTCATTGGTCACCGGGTCGGTATACAGCAACGGCTTGCCGGAGTGCTTGGCATGCGTGCCCAGGTCAAAGTCGGTGCGGTAGGCCAGGCCGTACAACTCCTTGCGGCCGAAGGGATAATCAAACTCAATGTCGACAGTGCGCTTGGAATAATGGGCCAGGTCCTCTTTACCGACTTCCAGGTCATGCACGCGCTTGGCGTCAATGCCAACAGCGGCAATAAAGGCATGCATCTGGCTCAACCAATGCTCAAACTGCTGTTCCCACTGCGACGGATGGATGAAGTATTCAATCTCCATCTGCTCAAACTCGCGCGTGCGGAAAATAAAATTGCCGGGCGTGATTTCATTACGGAAGGCCTTGCCGATTTGCGCCACGCCAAACGGGACGCGCTTGCGCGTGGTGTTAAGGACTAACGGAAAATCGACAAACATGGCCTGCGCGGTTTCAGGACGGAAGTAGGCCACCGCTGAAGCGTCTTCTTTGGGACCGATCCAGGTTTTCATCATCAAGTTAAACGAAGCCGGCTCCGTAAACGTGCCTTTGTTGCCGCAATGGGAACAGGCGGCCTTCAAGTCAATTTGATCGGCACGGAAACGTTCATGGCACTTTTTGCATTCCACCAGCGGGTCGGAAAACGTGGTGGTATGCCCCGACGCTTCCCACACTTTGGGATTCATAATCAAGGCGGCGTCGATGCCAACCATGTCCAGGCGCTGCTGCACGAACATGCTCCACCAGTACTGTTTGACGTTGTTCTTCAATTCCACGCCCAACGGGCCGTAGTCCCAGGAATTGGCCAGGCCTCCATAAATTTCCGAACCAGGGAAAATAAACCCGCGTGTTTTGCAAAGCTGAACGACTTTCTCCATGAGGTCCATAGGCCAAAAATTCAAGCTAAATATGGCAAAACTATACCAGCGAAAGCCCCGAAAAACAAGGCTGTCCTTGACGCCACTATATGAAATTGATACTTTATGCCCACGCTTTTCGTGGAAACGCCTGGTCTCATGTTGGTGGTTGGGGTAATTGGGATCCCAGACATCGGCCGAGATGGGGCAGCCTGCAGAGAGCGTGTTCACCTGCATTCCCGCATGTAGAGGTACTGGGCCCATGCAAACATCGTGAAGAGAACAGCGACGCTGAAACAAAGGGATGGAGACTTACCCATCCGACTGTTGCCGGAGCCTCAGCGCGCGACGGTGCCGCCCAGCACACCGCGGGACGATCTTTTTAAAACAACGGGAGTGGTAGCTCAAATGGTTAGAGCGCAAAGAATTTCCTAAATGTCTCCGATACCCGGATCTGAACAATCCGGACGGCGACATGAACGACGTTCTTTGAGGCCGCAGGTTCGAACCCTGTCCACTCCCATCGCCTGAAGCCCCTCCGGGCAACAGGCACAACACAACGGGCGACCGTTGTAACCTCCTGAACCGGCACCATCCCCGACCTTTTCCCCAAGGGCTGCGTGTTCAGGAGGTTTTTCTTTTGTACAAATTTACATTTCCTCCACGGTGTTGATACCCAGCAAATACAACCCGTTGTGCAGTACCTGCGCCGTGGCTGCGGCCAACGCTAAACGCTGGTTGCGCAAGGCTTCATCTTTTTCCAAAGCAATGGGACATACTTCGTAAAACGCGTTGAAACGATGCGCCAGCTGCAGCAAGTACTCGGCAATATAATGAGGGGCGTTCTGCTGCAGCGACAACTCCAGGACTTCGCCGAAGCGATAGATGACACGCAGCAAAGCAATCTCTTGCTCGCGCAGGTCCGCCAGGATGGGCTTAAACTTCAATGCCTTTGCTTTCACGCCGGCTTTGCGCAGAATGGAAGCGATGCGGGCATAGGCATACTGTAAATACGGCCCCGTGTCGCCGTCAAAACGCAATACCTTGTCCCATTCAAAGACAATATCGGAGTCGCGGTTGGGCAACAGATTGGCAAACTTAATAGCCGCTCGCGTTACCTCCAGGGCAACACCCTCTTTGTCTGCCAGTTCCGGATTCTTTTCCGCAATGACGTTTTTGGCCTGTTCCAAACCCTGGCTGATGACGTCGATAGCCTGCACGATGCGTCCCTTACGCGTGGACAGGCTGCCTTCCGGCAACGTAACGAATCCATAGCTGACATGCTTGGTTCCCTCAAGGCCGGGCCAGCCCAACAGCTCAACCACCTTGAAAAGCTGGCGGAAATGATGGGACTGGCGGCTGTCCACCACGTATAAATTGCGCTGTGCTTTCAGCTTTTTGATGCGGTGCCGGTATGTCGATAAATCGCGCAAATGGTACGTGGAAGCGCCATCGCTTTTAACGAAAATGCAGCGGCCAAGTTTATACGGTTCGAGATCCACGTAGACCATCTCTCCTTCCTTGGTGGCAATGCCGGACGCCATCAGGTCCTGCACGTCTGTTTTCATCAGCGCCTCGTAGTAACTTTCGCCCAGGTTGTAGTCGAACGGCAAAATGTCGAGCGTCTTGTACATGCCTTCAAACACCTTCACCGAAGCGTCGACAAACCATTGGCACAATTTCAAATTTTCTTTGTCGCCGTCTTCCAGTTTTTTGAACTCGGCTTTGGCGGCTTCGCGCAATTCCGGATCCGCCTCGATTTTTTTGTCCATGTCGATATAGAGGCGGACCAGCTCGTTAACCGGATCTTCTTTCACTTTCTGCTCATCGCCCCAATGCTTGTAGGCGTACAGCACCATGCCGAACTGCGTACCCCAGTCGCCGTAATGCGTGTCGGAAACCGTCTTAAACCCCATGAACTGGTAGATGCGTTTTAAGCTGTCGCCAATAAACATGGTGCGCAAATGCCCTACATGCATGGGCTTGGCCACATTCATTTGGGAGTATTCGACGAGGACTTTTTCCTTCTGTTTTTTCCCTGCGCTGCCGTATTTTTTTCCCTGTTTTAAAATCGTCTTGCTTTCATCAAGCAATGCGGCCGTGGAAATATGAAAATTGATGAAGCCTGGTCTGGCGACTTCGATACGGTCGACCACCTTGGCCAAATCTTTTTTGGTACGCAACGCGTCGGCGATGAGGCCGGCCAGCTGCAACGGATTTTGTTTGACTTGCCGCGCCAGCTGCATGGCCACGTTGCTGGCATAGTCGCCATGGGAAGCGTCAGCCGGATGTGATACATCTAAAGAGGCCGGCGCTGATAGTTTCAGCGAGGCCAGGGCGTCTGCAATCGCTTGTTCAATGATGTGTGAAAAGCTCATATACCTAGATACTAGCATGAGATAGAGCAAGCCCCCACTTCGCAATTGCTCCGTGGGGGCTTTTCCTCCTACGTCGGCCATGGACTACCCGAGGACCTTGATCACGCGCGGCCGCCGCGGCTGCGGCTTGGACCTCTCCTTCCGCTCCCGCTTGTTGGCCATCCAACCGAGCAGGCAGAAGCCGATGATCACTGGCGAACAGATGACGATTGCCACCCCCGCCCCAGCCACCTTGAGCATGGTACCCGCGCTCATCGGCTCGTCCACGGACACTTCCTTCTTGTGTCTGGTCATGACACCTCCTGGCGCCACTATAACGAACCTCAACAAATGCCGCAAAACATTGACAAAACAGCCGAAAAATGATATTATTTCCCTTGCTTTATGCCTATCCTTGCCGTCAATAAACGAGCCAATTACGAGTATGAAATCCTCCAAAAATTTGAGGCTGGCTTGAAATTGACCGGACAGGAGACAAAATCGGCCAAAGCCGGCAATGTGCAATTAAAGGGCGCCTACGTCACTATTACCAATGGCGAAGCGACCATCATCAACATGCACATTGGCAAATATGCCAAGGCCGGCGCGCTCCCCTCGTACAATCCGACGCGCACGCGCCAGCTGTTGCTGAACAAGCGCGAGATCAACTATTTGATCGGCAAGCGGCAGGAGCAAGGTCTGACGCTGGTGCCGTTGCGGGTGTACACGTCGCGCAACCGCGTGAAGCTGGAATTCGGCATCGGCCGCGGTAAAAAGAAATTTGATAAACGCGAAGACATTAAAAAGCGCGACTTGCAGCGCGACCTGCGCAGGAAATACGCGGTGTAACCGCGTTCCCCGCTAGTGATTGAATTTCGATCATTGCCGGGGGATGACGGGACTCGATGGGAAGATGATGTCATCCATGCAAGCCGAGGCTGAGACGCGACCTCGTTAATCCTGCGTTTCAATTCGTAAGTGCAAACACACTTGCCCGCGTCAAGAGCACGTTGGCTTCGGCCTTCCGCTCCTTGGCGACGGTTCCAGCTTTGGCTTAATATAGCCTAGCTCATCGGTAGGACGACGCCTTCTAGTCCAATCACCGGTGCCATAACAGAGGGCTGGGTATTCGATGGGCGCGCTTACATCGATACTAAGAAATACCTGCGATAGGGCACGGCTTTTTTGCCATCGTTTTACGCCGCGCCTGAAACATCAGCGATGGATACGCTTGTAGAGTGGCTGAATCCGATTCTTTTCACACGGGGGTTCAACTCCCCCCATCTCCACCA
>CAYQCH010000014.1:0-28853 GCA_964415935.1 uncultured Gammaproteobacteria bacterium
TTTACATCAAATCGTTTAACAGGCTTCGCCCAGTCATCTCTTTAGATGGCTCCAGCTCCATAAGAGCCAATACGGTCGGGCCGACGTCGGCCAGGATGCCTACCGGGTTGATTTGTACTTTTAGCATTTCAAAGGTCGCCTCATCAAGTTGCCGGGCCCGGCTTTGATCCACCACGATAACGGGGACCACGGACGTGGTGTGTTCTTTCGTCATCGTGCCTTTCAAAGGATCAAGTTTTTGTTCGGCATTTCCATGGTCCGCAGTAATAACCACCACGCCGCCCTCCGCCACGACGGCGTCGGCAATCTTGCCGACGCCGTCATCCACGGCTTCAACTCCCTTGATGGCGGCCTCAAGCACGCCTGTATGCCCCACCATATCCGCGTTGGCAAAATTAATAAGGATGAAGTCGTACTTTCCCCCTTTTATTTCCTTCATGGCCCGCGTTGCGATTTCCGGCGCCGACATCGCTGGTTTTAAATCATAGGTTGCCACATTGGGCGACGGTATCAAGACCCGGTCTTCATTCTTGAATGGCTCTTCCAGGCCGCCGTTAAAGAAGTACGTAACGTGCGCATATTTTTCCGTTTCAGCCAGCCGTAACTGTTTCAGTCCGGAATCGGCGACGATTTTTCCCACCGGCTCAGCAATGATTTGCGGAGGATACGCCACGTCAACGGGGAGACCCGCTTCGTACTCCATCATGGTCACGAATTTCAAATTGACAATTTTGTCGCGGGAGAACCCCTTAAAATCATCCACCACGAATGCCTGGGTCAGTTGGCGCGCGCGATCAGGGCGATAGTTCCAAAAAATAACCGCATCATTTTCTTGTACGGTGGTAATAGGGCTGCCTTTTTTATCAGTAATGACCGTTGGCGCCAGCTGCTCATCGGTCATGCCTCGCTGGTAAATCTCTTTGATCGCTTCAACAGGATCCCTGAATTGCAGACCTAATCCCTTGGACATCAGGTCGTAGGCCAGTTTGGTGCGCTCCCAGACGTTGTTACGGTCCATGGCGTAATAACGGCCAACGAGGCTGGCGATTTCGCCCACCCCGTTCGCCTTGATGACATCCTGCAACTCGGTGATGAAATTGACCGCTACGGCCGGCGCCGTATCGCGGCCATCCGTGATGCAATGGATGTACACGCGTTTTTTAAATTTCCGCTGCTTGCACATCTGCAGCAAGGCGTGCAAATGCTCGATATGACCGTGAACGCCGCCATTGGAAGCGATACCCACAAGATGCAGCTGGCTCTTGTTGCTGGAGGCATGCTCCAAAGCACCCAGCAGCGCCTCGTTGCTGAAAAAAGTCTTATCCTGGATGGATAATTGCACGCGCGGCAAGTTCTGGTATACCACCTGGCCGGCGCCCAAATTCAAGTGGCCGACTTCCGAGTTTCCGACCTCGCCCCACGGAAGCCCCACTGCGATTCCCGCCGCCTCGACAATGGTGAACGGATAGCTTTTCATAAGACGGTCCATGTTGGGCGTCTTAGCTAACGCAATGGCATTCCCATCCTTAATAGGGCTGATACCCCATCCATCGAGCGAAATAAGAACTACGGGTTTGGGTCTGGCCATACTACTGGAGCAATGACAATAAGCCGGTGGCGACGGAAAAATAAATGGCCATGGCCACGATGTCTTTTAAAATAGTCAGGAACGGCCCGGCGCCCAGCGCCGGATCCAGTTTGATACGGTACAGCGTCATGGGCGTGATGACGCCAATAAACGCGCCGGCGATGACAGTCAATACCAATGATACACCGACGGACAACGCCAAAACAATATTCTGGAGGAACAATCCGATGACAACAAACACCAGCGTGCCTTGCAACAAGCCGACCAGGGCCCCGATCCGCAATTCATTCAGGATGTATTGCGTGCGATTGGCGATGTCAGCGTGCAGCAAGTTGCGTATGAAAATCATTGCCGCCTGGTTCGCGCTCGTCGCGCCCGTGCTCATGATAACCGGGATAAACACGGCCAGGAGAACAGTCGTTTCCAACGAGGACTTAAACAAGCTGATAATAAACCCTGTGACCAGGCCGCCGCACATGCCAATCAGCATCCAGGGCAGCCGCGCCCGCAAGATCTTGAAACTGTCGAATGGGTGATGCTGCCGCTGCACGCTGACGCCTGACAAGCGCAGCAAGTCGTCCGTAAATTCCTTGTTCAAGATTTCCAAGAGTTCGTTTGAACTGAAAGCGCCGACAAGCCGGCTTTTATGGTCCACGATCGGAATCATTTTCAAATTGTTCTGCAACGCTAAGGAAGCCACGCGAGGCACTGTATCCATGGGATTGGCCGTAACCAGCTTCTTGGCCATGACTTCTTGCAATCTCAGCGTGCCGCGCGCTTGCATCAGTTCTTTTATAGACACGACGCCTTCCAGCCCCCAGTCTTCGTCTACGACGTACGCGTAATTTATGGAATCGTATTCCCGCGCATGCTCAAGCACGGTCTCCTTCGCATCTTTCACGCGCATATCGCGGCGAAACACCGGTATATCGGTTACCATGCCGCGCCCCGCCGTGTTTGGGGGAAACAAGGCGCTCAACTCCGGCAATGCTGGGGATTTGTCGCTCATAGTTAATTCATCGATGTGGTGCTTAGCCGCGCCCTCATGCCGATTTTTGCTATTTCAATAACCACGATTTGCAATAAACCGAAGCCTAGGACAAAGCCCCAGTCGATCACGCGCATGTTCACGGTATCGAACGCCGCCTGCAACGGCTGCCAGTACACAACCAATACCTGCGCGGCTACGGTGAAGGCAATGGCCGCCAGCAGGGGCTTATTCTGAAAAAAACCGGTTCTCCATAGCGGCTCGCCAAGCCGACGAATGCTGAAGACATAAAACATGCTGTCCAGCGCCACCATCGTGAAACAGACCGTACGCGCCAGGGCCACGTCTCCCGTCATCTTCAATACGACGAAATAACAGAGAAAGCCGGAAAAGACAGCTGCGGCGGTAGTGATAAATACCAGCGAACGGACTTCTTTGTTGACGATGCGCTCCCCTTTGGGACGCGGCCGGCGCTGCATGACTCCGTCCTGCGGTTCTTCCAGGGTCAGCGACAAATTGGGCAGCGTATCGGAAAGCAGGTTCATCCAAAGGATTTGCAGGGCGGTCAGCGGCATGGGCAGCTTTAAGATGATGGCCAGCGTAATGATGCCGACTTCAGCGAAACTGTCGCTGACCAGGAAGAGAAAAATGCGGCGGATATTGTCGAACATGGCCCGTCCTTCCCGAATGGCCGCAGTAATCACGCCGAAATGGTTGTCCAGCAGCACCAGATCGGCCGTTTCTTTGGCAATGTCCGTGCCGGAATTCACGACCACCGCAATATCCGCCGCCTTCAGCGCCGGCGCGTCGTTAACGCCGTCGCCGAACATGGCGACCACTTCCCCGGAAAGGCGCAGCGCCTCCACGATGCGGACTTTATGCTTGGGTTCGACCCGAGCAAACACCTGCACATGCTGGACATGCTCCGTCAGCTGTTCGGCCGGCAAATCGTCCAGATCCGCTCCCGACATCATGGCGCTGTCCGGCACGACCCAGCCGAGCTCTGCGGCTACGGCGCGCACGGTTTCCGGATGGTCGCCGGTAATGATCATGGGACGGATCCCTGCCGCCGCCATAGTCGTGAACACCTGTCGTACCTCGGGACGCACGGGATCCTTTAAGCCGACCCAGCCGTCAAACGTCAGGTTATCAAATGACGGCTGCTCCATATCTACCCCCATATCCTGAAAGGTTTCCTGATCGGGGCTGACCGTCCTGGAAGCCACGGCCAGCACGCGCAGGCCCTGACGCGCCATTTGCTGGTATTCCTCGCGCAAAGACGCCTGCAGTTTAGGTGTCATCTTCTGGACCTTGCCTGCCGTACGAGAAGACCGACACATGGCCAATACTGTCTCTGGCGCGCCCTTCATGTACATGACATGTTCCTGCTTGTTCACATGGTGCAGCGTGGCCATGAATTTGTACTTCTCGTCGAACGGCACTTCATCAAGCCGGAACAGTTCTTTTTGCAAACGCTCTCGGTCAAACCCCGCCTGGACGC
Source organism: uncultured Gammaproteobacteria bacterium (assembly GCA_964415935.1). Lineage (GTDB taxonomy): Bacteria > Patescibacteriota > Patescibacteriia > VMEV01 > CAYQCH01 > CAYQCH01. The sequence goes on from CAYQCH010000014.1 coordinate 4,078, forward strand.
CGGCCAGCAGCAAGGCGGCGTCGGTCTGGTCGCCGACGACTTCCCATTCCTTCAGGTCATCCTGCGGATTGCGGATATACGCGTCATTGCAGAGCATGCCCGCCTTTAACACCGCCAGATGTTGCTCCTCGTATGATAACTGCTGTGCCGGCCCGTGATTTTGATCATGCGCCTCCCCATGCACCACGATGCGAGACACCTGCATTTCCCCTTTGGTCAGCGTGCCAGTCTTGTCTGAGCAGACGACCGTAACGGAACCCAGCGTTTCAGCGGCCAGTAACTTGCGGACCAGGGCGCGCCGGCGCAACAACCGCTGCATGCCTATGACCAGCACGATCGTAAGTGAAATGAGCAGGCCTTCCGGAATGGCAGCCACGGCCAGAGCCGCCACGGTAACAAGCAACTCTCGCGCGGAAATGGAATAAACGGTGCCGACGAAAAACAGAAAAATCGAAATCGCCAGTACCAGGAGGGTCAGGAACCGGGAAAGACCTATCAACTGTTCTTGCAACGGCGTGCGGTCCTGACGCGTGGCGCGCACCAGGCCGGCGATTTGCCCCAATTCCGTCTGGTCGCCAATAGCCACCACGACAGCCCGGCCTACCCCATGCGTAATGGAAGTTCCGGCAAACACCATGTTGCGCCTGTCACCTGGCCCCGCATCCGCCGCCACCGGATCAACATGCTTGTCTACAGACGTGGACTCGCCCGTCAGGCTTGCCTCATTTGCCTGCAGGCGGCGCGCATCCACCAGCCGGGCATCTGCAATGACCTTATCACCCGCATGAAGCACCATAATGTCGCCAACGACAACACTGGCGGCATCAATACGCTGCTGCCTGCCGTCACGTTCAACCGTGACATACTGCTGCAAAAGCCTGGTCAGCCGCAGCAATGCCCGGTCGGCCTTGTATTCCTGCCAAAACCCCACTGCGGCGTTCAGCCCGATCGCCGCCAGAATCACAATTACTTCCAGCCCTTCCCCAGCGACCCAGCTCACCGCAGCAGCACCCAAAAGCACGTATACAAGCGGGCTCGTCACCTGCGATAAAAAAATTTTCCAAAACGGCGGCGCTTCGTCATGCGTCAGTTCGTTTGAACCAAACAGCTGTCGCTGCCGCATGACTTCCGCGCTTGTCAGCCCCCCGGACCGGGATTTCGCAAGCGCAAGCGCATCTTTTGCCGTCATGGCATGCCAGGCGGAGCCCGAACCGATGGCGTTTTGTTTTTGCTTTTTTGACATGCAGGTATTTTAGCACATTTCCCTTGTCTTTCCTTGTGAATCGTGCTATACTTTTCGCACGCTTGGCCCTGGCTTCAAGCGTTATTTTCATTATCGCGGTTTTACAACCGTGGGTCGGTAGCTCAGCTGGTAGAGCAACAGCCTTTTAAGCTGATGGTCCTGGGTTCGATTCCCAGCCGACCCACCATTTTGGATGTTTAGCTCAGCTGGTTAGAGCGCTGCATTCACATTGCAGAGGTCGCTGGTTCGAGTCCAGCAACATCCACCAGAAAGTCCGTATACAAATCGTATACGGGTTTTTTGTTTGCTTGACGGCCATGTGTAAAACCCGCAAGATTCGGGGCAACCTGCTTTACCAGGTAGAAAGGCATGCAACGTGGGTCCAATCCTTCTCCTGCTTGTCTGCGCCGTGTTCATCGGCATCGAGAACACCATCATCGCCCGCAAGTTCGACGATATCAGCCCCCTGGCCAGCCAGCCCGTCTACGCGCTCTGTTACTTCCTGGTCTGCGCCTTCGTCTGGCCCTTCCGGGATCACCTGGGCCTGACCGTGAAGAACACCCCGCTGTCGATCTTGTCATGGGTCATCGCCGCCGGCCTGATCTTCGCGATCTTTGTCATTATCCTCGGCTTCCTGTGGCCGACACCGCCGACAGCAGTCCCGCCCGCTGAGACGATGTCCAGCTGGAAGCGTTTCCTCTGGATCATCATTGCCGGGTTGATCTTCGCCGGTGGCGCCATCCTCTACTTTGAGGCGTACGTGCGCGGAGCCACCCCGCAGCTGGCCGTCACGGTGCTGGGCGTCGGCATTCCTATCTCCATGGCCGTCATCAACATGGCCATCGACCGCCAGATGCCCACCATCAACACCATCGGCTCGATTGTACTAGTGACGCTTGCGGTGGTCTTGCTGCGGCGCGACCTGCCCAGCGGCCCGCCGCCTGAAGCGCCACCGCCCATGGAAGCCGCCCCAGCCGTCACACAAGCTCAGTGACTCCCGCCCCGCATAGCCTCCCCAGGCCGTGCGGGGCTTCGCTTTATGCACAGGTGAAAATAGTCCGAACGAAAACTTCGCCAACTTCCACAAACTTATCCCCACGCTTTTCACATCAATGATGTCAATTTTTGACAGCACCGCTGTGGATAACTTCAAATCGCTAATAAAATCGGGCGCTTGCCTATGGCTTTGACAGCCCGGATGGCCTCGGCTATTGTACAGACACTTCGCAGATGGGACCTTCGCTTCGGCGAGATCCTTTCACGGAAAAGACCGGGACGCTGCTTGCAGCGCAACGGTACTTGCCGGGACAAGTAGAAAAGCCTAACGGCGATTCGAACGTCATGCGGGACGGGCTGTAAAGACCCCAAAAGCCTACGTTGCCAACTAAAGACGGCGCGCGCTTAAGGGACATCTATCCAGCTCGGACATTGAGGAGCGCAGATCAGCGGAAACGTTGATCAAGCCGCCTCGCACGACCTGCTCATTGTCAAGGCACGGAACAGCAGATTCACAGAGATCGGTAAACAGTGCGATTAGCCACAAAGCCTGCCCTTCGCCCGCAAGGCGGAACAAACGGCAAGCCCAAAAGCGATCTCGCACCACCCATGTGGTAAACGGCCGTTCAACTTCTGAATAAGGAGTTAAATCGACCACCGATTGTGAAACAAGCCTGCCAACCGTGGTGACTGACAGTAAGACATGGAACCGACGAGTCGGTAAAAAGCTGGCATCCAGCGAAAGCGCTCCTCAGGCCTACATTCGTTCGTTCGCGCAAGCGCACGTATCGGATGGAGGAGCGTCAATCTGGAAACAGCTACCTGCACCCTTAATGCGGCACCCGTGCACAACACCGGTCCCAAGGGCAAGCAGCGTCAAGCGCGAGTTCGACCACAAACCGGCGTCAAAAAAGACGTCGCTCATGATCCGCAAGGGTCGTGGCAGACCTCAGGAACCGTGATCACGGTTTTCGAACTCGGAGATCCTCGTTTCGTGAAGTGCCCACAAGGTACGAATCGAAGCGAGGATTCTTCATTTTCAGGCGATTTTTTATGAACAAGAAACCCACGAGCCAAGCATTTCCGCGGCGGCAGAATTAAGGTAAAATATCGCCACTATGGAACGGATGCCCCCGCAAAATATCGAAGCCGAAGAGTCCTTATTGGGCGCCTTGCTTATCGACAAGAATGCGATGATCAAGGTCGCCGACTCTCTGCACGCTGACGACTTTTACAAACCAAGCTACGGCCAGGTCTATGATGCCATGCTGCATCTGTACAGCCGCCAGGAACCCATCGACTTGCTCAGCCTTTCCAACCGCCTGCAGGAAGCCGGCGTTTTAGACAAAATCGGCGGCCGGGCGTTCATCAGCGGGCTTGCCGCCAAGGTTCCTTCCTCCGCCCACGTCAAGCACTACGCCGACATCATCCAAAAGAAAGCGACGCTGCGGCGCCTGGGTTCTGCCGCCGCGGAAATCACGGAGCTCGCCTATACCGAATCCGAAGATATCGACAAAGTCCTGGACCAGGCCGAACAGTCTGTCTTTGGCGTATCGCAGAAATATCTTAAACAAAATTTCGCCCCGGTGCGTGAAGTATTAAATGAGGCGTTTGAACGCATTGACATGCTGCACCGCGAAAAAGGCAAGGTGCGCGGCGTTCCCACCGGCTTTAAGGAACTGGATAATTTATTGGCTGGGTTTCAAAAATCGGACCTTGTTATCCTTGCCGCGCGCCCCAGCGTCGGTAAAACCACCCTGGCCCTGGACTTTGCCCGCAACGTGGCCGTGAACTCCAAGGTTCCCGTGGGCATCTTCAGCTTGGAAATGTCCAAAGAGCAGCTGGTAGACCGCCTGCTCTGCTCGGAAGCCGGTATCGACCTCTGGCGCATGCGCACCGGCCGCCTCTCTGATCGCCCCGACTCCGACGACTTCCCTCGCCTGGGCCATGCCATGGGCGTGCTGTCGGAAGCACCCATTTTCATTGATGACAATGCTTCGGCAAACATCATGGAAATCCGTACCAAGGCGCGCCGCTTGCAAACCGAGCATGGCCTTGGTTTACTGATCGTTGACTACTTGCAGCTGATGGAAGGCCGCGGCACCAAGAAAGAAGAAAACCGCGTGCAGGAGATCTCGGAAATCAGCCGCGCTCTCAAGCAGATTGCGCGCGAACTCAACATTCCCGTCATTGCCCTGTCGCAGCTGTCGCGTGCCGTGGAGCAACAAAAGCCGGCCATTCCCCGCCTCTCGCATTTGCGCGAATCAGGCTCTATTGAACAGGATGCCGACATCGTCATGTTCATCTACCGCAAGGCCGCCGACCGCAATTACCGTCCGGAAGAATTAACAGACGAAGAAAAGCACATTGGCGAAATCCATATCGCCAAACACCGCAACGGCCCCACCGGCGTGGTGAAAGTCTTCTTTGACGGCGCGCGCGTCAGCTTTAAAAACCTGGAGAAACGCCACATGGAAATCCAGGCGCCGCCGCCCATTCGCCAGCTGCCTCCCAACGAACCCTTAGAAATTCCGCAATTTTAACCATATGTTCAACAAACTGAAGCAGATCAAAGAATTACGCGACAAAGCCAAAGTCATCCAGGGCGCCCTGGCGCAGGAAGTAGTCGACGTCAGCTATAAGGGCGTCACCATCCAGATGGACGGCAACCAGCAAGTAAAGTTTGTGCACGTCACGGATGACGCGCTGCTTGCCGATAAAGAACGTTTGCAGACCGTGCTGGCCGATGCCATGAACGAAAGCATCAAGAAGGTGCAAAAAGCCATGGCCATGAAGCTCTCCAAAATGGGAGACCTTGGTTTGCCTGGCCTGAGCTAATCCTTCATGACGCCTATGATGCGTCTGCCAGAACCCATACGCAATCTTGTCGAGCACTTTGACCGCTTGCCAGGCATAGGCCCCAAAACAGCGGAAAAGCTGGTTTTTTATTTGCTTAAACAGCCAAAACCCTACCTGCAGGGTTTTAGCGCCAGCTTGCAGCAATTGCACGAAAATCTTGGTTTTTGCCAGACCTGCCATAACTTTGCAGGCCAGGCCACCTGCCACATTTGCGCCGACCCCAAACGGGATACCAGCGTCATTTGCGTCGTTTCAGAAGCGCATGATTTGGCCGCCGTAGAGCAAAGCGGCGAGTATCAGGGCCTCTACCATGTGCTAGGAGGCACTATCAACCCATTGGAAGGCATCACCCCGGAAATGCTGAACGTCGACAGCCTGCTGCAACGCCTGAACAACAGTCGCGTGCATGAGGTCATTTTGGCGTTTGATGCCGACTTTGAAGGCGAGGCCACGGTGCTGTATTTGCAAAAGGCGTTTAAGCAGTTCCCCCACTTGCAACTCACGCGGCTGGCGCAGGGCTTGCCCATGGGCAGCGTCGTGGAATACGCTGATGAAGTAACCCTGGCCAAAGCCATCCGCGGCCGCACATCCCTGCCCTTATGAGCGCCATCACCATCCGCGAATACAAACCTGCCGACAAAAAGCAGCTGATTGAGCTGCATAATGCCGTCATGGATCATTTTTTACGCCTTGATCCTTTCGGCATTTTTCGACGCAAACCGGAATATGGACGCCGATACGCCGACTACAGCCTGCGGGAATCAAAAAAACACGGCGGCAAAACATTTGTCGCCATGGACGGAAAAACCATGGCCGGCTTCATTACAGGAGCTGTTTACACCAAAAAGAAACTGGAACTTACATTTTATAAACCGATCAAAACCGGCTACGTGTACACGCTGTATGTGCGTCCGGAATACCAGCGAAAGAAAATCGGCAAAAAACTGATGGACACCATGGAAACGTACTTTAAACGCAAGGGGTGCCACATTGTCCGCCTCGATGCCGTAGGCTCGCATACCAAACCGTACGAGTACTATAAAAAACGCAAGTACGAAGCCTGGGGGGTGGACATGATTAAGGTCCTGAAAAAAATCTAGCTATGCTTTCCACCAAGGACGAGTCCATTTTAAAAAAAGACATCGAGTTCAGCGACGAATTGCACGGCATAACGCTCGCCTTCCATTCCACCTGGGGCCTGTTTAACCCTACGTACATCGATGAAGGCACCAAGCTGCTGGCATCGGTCCTTAAGCCCGCCGCAAACGCGGATTGCCTCGATCTTGGTTGCGGATATGGGCCGCTGGGCCTTACGCTGGCCAAACTGTGCCCGCAAGGCAGCGTACACATGGTCGACAAGGATTTTGTGGCCGTAGAATATGCCAAAAAGAACGCCCGGGCTAACGGCATTATCAACACGGACATCTACCTCAGCAACGGATTCAGCCATGTGCCAGCCGATAAAAAATTTGACCTCATCGTTTCCAATCTCCCGGCAAAGGTCGGTAAAGAACTTTTGTATATTATGATGATGGATGCCAAGTCGCATCTCAAACCCGGCGGGCAATTCATGGTCGTAACCATTTCCGGCCTGAAAGAGTACATCAAACGGCAATTTAAGGACGTCTTTGGCAACTACAAAAAGGTCAAACAAGTAAAAACATACGTTGTTTCAAAGGCGGAGATATGAATTTTGCGATTGCCGTAAAAGCATTTGTGGTGCACGAAGGAAAAGTCTTGTTGCTGCAGCGCCGGAAGTTTGACGCCCATGCGGGCAGTGAATGGGACTTGCCGGGCGGCCGGCTGGATGCGGGGGAAAACCCCTTTGACGGCTTGCATCGCGAATTGCAAGAAGAAGCCGGAATGAAGGCGGAAATAACGGCGCCGCTGGACGTACAACATTTCGTGCGCGATGACGGACAAACCATCACCATGATTATTTTCTTGTGCAAACCCAAAGCGGTTGATGTAACACTCTCCGAAGAGCACCAACAGTTCAAGTGGCTTGCCCTCAATGCCGAAGCCTCCGAATTCCCCCATTGGATCCTTGCGCCGCTATCGCGCTGCAAACAACATTTTGAAATATGAAAGTCGTCATTGCCTCCACCAACTCAGCAAAAATCGAAGCCGTGAAACGGGCTTTTGCCAAACAATTTCCGGGCGAGACGTTTTTGTTTGAAGGGGTTTCCGTGCCATCAGGCGTTTCCAACCAGCCCATGTCCGAGGAGGAAACAAAAACGGGCGCCATGAACCGCGCTGCCCAGGCCCGCCAGGCTCACCCGAAAGATGATTTCTGGGTTGGCCTGGAGGGCGGCATTCAGAAGGACGCTGCAGGGCTGCTCAGCTTTGGCTGGGTTTGCGTGATCGGACGCGACCGGCGCGGCCTGGGCCGCAGCGTCTCGTTTTACCTGCCCGATGCCGTGGCCAAACTGGTGCTTGGCGGCATGGAGCTGGGCGCAGCCGACGATCAGGTGTTTGGCCGTTCCGGATCCAACAAAGAAGAAGGCGCGGTAGGTTTGTTAACGCATAAAGCCATAGACCGCACCACAGCCTTTGAGCATGCCGTCATCCTGGCGCTGATCCCGTTTAAAAACGCAGATTTGTACTGATATACCTGTACAAAAAACACCCGTTTCTGCGGGTGTTTTTTTATTAGGCTTTGATCTTGTCGATTTTGACTTCCGTCATGGTCTGGCGATGGTTCTTGGTGCGCACATGGCGGGTCTTGTGGCGGAACTTCACGCCGCGGACTTTCTGCTGTCTCTTGGTGACAATGACCGTGGCTTCAACACTGGCGCCTTTGACGGTAGGCTTGCCGATATTGACGTTGCCGCCCTGTTCGTCGGCAACCATGAGAACGTCCTCAAAGGTGTATTTCTTTCCGTCTTCAACGGCCAGCTTTTCGATCTTGAGGACGTCGCCCTCTTTGACCTTGTATTGCTTGCCGCCGGTTTTGATGATGGCAATCATATAAAAAGAAAAAGGCTTCCGCCGGCGCCCGCTAGATGCAGGTCTTGGTTGGCCGGAGAGAATGCCAATTAGGTGCTGATACTTTAGCGAAAATCGCTGTTTTCGTCAAGAATCTGCCAAGGAGCGGAAAAAAAACCTCGCCTCCTTGATCTTTTCATCGCGAATGCGGGCAAAATCATCCGGGCTCACATGAAACTCTCCAGCAAGCCATGCGCCAGCCTCAGCAAGCGATTCCCAAGAAGTTGATGCTTCCTGCAGTTTTATCATTCTTCCGCTTTTTTCCGATTCCGGCAAAGCATCCACTATTTCATGGCGGGCCTTATCTAAAATTCGCTCAAACAGAGCCTTCCGGGCCTTACTCCCATACTCATCATCAAACAAGGCGGCTACCTTGTTAAGAACCAGGTCCAATCTCTGCCCAAATTGTTGAGGTGTCCTTGATAGCTGAAGTTGATCGAGCTCTTCCTGTAAAAGCATCCGCCCTTCGTTCAATAGCCTATTAAATTTTTCACTATCTGTTTTTAAATTATATTTGTCAATCTTTTCATTTCGAGAAGCCTTTGCTCGATCGTAGAAAGATTGCGGTTTTTCTGCATCCATAGTTTATTTCAGCTCAATGCTATCCCCAGCTTTAATCCCCTGCTGCGCGATTTCCCCGGCACGTATTTCCAGCACCATATCCGCCGGCTCCGGAGACTGAAAACGCGCCGTTTCACCGTTATTGGCCGCAGGATGCGGGATATTTTCCTGCAGGCCGACGACAACGCCGTCGCGAATCCAGAGCACATCCAGCGGTATGCGCATGCCATTCATCCAGAAATAACGGATTTCTGGCTCAGAGAACACAAACAGCATACCGGCATCAGGCGCGAGGCTGTCGCGATACGACAATCCTTTGGCTTTAGCCGCCGCCGACTCCGCAACCTCCACGTTGTACTGCACACGGCCGTCAATAACGACCGTAGACCCCGGCTTGGCGCGAGAGAACACAGACCGGGCGTAAATCAAAACCGCCACGAATAAGATGAGAGCCAGGCTGAGGGATGCCCACTTCATACGCGTTTAGAATATCGGACGAGATAAAAAGCCAGACCCAACACCGCGAGCATGGCGGCAAAAAGCACATACCATTGTCCCTGTTCCTGGTACGCCAGGGCAAACAACCCGCAGACCACTGCCCACAGGTAGAGCAACAGCACAGCGCGTCGCTGGCTGAAACCGCTATCCAGCAGGCGATGATGGATATGCTTGCGGTCGGCCTGCGACGGGGAGACGCGGTCAATGAAGATGCGGCGCACCATCACCCAGATCAAGTCAAGAACCGGCAACGACATGACGACCAGCGTGGTCACAACTTTGCTTTCCGCGATAATGGACAAGACAGCGAGGCAAAATCCCGCTAACGTGCTGCCGCTTTCTCCCAAAAATATCGACGCGGGGTTGAAATTAAACACGAGGAAACCCGCAAATACGGCAGCGATGACCAATGCCAGCAAGGCCGTCTCAGGCTGATTGATTTTTGACGACAAGCTGACAGCAAAGACTACCAGAGCGCCAATGACCGTAATGCCCGACACCAAGCCGTCCAGCCCGTCAAAAAACTTGGTGGCATACATCACGCCCATGAGCCAAAAAAACGTAAACACATCGCTTAAAAGCGTTATCTTATACGGCAGCCCTTTAATCCAAAGAAGAGGGATGTCCACCTGATGCAAAAACCACTGACCTCCCAGCGGATTACTGATGGACTCTATGCCGATGCCGCTGCCGATAATAGACAGTGTCGCCAGCACGGGCCAGATAATTTGCTGCTTGGGCTTGAGATTGAATTTATCGTCCAATGCGCCGCCAATGACCAGCCAAAAACCGCCCGCAAGCAGTCCCACAATATGCTTGGCGGAAATGGAACCGCTGGGCAATACGTCGCCAACCAATAAGGCAATAAGGACAATGACAATGCTGCCATAAATGCCAAGACCTCCCAGCAATGCCGTTGGTTTTGCGTGGATCTTCCGGCCTGGTTTGGGCATATCCACCGCGCCCCAGGCAAAAGCCAGTTTCCGAACCGCAAGCGTGGCGGCGACGCTGGCCAGAAACGCGGCGCAGGCAGTAACGGTAAACAGCAGCCCCATAGTATTATTCGTCAACGGAATCCTCTTCCTCGCCTTCCGCGCCCACCGCGTAGGTCTCACGGATGATACGGACCTTGTTTTCGACCTGGCTCAGATGCTTTTTACAAGCCTGGACGATTTTTAGTCCCTCTTCGTACAACGCCAGAGCTTTGTCTAGGTCGATGGAACCTGCTTCCAACTGTTCAACAATTTTGTTCAGTTGATCAAATGATTCACCGAAGGCAAATGACTTGCTTTTGCTTGTTTTGACCATAGGATTAAAGAAGTTTTTTGTTGATGGTTAATCGCTTGCCCTTTTCCAAAACCGCAGAGGCAAATACGCCGTCTGTAAGCTCGGTCTGGACCGTCTGCCCCACCCTGACCTGATCAAGCTTACGAATGATCTGGCCGTTGGCCAGGCGCGGAATGGCATACCCGCGCTGCAAGACCTGCCGCGGATTAAATGACTGGCAAAGCTGTTGCAACTGCCTTAGCCGCAAGGCGGCATCTTGCAGCAGGTTTGCCATGCGCCTGTCCATGCGCGCCGCTTGATGGTCAAGCTGCAATAAACCGGTCTGCAGCTTGCTCTTGTAGGCGCTGAAAGCCAGATGCATGCGTTGCTGGAGGTCAGTAAACGCCGTCGTGTGCTGGCGGATATGGTGCTCCAAATGCGCCATGCGCTCACGCAATTCATAGCGGATATGCGTTACCTGCTGCGTCACGCATTTATCCATCTGTTTGGCTGAAAGGTTCAACTGCCAGTCGATTTCTTTGCGATCTGGCACCACGCGTTCGGCGGCATTGGACGGCGTTGAAGCACGCACGTCCGCCACGAGTTCGGCCAGCGTAACATCGCGCTCATGCCCCACGCCGCAGACGACGGGAATACGGGAAGCGTACACGGCGCGGCAAACGGTTTCGCTGTTAAAGGCCATGAGATCTTCCATTGACCCGCCGCCGCGCGTAAGCACGATGACGTCCACGGGATGGTGGCGATTAAACCAGTTCAATGCGTCGGCCAGCTGGCCCGGCGCGTCCACGCCCTGTACCAGACTGGGCCGCACGACAACCTCCACCCCGCCCCAACGATTTTCCAAAATGCGCAAAAAATCCGTATACGCGGCGGCTTCAGGGGATGTAACTAACCCGATCGTGCGTGGGAAGCGCGGGATGGGCTTCTTATGAGCGGGATCAAACAGCCCCTCCTGTTCCAGCTTCTGACGAGTCAGCTCAAACGCGCGGCGTAATGCACCCTCACCCACCGGCTCCACGCGCTGGATGGTAAAACTGTACTTGCCGTATGGCACATACACGCGCGGCACGCCCAGGGCTTTAATTTCCATGCCGTCTTCCAACACCTGATCAAGCTGGTACTTGGTCATGAAACAGTTGATTTTGCTGCCCTCGTCTTTCAGATCAAACGTTACCCACTTGTTCTGGCTGATACGAAACCCGCTGATTTCCCCCTTTACCCAGACAAAAATGCGCCCCAGGGTGTCATTGACCAGGGTGTTGAATTCCGTTACCGACAATACCGGCAAATTCGACGTATCCATAACAAAAACAAGCGTTTTTTCGCTTGTTTCATGCTATCACAGGCCGGCGTTACCGCCAACCGGGATTACAAGATACCGCTCTCGATCTGCTTTCGGATGCGTTCCATCAGCTCCAGGTAAAACCGCACGTTATGAATGGTCGCCAGGCGGAAACCAAGCATCTCATTCGTTTTAAACAAGTGACGGATGTACGCACGACTGTGGTTCTGGCAGGTATAGCAATCGCAAGCAGAATCAACGGGCGCCAAATCGTTCGTAAACTGCTCATTGGTGATGTTCAAGGTTTCGTAAAAACCCTCGCTATCGAAATTCTCACGGTTGCGGAACACAAATAATTGCGCATGGCGAGCATGGCGCGTGGGAATGACGCAGTCAAACATGTCCACGCCTTCTTTTACAGCCTTCACGATTTCCTGAGGCTTGCCAACACCCATCAGATACCGCGGCTTATCGGACGGCAGCAGCGGCGTGATGGCTTCAAGCGTGCGATACATCTCTTCACGCGGTTCGCCCACGGCCAAACCGCCCAATGCGTAGCCGTCAAACGGCGTTTGCTTCAATGCCTCCAAGGAATACTTCCGCAATTCTTCGTCCGTGCCGCCCTGCACGATGGCAAACAAGTTATGGCGGCCGGCGGCAATAGCGCCATCCGAAATAAGGCTGGCGCGGCGGTCAAAAGCGCGCCTGGCCCAGCGGCTGGTGCGATCGATGGAAGCGACCAATGCTTCCCGTTTCATGTCATGGGCCGGGCATTCGTCCAAAACCATCATGATGTCGCTGCCGATGGCGACCTGGATGTCGATGACCGATTCCGGCGTCAGCTCATGCGTGCGGCCGTCCGTATCATCTTTGAATTTGACTCCCTCTTCGGTGATTTTACGCATGCCGGCCAGGCTGAACACCTGATAGCCGCCACTGTCGGTAAGAATGGGCCCCCGCCAGCCCATGAGGCCGTGCAACCCGCCGGCCGCCTTAAGCAGCTCCGTACCAGGACGGATGAACAAATGATAAGTATTGGACAAAATAATTTCAGCTCCCAGCGCCTTCACGTCATCCGCGGACAGGGTCTTTACCGCGCCGCGCGTGGCAATGGTCATAAAACAGGGCGTCTGCACGTCTCCATGCGGCAATGACAAAACCCCGCGGCGCGCGCGGCTCTTTTCAGACGTTTGTTTGACCTCCAGGATGCTCATAGATTCCCGTCGTTATAACAGAAAACCGGCCGGAGATCAATCCCCGACCGGCCAACGTCTTGCGTTTATTGCACCACAATTCCCCTGTCCGCAGCCTCTTCATCATGCTCCACAGCCGTGGTCAGCGGAGAAATACTCTGAATGATTTTACCGGACGTTACTGTGTCCACCGCCGTCATGGTGACTTTCTTGGTCAGTGCCGCGGTCTTGCCTGCCTGCTGCGAAGTGGGGCTGACCTCCACATCAAAGGCCAGGGTGACTTGCTGAACATCAAGCGGAATCCGGTTCAACCGCCAGCTTAACGTGTTATTGCTGGCTGAAAACACCACTTCGCCGGCGCTGACCTCAAATGAATTGATCCAGGATACATTGTCCGGCAGATCCGTGCTTACTAACACATCCTGGACTTCATGCAAGGAATTTATCAGGTCCCAGTACACGCGATATTTTGTACGCTCCCCAACTTCCGGCGGCAAGGGGCCAGAACCTACCTGGTTGCCATCCTCATCGAAATATCTTGCCTGCGCAGCCATGACCAGGTCTGTATTGACGCTGAAACGGATGGGATTGCCGATGACTTTTAGTTGCTCCTGTACGCCGCCGGTTTTGCCCACACTGACTTCCACCGACAATACGATGTCCACGTCTCCGGGATTGGCAACATGCTTCCTGACCGCCGCCAGGTCATACAAACTGATCTGAAAGTCAATGCCGCCCTCCTGCTTCGGCTCCAGCTTTTCCAGCTCGGCAACATCGTCAGCCGTCCAGGTGATGGTGCGCACGCGCAGGCTCTTGGCGTCGGTCGCCGGCTGCTCTTTTAAAGCGCCCTTGGCGCTGTCTATGAGCGTTGACCAGTCCAAAGCACCCTGGCTGCCTTTGCCGGATTCTTCCGTGCGATACCGCGATTCCAGCTTGGCCACCACCTGCAGGTCTGAAAGCGTAGCTTCGCTGTTGTTCTGGAATGTAATGGAGCCGTTCACGGTATTGCCCCACTGCAGGCTGCTGTCTTTGGCGCTTCCGTTGGCGACCATGTTCACCACCAAATCGCCGCGGATGATTTTGGTTGTATGCGTCAGCCGCTTTTGCGTGAAATACTCATCCTCGGTCGCTTGCTGGGCCAGTTCCACAATAAAGTCAACCGGCTGGTCGGCGGCAAGAGAATAAAACCCGTCAATTTGCAGCTCTGTTTCCTGATTGGGGGCGAGCTCCGGTACAAACAAATACCTGTTATCTTCCTGTAATTCGGGTTTGGCGGAATCAACCACAAAGCCATTGGGGTACAGGGCTTCAAACCGCAGGTTCTGTACCGGTGCTTCGCCGGTGTTGTTGTAAATGACCGTGTAGGTTGTTTTTTGACCCACCAGTACCTGGTCCGGCCCTTCGACGCGCGCATCGATTTTCACAGGGGCAACGCGGGTCTGGCTGGAAGCGACCTCCTGGAATTCGGAACTGAAATTGGCCGGCCAGTACCGCCAGACACCGGAAATGGTGGCGTCTTGTTCCGGACGTCCCACCAAAACACCTTCCACCTCGATGGTGTCTTCCTTACCAGCGGAAACGCTGCCCAAACTGAATAAATTTTCCCCGCTGATCGGTTCAGGGTTGGCGCGGACAAAAGCAAATCCGGCCGGATAGCGCAGCTCGATTTCACTGCGGCTGAAATTCACGTTTTCTTTGTTTGCATAATGGACCACATAGGTAACCGTGCTCCCGGATGTGGCGTCCTCTGGCGCCTGGATGTCAAAAACCACCTGCTCACCGTCAAAAATAGGCTGGCGTCCCCAGATAAAATACGAAATAGTCGCCACACCGACAAACAACAAGACGACAAATACCAGCACTCCGGCGAGCACCCGTTGCCAGGTACGCGCCTTATGCTCAAAGGTACTCATGACGCGGAAATCATCACCGGTGGACTCGTATACTTCAATAAGTTCTTCCCCCAGCCCCTGGCGCGGTCGCTTGGTTGGCTTGGGCTTTGCCTGACGAGCGGATTTTGGCGCCATGTTGGATTCCATGTCGATGTCCGCAAATGGATCCGGCATTTCTTTTTTGTTTTTGGCCATACCTGAACTCGCTAATAAAAGATCAATTGGAGCGCTTCATCTGTTTTTTGTTCAAACATCGTGTTCCATGTGCCGTTTCCTTGTTTGACGGTTTCCGTGTCAGTTTCAACGCGCCAGGACTGCGGATAATCCACCGTCACGGACACGGACGGATCCCAGGCCCCTGACTGCTTCTGCCAGTACAAGGAGTACACGCGCACCTGCTGCTCCGGACGCACCGGTTCATTGCTGAGCCAGTCCGTCCAGGACGACTCGCGGCGCGGCAAGGCATATTGCTTCACGGGAGCAGGGACGCGATAGACCAGCTTCATCTCGCCGGTTTGGCCCGGGTCGACTTGCATCCACTGCGCAAACACTGTTTTCCCGGTTTCTTCATAAATTTCGGTGTTTGATTCCGGATCCAGACGATATGTTGCATCGCCAGCGGCCAGGTCGGGGTCGGCTTGCCAGGCCTCGTCCGGTTGTTCAAACAGCGATGCCGGCGGTAGGTTGGAATCCGTGGCGGAAAGTAATGTGCTTCCCTTGGGAACATACACGCGCACATAATCCACGTTGCGCACGCCGGTAAAGGGCGATCCTTTTACGCCTGTATGCGTGCGCTTCACGGTTAACGTATGGGTGGCCTGCCCCTTCTCGTCAATATGCACCGAGAGATCAAATGAATCTTCCATGACCCCGTCCGTTTTACCGCCGGCCAGATTGGTGTGGACCACAGCAACATAATCTGCGTTGGTTTGTGCGATCTCCCCGCCCCAGCCCAGGCTTGAAAAACTTGCCTGCACATCATTGTTGCCGTGATACAACATGATATGGCGCTCCTGCAACAATTCGCCAAAGACGGCGGCCAATTCCAAAGAGCGGCTTACCGGAACGTTTTTCACACGCTCGAGCAGGATAGGCGCCAGGTCGCCAATGATTTTCTTTGGTTTGTTTTCCACGCGATCGTAATTAACCTCCACCTGCTGTTGCAGCAGCTCGCGAAATGTTTCGGCCGTCACGGTCATATTGTAGGCCGGCAATTCAACAGGGCCGACAAACTCCAGGAGCCGCTCCATCACGTGCGTGTCCACGGCCACAACTCCGTCCACGGACGGGCCGCCAGCCTGCTCATAGAAATAGGCAATCTTGCCGGCAGACGTCGGCCAGTCAAAAAACCAGTTGGAATCCTGAAACTCCCAACGAGGATTAATAAGGCGCAAGGCGCGCGGCGCCGGGACGCGCTTTAGCAGACTGCCTTGCAGGTCATACGGCCCGCCGCCCGGTATCTCAATATCTTTAATTTCGCCGCGGTCCATGTCCACCAGGGCAAAGCTGCCCATAAACCCGCCGCTGGCGCGCAATTCCGTATTATTTTGAAACATGACCAGGTGCCGCTGCAGGTATCCATGGCCTAAAAACTCCATGAGAGCCTCCTGCATGCCCAGAATGCGGCTCAGTTGTTCATTGGCAACCGGCAGCGTCTCGCGCAATGCGCCCACCTGGCTGGCGGCAGACTGCGGCAATGCCTCGTCAGGCAATGCACCCAACAATTCTTCACTTTGTTGCAACAGCGGCTGCGCTTCCTGTAAGCGCACAAAAAAGTATTCCAGCTTGTACGACAACGGCTGGCTGGCCAGAAAATGCTGCTTGTCGGCGAACACCGCGGCCCCTTCGCTGACGGCGCGCGCCGCTGCGGACAAATTCGTGCCTAGTTGCAGCAGCGTTTTACCCGCTTCCACCTGCCCCTTCACGCCCGGAACGTGCGTTAAAATTTTGGCCGCTGGCGAGGCCTGGTTTTCCACGACGGCCGCGGCGGCCTTAAACGATTGGGCTGCTTGTTCAAATTGGCCAGCTGCAGGCAAGAAATTCAAAGACTGGGCCGTGGCCGCGGCCTTGTCCAGTTCTCGCAAAGCCAGGTCGGTGGCGCCAAGCACTGTGCGGCGGTAATCGCGCACCTGCTGGTAGCCCGACACGCTTAATACCCCCAGCACTATGACGGCACACACGCCGGCAAAGGGCGCCACCGCCGCTGCCCAGGCGCGCGGCGCAAACAACGGCTGCCTTTGGGCAAAGGCCGGCTCAAGCGCAGACAATGACGCAGACGAAGCTGTCACGCGCCGCGCGGCGAACGCCACGCTCTGGCGCAGGCGCAACAGCGGATGGATCTGATGGCTGGCAATGGGCCTGCCCGCGCGCGTCTGCCTGCTGACGTAGGAAGATTTTCCCACCACGGCATTGCCCCATTGAAGCTGGAGGGCGCGCTGAGCTCGCCGGGAACGCAAAGATTGAAACGGCGCCGCCAACAGTTGCCGCATGGAGGCCAGGCGCCAGGACCAGACGGAGGCAAACCGGCGGAACCGGCGGCGCATGCCCATGGGCTGCGATCGCGGCGTGAGATTGATTTGCCTGGTAGCTCGGCCCGTAAAGGCGCGCCAGCGGCTGGCCAGCGGCAAGCCTTGCGATCCCTGATTTTCAAACAGCGACAGCACGCCCTGCGCCTGCTTTGCTTCTGCGCGACGGCGCGGCGCGCTGCGCATAGATGGCAGGCTGTGATGCACGACCGTACGGCGATGCTTAAGGTCAAGCACGAACGGAGACAAGTCGCTGCTGTAAACTGAGACTGGCTTCGCCGAGGCTTTTTTGCGGGCATGCACCGGCTTGAGCGGCTTGGCCTGGGAAAAAACGCGGTCTCGCACCTGCGACAAAGCTACGGGAAAGGCAAACCGCTGCTTGCCCTGCCCGCCTGGCGCAGTCGGAGCGGTATTTGCCGCCGGCGAACGCAAACTGATGGGCCGCGCCACGGCCTTCTGATGCTGCTGACGCGCATGGCGCGGCAATACGATGTCCGTATGCTTAACACCTGCTGCTTCATGCACAGCACCCCCCGCCAGCTTCACAAAACGCCCGTTCTTCCCGCGGGTAACGAGCGGCGCGCGCGATGTCTTACTGCTTGTGTGTTTCTGTTTAGGGGGCATACGACAAGGTCGTTTCTTTCAGCTATTTTTTCGCCAGTCCTTCCAGCGCTCGCAGGACTTCTACCGGCAGGGCGAATACAACCGTGTTGGACTGGTCGGAACTCACGTCGTTGACGGTCTGCAGCGTGCGCAGATGCAAGGCGCCAGGCGTGGCTGCCAGCAATTGCGCAGCCTTGGCCATGTTTTCGGCAGCCAGTACTTCGCCTTCCGCATTGATGATGACGGCGCGGCGCTCGCGCTCCGCTTCGGCTTGTTTGGCGATGGTACGTTCCATATCCGGCGACAAGACAACGTCCTTCAGGTCGACGTTGCCGACTTTAATGCCCCAGGGGTCTGTTTCGTGATCGACAATCTGCTGGATGCGGGCAGAAATCTTGTCGCGGGCGCTGAGCAGTTCATCCAGCGTTACTTCTCCAATAATGTTGCGCATGGTGGTTTGCGCCAGCTGCGACACGGCGTAGTAAAAATTTTCCACTTCAATGATGGCGCGCGCCGCGTCGGAAACGCGATAGTAGATGACGGCGTTGACCAGCAGAGAAACATTGTCTTTGGTAATGCACTTCTGCTCCGGCACGTCGACGGCCTTGATGCGCAGGTCAACCTTGGCCATAGACTCGATGATGGGCAGGACGATGCGCCAGCCCGGTTCACGCATGCCGATGTACCGGCCGAAACGGAATTTGACGCCTTTTTGGTATTGGTTTATCTGACGAATGCTGATAATCAGCACGAACCCGACCACAAAGAGCAAGAATACAATGGGTACTGACATAGTCGCTCAGATTAAAACAAACGTTGATAAGTAAATTGAATGAACCCGTAGACAGCAATAACGGTGAGTAATGTGATGGCCAGGGTCAAAGCGGCATCTTTATACTGTTTATGCATAAACGAGTAGATGGGATGCGCGAATACCACGATGGTTGCAACGACGCCGCTGGCGGCCATGATGAACAAAAACAAAAAGGCCAGCCGTACTTCCCATCCGGTCAGCGTGCTTAATCGGTATTGCTGCGACAATAGCACCGCAGCGATGCCGATATACATGCCTTCAACAAGCCCGGCAAATATGCCCCACTTGGAGATCTCCGCCGGATGGGTCTTGTCTTTGAAAAACATAAGGTTCGGCGCGGATGGTTCTCCACAACTATACCATCTTTCCGGACGATACTCCAAGCACCGGTCAGTCGCTTACAACAATAATTTTAAGCGGTGATGTCAAGCCACTGGCAATGCGAATGGACGAAGCGGGTTTTTGCAGCATCTCAGACAAAAAGCGAACCAGCTCCTGGTTCGCTTTGCCGCGCTCGGGCACGGCGGCCAAAGCAATTTTGATTGTTCCGTCAGAGAGCGTGCCGCGTGCTTCCGTTTTTGGTTGTTTGGTAATGACTTTCACGCGGTAATACCCCGGCTTGCTCATGAGCGCTGCAAGGTCTGGTACCGCCCTGGCCATATTACCGCTTGCTGACGTAGATTTTCTTGTATGTTGACGTTAACCCGCTGGTAACGGTCACGTCTCCCGGATAACAGCCCACCTGGCTGGCCACAAAGGACTTTAACTCCTGGTTGGCTGAGCGGGCGTCTTTAGCCGTCAGATAAATTTTGATGGACCCTTTAGAAGAATTGCGATCAAAATCCGGGCGGCTTGCCCCAAGCACGACCGTCACGGCGTACGTTCCGCTTTTATCGATAAGTTCGGCTAAATTAAGGGCCATATTATGCTTTTACGCTTTGGACAACGCGGCGTTCGCGCCAGGCCAGCACCGTTTCAAACACTAATACAAAGGCCGCCGTATAAAGTATATCGCTAAAAAACGTGGCCCGAAAGAACGGAATACCCATAGCTAACGATTGCGCCAGGCCGGCCAGCGTGCGGCTGTACATGCCGGTAAATGCCCACACGGCTGCGTTTGTAGCAAAGAAAAACAGAAAGGATGCTGCCAGCGTGTGCAAAGACAAGCGGCCGATATTACCAGCGCGGCGCCCCAGCAGCCAGGCGGCCGCATAACTGCCATACACGGCGGCAACAACCGGCGCATGATAAAAACCCAGCACTGCGTCGCTTGCAAGCATGGCAATAAGCGGCACGGCCACTGACCAACGGCTGCGCAGATAGTACCCGCTCACCAGGGCCAACGCCGTAATCGGCGCAAAGTTCGGCGCATGCTCAAGCAGACGCGAGCTGACGCCCACAAGCGATAAAGACAGGACAAACAAAATCCACATGACACGCTGTTCACGCATATATTATTCAGGGATCGCAAATTTCCAAGTAAGGCGGTCGCCAGGCGACAAGGTCGCGACATCGGCGGCCACGGGCACGCGCTGCCCGTTGATTTCATAGACCCAAAACTTGCCGTCTTGCCCGTTGGGGATGCCGGCAATCTCGGTAATGAAGACGCCAAGGCCTTCATAGGTCTTATACTGCATGCCTATCGTATCCTGAGAAGCCAGTTTCTGCAACGCGGAAAAAGCCGTCAGGTCGCAGGTGCCTGAATCGCAAGGAAGCTCGTAGGACAAGGTTGCCTCGCCGACAATTTCCAAGGTAATCCCCTGTTTAACCTCGCTCGTTTCGGTGGCTGGTATCGGCTGGCCGGATTGATCCTGCCTTCCCCACGGCGCGAACAGGACGATGCCAATAACCAGCACCGCCGCGACGACGTAAAATCCGCTTTTTACTTTATTCAACATAGTGGCGGACCACATGCGTTGGCACATGGTCATTTAAGACGCCGCGCAAGGAAATCCAACCCGGAGGCATGGTAAAGACGGCCATGCCGTTGGCGTCCGTTTCGTAACGGAACTGGTTCACGTATAAGGAAACGTGCGCCGCCGGAGCCATGGAGCCGTGCATGCCGCCTTCAGCCAGGACAAACACGCGCTGGCCCGTGGGGATTTCCTGCGTGCCGACAACGGTCAGCTTCAAGTTTTTTTCATCAAAACGACCGTAGTACCAGGTTACATAATCATTGTCGCGCAGATTCCACTGGTCGGCAGACACGGACGGTTGCTGCCAGTTCACCCGGTACAGCCAGCCCTGGTCGCCCAGCGCGCTGTCTTCATGGATGCGTTTGACGTACGGACCGGCGCTGGTCCAGTCCACCTGGTACGTAAATCCGCATTGCACGGCGGCGGCTTCCACCACCTGGTACGCCGTCAAAGCTTCTGTTTCGCCCTGGCAAACCTGTTGCTTGTCGCCTTCAATGCGGAAACGGACATGAGGGACAAAAGATGATGAAGGAATTGGTTCCTGCGCCAACCCGGATGAAGGCTGAGGGACAAAAACCGGTGCAGGCGTCGGGGCGGGCGCTGGAATCAGGACAGGCGCCGGGCGCGCAAACGTGGCCACGGGATACGACGCGCCGGCCAGGGCCACGGCAACGTATGCCGTAATCACCGCCGAGCCGTTCACGTCCGTCGGCTTCCAGGCATACGATCCGTCGTTGCGGCTGGCGCTGGTAAGGAAATCAAAACCTGTCTTGCCGTTTTTTGACCAATGCACGGGACTGAGTCCGGCGGCATACAAGGCACTCATGACCCAGGCGGTTGAAGCGCTGTCCGACGTAAATTCATGCGATATCGGAAAACCGCCGTCATTCTGCTGCAATCCGCGCATGTAGCTGAGACTGCTCTGGATGGCCGTATCCGAGGCTCGGGAGCCGGTTTTCAACAACGCCATGACAGCCATGGCCGTCATGTTGGAATCGGAAGCTGCGGAAACGGAATAGCCAAACCCACCGTCGCTGTTTTGCTGCGATAACAGATAGCTGCGCGCTTCGATGATGCGGCTGTCGTCAGAGGCATATCCCGCGGCTTTGTAGGCAAGCAGCCCGAACACGTCATCGTTTAACAACTGTGTTTCGCCGATTTGCCCTCCGGAGCGTTTGGCGTCCAACAAGGAAACCAGGTCAAGCGATGTATGGCTGTAGGGATTGCCGTTGGCGGCAACGACTCCCAAAATGGCGCGTTCAAT
Organism: uncultured Gammaproteobacteria bacterium; assembly: GCA_964415935.1. GTDB lineage: Bacteria > Patescibacteriota > Patescibacteriia > VMEV01 > CAYQCH01 > CAYQCH01. Next base: position 25,999 of record CAYQCH010000014.1, read on the forward strand.
GTCCGTGGCGGAAGAAAGATACGCCGTGCTGATGCTGTCAGGATTGACCGGATGGCCGGCGGCGCGCAATCCCATGGCAATCCAGGCATCAGAGCGGTCTTTTGACTGCAAATACGACACCGTGGTCGAGGGAACGGCGGCGCGCAGCCCCATAACGGGCATGGCGGCGATGATGCCGGCTAACAAGACGGTAATCAGGCGGTGCTTGAGCATATCCTTTCCTTTAGACATAAACATTAACCGCGCGCCGGAATACCTCCGAGGCATGGTTATGGTTCATGAAAGGAATGGGCCGGGGGCAGACGCTTGCGCGCCTGCCCCCACCCATGCGGGCGGCCATCAGGCCACCCTGAAAAGAACACGAGGCTTGTACAAGGCCTTGCCGGCCTTCAAGCCCTCGCAGAGCAGCTGCCAGACCGTGTAGCCGGCCGCTGGCGACGCCTCGACCAGCTTCTCCTTCTGCACCGGCATCAGCACGCGCATACCGAAGCCGATCATCAGGTCATCAGGGTGGATGACGCGCTGGTACCACGGCGTGTCATTGCCCGGGAAGATCAGGACCAGGCCATCAGACGTCCCTCGGATGATGAAGACCTCGCCCACGGGCTTCTCGTTCAGCTGGAGAACCAGCATGTTCGGCGCGTTGGGGACCAGGCCGAAGGACAGTCCGTCACCCAGGTGACGGCTCACCAGGTCGGCGAAGCTGTACCCCGCGGAGATCGGAACGATGAAGTCGGCAGTCGGGCTACCCACCGCATCTTCGAGATACATCTCGCAGCACCTGTTGCACGCCGTCAGGGACGGCTGGTGCGGGTCGGCCTTCAGCTGCGAGCGCACGTCACTCTTGAGGCACGTACACGTGATCATGCTTCACCTCGCCTGGAAGCTGAGGGAACCGCCGGAACCCGACCCGGCCACCGACCAGGCCACGGACGACCCCGTCTGCACCTGGCCGGAGCTGGCGCCGACCGCCTGCCACGGGCTGTAGTTGAGGTCGCCCGTCACCTGCTGGCCGTTCAGCGACACGCCGGTAACCAGCACGTCGCCGTACAGCCCCTGGAACTGGCTGGTGGACTGCACCTGCGCGCCGGCGTTGTAGGTGGCCTGCAGCACCGACACAGTCGTGCCGCTGCCCCCACCTCCGCCACCGCCGCCAGGCGGGGGTGCCGAGCCTCCTCCGCCTCCCCCGCCGCCGCAGCCGATGCCGGCTGCGCCGAGGGCAAGAGTAGCAACGCCGGCCGCGAACAGCCGCAACGTTGCCCGTCGATTGATCTTCAAGGGAACACCTCCAGAACGACAAATCCCGTCGGGCAGGACGGGATTTTTTGTCTTGACCAGTGTCGAACCGGCTCACGATGAGCCGATCCAGCAAGGGCAAAACAGCAACCCGTCTCGTTCCACGAAGACTGTTGTGTTCTACATGCCCTGCAGGCGGCCTGACTTCCCTTGCGGGTTACAGTAGCGGGTCTGTGCCGGACTTGCACCGGCTTCGCTGCATGGCATGTGTTTGTGAAGGTGCCGCTATTATAGCGGCCGGTTAGAAGATGTCAATAAAATCTATAAATCGACCCAAACCCTCTTAAATTTTAGGGGGGCGTCTATATTCCTAGGGATTTTAAATCCAGCAGCCCGTAACAACTTTTTACTCAATCCGCGTCCTAGCTCATAGGCTAGTTTTGCATCTTCAACTAGATTGCTCATTGATGCATATCGCAGAGGATGATGAACCAATTTGTTCCTGATTAAATTGTACTGCTCGAGCTTTCTTATTATTCTTCTATCGCCGCCAAGTAAGTCATAATAAATTATCAATTGAGAAAATTTGGCATCACCATCCCAAAATTTTTTGTGCGTTCGTTTTCTGCCAACCTTCACCGTAATAGCAATTCTCAAAAGACTTTCCATTAATGCAGCCTGCAGTATGAGACCCTCGATATAATCTTCGTGCACCTCACTTGCGATCCTTGACCGCAAGCGGATATTTTGAATTGTATCTAAATTTATCTTATCCCAATACTTTGACATATTAGTAGTCCAGCCCTTCCCGGGCCGGAGCGCCTTCGTAAAAATAGTGTTTCACGATGTTGATTTCACTGACGAGGTCTGCACGGTCGCAAATTTCTTTCGGCGCATCGCGGCCCGTCAAAATTAACTCCAATTTTTGCGGCTTGCAAGCGATGAGGTTCAAAACATCCTCGGTCGAGATGATTCCCAACGACGCACTCACGCAAATCTCGTCCAGCACTAACACGTCGAGGTCAGCGCGCATCATTAATTCCATGACCGTATCCAAACCGCGCTTGCCTTCCAGCTGATCTTCCTGCTTCACGCCAAATCGAAACCGGCCTGTCTCGGGGTCAATGCGGTCCAGCCCGGTGCGGTGATATTCAATACCAAGCTTATCAAGAATGGCAGCCTCGCTATAATGCCCGCCGCCTTTGTCGAAATATACAAAAGCCACCTTCTTTCCCTGGGCATGCGCTCGCAAGGCCGTTCCCAAAGCCGCCGTCGTTTTCCCTTTTCCCTTGCCGGTAAAGACCTGGATTTTGCCCCAGGCCTCCGCGCCATTGCCGTAGTTGATGGAAACTTTAGCCATAAAAAGGCAGCTATTGACAGAAGCTTGGTAATATGTTATATTGGTGGCGGTGGCAGTGCCCACAAAGGTAAAAAGGTAGCCAGACATCGTTCGCCCTAAGAGGGAAAACGGTGTCACGCTGTAGGGCGTTTTCTTTCCGTTCAGGCAAAGCCGGCAAAACCTGAGGAAACGCTTGAAGGCATGGCAACCCTGTCACCAACATCTGGCCGAGGAGACCCCATGACGGAATGGTCCTCGGCTCTTTTTTTTATCATGAAAA
>CAYQCH010000015.1:0-23870 GCA_964415935.1 uncultured Gammaproteobacteria bacterium
GAGCGCTTCCATGGCATGGAAGAGGTCGCTGGTTCAAATCCAGTACGGTCCACCACAAAAACCTTTGAGAAATCAAGGGTTTTTGTTTTGTCAAAATTGGATATAATGCCAACGAGTTAAAGATAAAGCTGCCTTCGTTGCAATATGGCCAAGAGTAAAGATAAGAATAAATCACTCGAGACATGGATATGGGATGCTGCGTGTGCCATCCGCGGTGCTAAAGATGCGGGAAAGTTTAAGGACTACATACTACCACTCATTTTCGTCAAGCGTCTGTGTGACGTATTTGATGATGAAGTAAATAAAATCGCGAAAACAGTTGGCTCGCGCAAAGAGGCACTCAAGCGCATAGACGCAGATCACTCGCGTGTACGGTTCTATCTCTCGCTTCGTGCCAAGGACCCAGAGACTCAAGATACATGGCACGCTATACGTTCCCTTTCCTCCAACATCGGTGAGGAGCTTACGCGTATCATTCGCGAGATTGCTGCGCAAAACTCGGCACTGGATGGTGTGATCGACACAGTCGATTATAACGCTACCACACGAGGCCAGCGTGAAATCGATGATGATAGACTCTCGAATCTTATCGAGGCTATCAGTCAGAAACGTCTTGGCCTCGCAGACGTTGAGCCGGATATTATTGGCCGCAGTTACGAGTATCTCATCCGTAAATTTGCCGAGGGCTCTGGCCAATCAGCCGGTGAGTTCTACACCCCACGAGAAGTGGGCATGATCATGGCCTACATTATGGATGCGCAGCCAGGTATGGAAGTGTATGACCCTGCGTGCGGTTCGGCCGGTCTTCTCATTAAGTGCGAGCTTGCGCTTAAAGAGAAACAGGAGAAAGCGCGTAAAAAAACCTTTGCACCCCTCAAGCTGTTTGGACAGGAGTACACCACCACGAGCTGGGCGATGGCGAAGATGAACACCATCATTCACGATATGGAGGCCGACATTGAGCTCGGCGACACTTTTAATAATCCGAAGTTCAAAGATGCCACATGGCGGGGCGTACGCCGTTTTGATCGCGCCGTTGCCAATCCGATGTGGAATCAGCCGGACTTCAACGAGGAGCTTTACACCAACGACGCATATCATCGTTTCCCCGCAGGCAATCCGGGCGGCAAAGCCGATTGGGGTTGGCTACAGCACATCTATTCAAGTCTCAAGGACGATGGTCGCGCGGCAGTGGTGCTCGACACGGGTGCGGTATCGCGAGGAAGTGGTAACGCCAATACCAACAAAGAAAAAGCAGTGCGTCAGTGGTTTGTGGAGCACGACATCATCGAGGGTGTTATCTATCTACCCGAAAATCTTTTCTACAACACCACGGCTCCGGGCATCATCATTTTTCTCAACCGAAATAAGCCCAAAAAACTCAAGGGGAAAATATTCCTGATGAACGCGAGCAAGGAATTTGTGAAGGGCGATCCGAAGAACTATGTGAGCGAGGAGCAGATTAAAAAGATTGCGGATACCTACAACGCGAAAAAGGAGGTCGAGAACTTCAGTGTGTTCGTCTCGAAGGCGGACGTGGTGAAGAACGACTACAACATCTCTCCATCACGGTATATCCACCTTGGCGGCGTTGAGGAATATGAGACGGTCGAGGATATCTTGAGTGAGCTCGCCCAAGCCGAGGCGAAGGTGAAGGAGGCCGACAAAAACTTGCAGAAAGTGCTCAAAGAACTCGGACTATGAGAACCGCTTCAACAAAAATCTGGAATGAGGTGGAGCTCGGTGAGTTTGCAAAAGCAACAGGCGGATCTCCGTTTCCTCACCATGCACAAGGAGCTGCGCAAGGCGATTTCCCCTTTTACAAAGTCTCGGATATGAACCTTCCAGGAAATGAGCGATACATGACGGTAGCAAATAACTGGATTGACGATTCATCGAAAAAGAAGATAAAAGCAAAGACAATACCTGCCGGTTCAATCATTTTTCCAAAGATAGGCGCCGCCATTGCGACCAATAAAAAGCGTATCCTTTCGCGCGAGTCAATTATTGATAACAACGTCATGAGTGTCGTTGTAACTAATGAACACATTTGCACCTCGGATTTTTTGTACTACTGGTTCTCGACTATTGATCTAAGGAGTCTTTCAAATGCAGGGCCGCTCCCTTCTATTCCGGGCCACCGCGTACACACAATGCGCGTGTCGCTTCCCACCATAACTGAACAAAAAGCCATCGCGCGTGCGCTCACCACCGTGCAGGACGCCATCACGGAACAGGAGCGGCTTATCGAGAAACTCAAGGAGCTCAAGCGGAGCATGATGAGCAACCTCTTCACTCACGGCACCAAGGGCGAGAAGACCAAAATGACCGACATCGGCGAAATCCCCGAAAGCTGGGAGATCGTCGAACTCTCCACTGTTTGCGATAAACCGCAATACGGCTATACAGATTCTGCATCTACTACTGGCAATGTACGCTTTCTACGCATCACCGACATTACTGAAAGCGGTGTCGATTGGAACACCGTCCCGTTCTGCAACTGTCCAAAACCAGAAAAATATCTTTTGAAAGACGGTGATATTGTTTTCGCACGTATAGGAGCAACTACGGGGAAGAGTTATCTTCTCAAGAATCCAAATAACGCTGTGTATGCTTCTTATCTCATTCGAGTACGAGCGCGCCACATTAACAAGGCCTTTCTATACCACTACTTCCAAACTGATGCCTATTGGAAGCAAATCGATTCTCAAAAAGGCACGAACCTAAAGGGAGGGGTCAACGGGTCGATACTCGGACGACTGCTTGTGCCCAAATGCACAGCCGAAGAGCAGGAAACGATCGCACACACACTCACCGCGATTGAGGATCGCATTACGGCACTGGAAGGAAAAGCGACGGTCTACAGAACACTATTCAGAACTCTTCTTCATGAGCTCATGAGCGGTGAGCGACGTGTAAGCATATGAAAATAAAAAGCGTATATATCAAAAACTTTCGTGGCATTGCGGAGACTCCGACACCGGTGGAGCTTTCGAATCTCAATGTGCTCATTGGTGACAATGGCACCAGTAAGACAGCTATACTTGAGGCGATAAACTTCTGTTTGTCGCCGGGGTATGTGGCGTCGCGCTTCGATATAAACGACTTCCACAAGGGTACCGAGGACAGCATCGAAATTACCGTCGAGTTTTCGGAGAACTTTATCGCAAAGCTCCCAGATGGCTTCACAACACAAAGTGTTGAGTGCAACAAAATCACGCTCATTGCAAAAAAGCGCGAAAGGGCTGCGCCCGGTAAAGCATTCTCCGACTTGGTAACAACGACACATTACGCTGTGCCTGTTGCGGCCAAAGGAGCAGAAGGATGGTCACAACGCCGAGGAACTGGTTCAGATTTTCGGTTTACGGAACGTCAGCTGTCGTTCCCTAACGTCGATGTGGAGATTCCACGTGCGTTCTATGTCTCAAAGGCTAGGAATCGACAGCTCGCGAAAGGATATAACTCCTCCTTCACAAACATCATCAATGACCTTAACTGGCGTTTTGAAAAAGGACAGCGCGGAAAGGCAGAGGCCGATCATTTTAAACACGCGCGTAAAACGCTCCACGATAGAGTCGTATCAGAGACTGACGGAGACACCATCAAAAAGACTATCGACGCCACCAATGAAATATTGAAGACCTTGGAGATAGGCCCTATAGATATAAGTCTGCTCAAGACACTCACGCCCTATGAGCACTCAGAGGTGGTGTTTCCGTTTGACGGTTTCGAGCTTCCCGTGGAGCAGAGTGGCTCCGGCATTGAGATGGCGATATCGCTGGCACTCCTCGAGGCGATGGCAAGAATATCGAAGGACGACATCATTCTCATCATTGACGAACCGGAGCTACATTTGCATCCAAAACTACAATCGAAGCTGTTTGAACACCTCAAGAGCATGTGCACAGAAGTACAGATTATTGCGTCGACACACTCTCCATTTTTGTTTAAAAATCTGTACCAAGAGAAGGACGTCCAACTCCTTGTTACTAAACGCGAAAATGATCTGGTGGGCGTGCAGGACGCGCGCACATCAGGGTTTGGCTTATTGCCGTGGAGCCCGTCGTGGGGAGAAATCTGTTTCTTTGCATACGATCTGCCGACAGTTGAGTTCCATGGAGATCTCTACTGCGCCCTTCAGGAGCGCGAAAATAAAGGTCGAATTAGTGATATGGAATCGTGGCTATCCGGCACAAAGGCAGTTCCTCAAAACATACAATGGACTGATGCCGCAGGCGCGCAGCAAAATGAGACACTAATGACATACGTGCGCAATCGCATTCACCATGGAGATAACCAAAATCGCCCTATGTATACCCCAGAGCAACTGCGCCAATCTATCGAGAAGATGATTGTGTTAATCAAAAATCCTTAACTATGAGACCTACCGAAGCAAAATCAGTGCAGGACCGCATCGTCAAGTACGCGACAGAAATCGGGTGGCAATACGTGCCGCGCGAAGAGAGCGACGCGCGACGCGGCGATGAGCTTACCTACAAGAGCCAGCCGTACTATACGGAGGTGCTCATGGCGAAACTTCGCGAGCTCAATCCGTGGCTTCCTGCCGACTACAAGGTGCCTACAATCGTCCCACGCATCGAGGGCAACCGCGACGTGCTCCTCTTTTTACGAGGCCAAAGCACCGCTTACGATCCGAGCGAGAGGCGTGAGCGCAATGTGAAAGTAATCGACTTTGATAACCCGACAAGTAACGTCTTTGAGGTAACAATCGAGTACTCTTTTTCAAACAGTCGCTTCACCAACCGGCAGGACATTATTTTTCTCATCAATGGAGTGCCGGTCGTTGATCTCGAGTGCAAGAACCTCACCACCGATGAAGGCGTAGACAAGGCACTCGACCAAATACGACGCTATCATCGCGAATCGCCCGAGCTCATCGTCATCGAACAGGCATATCTCGCTAGTGAGGGCATCCGTCTCGAGTATGGCGTTACGTGGAATACGGTAAAGCGCAACATTTTCAAATGGAAGGGCGACAAAGTTGGTGAGCTCGAAAATAAGATAAAAACCTTCTTCGAGACACAGCACGTCCTCAACATGATCGAGAAGTACATCATGTTTATCGAGAAGGACGAAGAGCTCTTGAAGCTCGTCTTGCGCGAGCACCAAGCAAACGCTGTGGAGGCAACGCTTGCACGTGCTCTCAAGGAAGACGCCACAAGGGGCCTTATTTGGCACACGCAAGGCTCCGGCAAGACCTTTACGATGATTAAGACCGCGGAGCTCCTGTTTAAGTCGAATGAGGCGGATAAGCCGACGGTCATTATGATGCTCGATCGTAACGAGCTTGAAGGCCAAATGGAGGGCAACCTCGCAGCAGCCGGCCTCAAAAACGTACGGAGAGCACAGAGTATCGACGACCTAATTGATATTCTCCACTCTGATTACCGCGGCATTGTTATTTCGATGATCCACAAGTTCCGTGGCTTCCCGGCAAATCTCAACGAGCGCAAGAACATCTTTGTGCTCATTGATGAGGCGCACCGTACCACTGGGAGTGATCTCGGCACCTACGTCATGGCCGCCCTCCCCAATGCGACATTTATCGGGTACACCGGCACACCAATCGACAAAACGAGCTACGGCAAAGGCACCTTCAAGACCTTCGGAGTGGACGATGCGAAGGGGTATCTCCACAAATATTCGATTTCCGAGAGTATCGCTGACAAGACCACACTCCCTCTTTTCTATTCTCTTGCACCAAACGAGATGCTCGTTCCGAAGGAGACTCTTGAACGAGAGTTCCTGAACCTTGCCGAAGAGCATGGTGTTACCGATGTCGAGGAGCTCAACGCAATTCTTGAGCGAGCAGTAAATACCCGTAACTTCTTAAAGGGAAAGGGGCGTATCGAGAAGGTCGGCAAGTTTATCGCTGACCACTTCCGCGAACACATCGACCCCCTCAACTACAAGGCCTTCGTTGTTGCTGTTGATCGTGAAGCATGTGCGCTGTACAAGAAGGAGCTTGATAAATATCTACCGCCCGAATGGTCCGAGGTGGTATATACGAGCAATAACAGCGACCCAGAGCTCTTGAAGGAATACGAGCACGATGAGCAGAGGGAAAAAGAGATTCGCCGCGACTTCGCAAAGTTTGGCACCACCCCGAAAATCCTCATCGTCACAGAAAAGCTCCTCACCGGTTACGACGCACCCATCCTGTACTGTATGTATCTGGATAAGCCAATGCGTGACCATGCGCTTTTGCAGACTATCGCGCGCGTGAATCGTCCGTATGAGAACAACGAGATGAAGATGGAGAAGCCCCATGGCTTTGTGCTCGACTTCGTGGGTATTTTCGACAAGCTCGAAAAGGCGCTCTCATTCGATAGTGACGAAGTAAACGCCATCGTGAAGGACTTGTCGCTCCTTAAACAGCGGTTTGAGGAGAAGCTTATGAATGAAGCAAAGCCGTACTTTCACCTGCTTGTGGGTCCTTTTGACGACCGGCTTGCCAGCATCCTCATTGAGCATTTCCGAGACGAAGAAAAGCGCAAAACATTCTTCAAGCTCTACAACGAGATAGAGTTGCTCTACGAGATCATCTCTCCCGACGCGTTCCTGCGACCATTCGTCGAGAAATATCTTACTCTCTCGGACATGTACAGCGTCGTGCGCAACGCATTTACGGAAAAAGTGCGTATAGATCGCGAGTTTCAAAAGAAGACATCAGAGCTGGTCCAGGAGCACATACAGAGTAGCCCGATAAAACTAGGTGCGGAAATAATTGAGCTCGACGAGAAAGGCATCGAGATCATAAAGGCAAAGAATCAGCCGGATGAGGTGAAGATCATCAACCTCATAAAGAGTATTCAGCGCCTCGCAGAGGAGAAATCAAACGACCCAGTGCTTATTTCCGTGAAAGAGCGTGCCGAGGATATCATGGAGGCCTACACAAACCGCCAGCTGACGACACAGGAAGCTCTAAAACAGCTCTTAGAGCTTGCCGATAATGAGGCCAAGCGCAGCGAGAAGCAAAAGGAGGAGGGGCTCACCAGTATTGCGTGGTTCATTCGTGAGGTACTCACCGAGCAAGGCATTGTAGATAAAAAGGTGGTAACGGACCTCGAAGGAATCGTCGCGGAATATCCGGAGTTTGCCAAGAGCGACAAACTCACGCGCGACCTACGCAATAACCTGTATGACCGTCTAGAGGTGTTTGACCTATCCCCAGTCCAAAAAAAGTCGGTGATTGATAAAATACTTGAGACCCTTGTGCGAACTGCCTTATGAAAAAACGTGGCGTAAAAACATGGGAATCAAAGAAAGATTTCAAAGAGGAAGTCTATCTTTGTGCCGCTAAGATTACAGTTAAAATAAAGATGATAAGCATTAGGCCGATGAAGCGCAAATGGGCTAGCTGCACAACCAACGGGAATTTTGCTTTTAATCTTGAGCTGCTAGGCATGGATCGATCGGTGGGGGAATATGTAATTTTGCACGAACTTCTACATTACCATGTTCCAAATCATGGAAAACTTTGGAAAAGCTTGATGCTTGCGCATATGCCAGATCATGAACAAAGGAGACAAAAGTTAGTAGATTTGTAGTCGGCGCATAGTCGATTGGTTTGCTACAATACCCACATATGCCGGCAAAGGTGCGAAAAGAAAAACAGAAAGCAAAACTAAAAAAAGCTGCCGTGAAGAAAACGGCAAAGAAGCCGGGCGTGAAGGCGGCTAAACAACTAGTCAAGAAAAAACCTGCGCGAAAGGGTGTGAGAAAAGCAGCTCGGAAAACTGCGCCCAAACCTCGGCTGCGGCCTGCCAAGCTGGAATTCATGCCGCATGAGGTGCGGCATCAGCATGCGCCGGTCAAAACCTATTTCGGTTTGCGTCTGGCATCTTTCCTGCTCATGCTCGCCGCCGCATTAACCAGCAGCATTTCAGTCATGGCCGCCGGCGTGGACATAGAGCGATACGAATATCTGGCTGCCGTGGAGTTGTCGCAACCCGCACGCCCGCAGGAATACTTGCGCCAGAAAGCCGAAGCGCTGGGCTATGACTCCAACCTGTTGCAGCGCATCGCCTTTTGCGAAAGCGGCTGGCGCATGGTCAAAAACGGCACGTCGTCCGCCTACGGGTATTTTCAAATCATCGACGGCACCGAGCGCCACACGCCGCAGTACATTAACGGCCAGCGCAAGTACGACCCGTACGCCAACATCGACATGGCTTTGTACCTGTACGGCCGTTACGGCGTCTCGCCCTGGACCGAGTCGCGCGGCTGCTGGGGAAGATAACAAAAAACCGGCTCATCGCCGGTTTTTACGCCCCCAACACGGACTGCAGCCGCTTCTTTACCACGCCAATTACTTCCTGCTCCACGTCCACCAGGCTCTTGCCGGAGACGTTGGCCTGGGCGAATCGCTCGCTACCGCGCGGCTGCCAGTCTTTGATCAGGTCTTTGGCATGCAGCGGGGATTTGGCTGTAACCTGCACCTCCACCTGGTTGTGTTCATGCTCAATAAACAGCACCACGGTGCGCGCTTCCGGGCTGTGGCTGAGAATTTCCAGCATGAGGTCCTGCAATTGGTTGACCGACGTGCCGGTCGTGGCAAACAAGCTGGCAGGAATGAGGCTCCAGGCCAAGGACAGCTGGCGGTCGGCCTGCAAATGCGTCAGCACATGGCCCCACAATTTCAGTCCGCCCACGGTTTTGTTGCGGTACAGATTCTGCGTGACCAGGGCATGGTTGGCGCCGGATTTTAACAAAGCGCTGACGGTCTGCAGAGTAGCAGGTGTTACTTGCGGCGTGCGGAAAGAATGCGTCTCTTCCATGATACCGGCCAGCAGGTTGGTGGACGCCTGCGCGTCGAGGGCAAATCGGTCATGCAACAGGCCGTATACCATTTCCGCGGTAGAGGTGGCTTTGATGTCGATCCAGTTCACCTGGCCGTATTGCTCGTTGTCCGGCCGATGGTCGACGTTGATGATGGGAACAGTTTGAAAAAGTGACTTATGGTTTTCGTAGACCAACCCGGCGGCGGGAAGTTCGGACACGTTCACGGCCACGATGAGGTCGTAGACAAAACCGCTGGGATGCACTTGCACGGCTTCCGCTGGCAGCGTGCCCTGTTTGGGCGTCACAAAAATGCGCAGCATGTCGTCGGACACGGTATAGCCCACATCGGCGACGGGGTATTGCTTCTTATTGATGGTGATGACGCACTTTTGCACGCTGGGCATGGCCGGCATGATGTCGGCGGTGCCATGCATGAATTCCAGTTTTTGCGGCAATTGCAAACGGTCGCTGACAATATCCGCCTTCTTGCCCAGGCCTGTCAGGTAGGCGCGCAAGGTCAAAGCCGAGGCCAGCGCGTCCACGGAAGGACGCTGCGGCAAAACAACCAAGATAGCTTGGCTGCGCTGCAGCAGGGACAGGACTTGTTCGGTAACCGTCTTGGTCATAGGCAAATAAAAACTCCCTAGGAAAGGGAGCGCATACAACTCGAGCGTTTTGACGTTCCCTTAAAACACCAGAATGTAAAAAATTCGTCAAGGCCTGTTTCGCAGGCCGGGAAAAGCATGGGGAACGGGGAAGTGTAACGGAGACGACATAAAAAGGCAAGGGGCTGGCATCCGGGAAGGATGCCAGCCCCTAAAAAGATTCACCGAGACCTCGACTGAACCGGGCCGGACGTTGAGTCCAATGCCGGATCTCGCTTCAGCTCGAGTTCATGCGTGCCGGGCGTGACCAGGATCGCCGGATCAAGTCCGTCGTAGTTGGACAGCGTGTAGTCCTCCAGCCGTATGGACTCGACCGTGGGGCCGGGTTTCGGCTGGCGGACCTCCGTTTGGCGGACTTCGGGCCTGCGGTTGCGTTGTGGCCAGAAGGCCAGCTTGACCGCCACGCCCACGACAGCGCATCCCAGGACGATGGCGAGAACGAGCAACGGGGTGTCGTTCTTCACTTGTACGTCCTGCCAAGCTCGCCTCCAATGGCCAGGATGTCCCTGACACGGCCGTGAGATGGCGCGTATTGCAGCGGGAAGGGTTCGCCTTCCTGCATGCCGATGACGCGCACCGGAACCGCAAACGACATCTGGCTGGGCTGATGGTCGCGCACCACCCAGAGAATGATGCCGTCGCGGTGCAGGCAGGCGCTGGTGCGCCCCGACTGCCTGATGGACGTGGTCTGCATGGAGCGGTCCACGGCCATCAGCGCGGTTTCCTGGCCGCCGTCGGGCCGGCGGAACGTGAACGGCACGGCCGCCCAGAACCGCTGGTCCTGCAGCGCCATGCCTGCATGCACGGTCGTTGTACCCGTATCGACGGGCAGGCCAGGAAAGACGGAAAAGTAATCGTCGGTACCCGTGTCCAGCCGGCGCACATGCAGCAGCGGCCTGCCTTCGTAGGTGAGGGCGATGGCTACCAGTCGCGAACCCTGCACCTGCGGCATCACGCTCGCGATCGGCTCGGTGATGTTGTCCTGCACGATGATCAGCTTGCGGTCAATGGACTCCATGGAGCCGGCCCGCAGCTCCAGTTCCATCAGGACAATACCTGCGGGCGACCGCCCCACCAGCAGCAACCGCTTGCTTGAAGGCGGCGGCTGCCGCGGCGCGGCCTGCGCGGGCGACATGGCATCGTACAGGGCCATGGCTTGCGGCCGGAACGTCAGCGGAACCTGGGCGTTTGCGACGACCTCGCCGTCTGCATAGCACAGGACGTTGAGCGTCGGCGGGTCTTGCGACACCAGCACGACCTGGTCCATTTCGCCACTCGCAGCGGGTACGCTGACGGACTGCAGCGGCATGATGGGGGTATCCCACCGCAGCTCCTTGCCGGGCGTGTTGAAGACGGAGCGCTTGGACGTGCTCCATTCACCCGACGTTGTCACGGAGATGTTCCAGAAGCCGTCCTTGGCCTGGGCCACCGCCATCTGCCGCCCGTTGGACATGGTGGCGGCTGAATGGACGCGGCCTTCCACCAGGTCGACGGTCCGCTGCCTGGTGCCTTCAGGCGCGCGAAACACGTTTCCCAGTACGGGAAGACCTGACTGCGGGTCGTGGCCCATCAGCCAGAAGCGGTCGCCTTCCTCTGCCGCAGCGGAGGAGTAGACGACCTGGCGATGAGTGATGGGGTCTTGGTTGCCGAAGCGGTACAGCTGCCGCAAGGACAACCTGTCGCCGTCGTCAATCGCCAGCCCCAGCCACTCGCCCTGCCAGGTGTCGCTCTGCGAGCCGATCAGCGCCATGCGCCGGGCGGGCAGCTCCACGGCCGGCTGCGTCTGCGGCTCGGTAACTGGCGGCAGGTCGTTTGCCTGCTGCTGAGCCGGTTCCGTCGGCGCCTGCAGGCGGTGCAGGCCCCGGATCTGGTAGATGAGAAGAACAATGATGCTGGCCGCTGCCACAAGCAGCAGCTTGAGGGTGCGTTCGGTCTTGGTGCTCATGTTTCCCTTTCCCCGACGCGTCCAAAAAAGCGCGCGTCATGAAAAATTGCCATGAATTTACGCTATTGTCAATTGTTTTTTACCCCGGTCTTTGTTACATTTTGAGTTATTATGACGCTGCCAAAAACCTATTCAGCCAAGGATTTCGAGAATGGTCTCTACAAGGACTGGGAAAGCAAAGGTCTGTTCCGCCCGGAAGTGCATCCGGACGGCCAGCCGTTTAGCATTGTCTTGCCGCCGCCCAATGCCACGGGCGTATTGCACCTTGGCCATGCCACCATGCTGGCCGTGGAAGACATCATGGTCCGGTACCATCGCATGAAAGGGGACGCCACGGTATGGGTGCCGGGCACGGATCATGCAGCCATTGCCACGCAAAGCGTCGTCGAGAAACTGATCAAAAAAGAAGAAGGCAAGTCGCGCCATGACCTGGGCCGCGAGGCGTTTTTGGAACGCGTCAAACAGTTTGTGGAACAGTCCAAAGACACCATCCGCTCGCAGGTGCGCGCCATGGGTGCCAGCGTGGACTGGTCGCGCGAGCGCTACACGCTGGATGAAAGCATGAACCAGGTGGTCAACCGCGTTTTTGTGAAAATGTACGAAGACGGGCTCATGTACCGCGGCCATCGCATCGTCAACTGGGACCCTAAAGGGCAGACCACCGTGGCTGACGATGAGCTGGAGTACGTAAGCGAAAAAGCGCCGTTCTATACCTTCAAGTACGGCCCGTTTGAGATTGGCACGGCGCGTCCGGAAACAAAGTTTGGCGACAAGTACGTGGTCATGCATCCGGACGACAGGCGCTACAGCCAGTACAAGCATGGAGACACGTTCACGGCGGAATGGATTAACGGCCCTGTCACGGCCACCGTCATCAAGGACGCCTCCATCGACATGGCATTTGGCACCGGCGTCATGACCATTACGCCCTGGCACGACGCCACGGACTTTGAGATTGCCGAACGCCATGCATTAGACAAACAGCAAATCATCGGGTTTGACGGCCGCCTGCTGGACGTAGCCGGGGAATTTGCGGGCATGGCCATTGATGAAGCGCGTCCAAAAATCGTGGAGAAGCTGGCCGCCAAAGGCCTGCTGGTAAAAACGGATGAAGACTACACGCACAATGTTGCCGTGGGTGACCGCTTTGGCGGGAAAATCGAACCGCAAATCAAAGAGCAATGGTTCATTGATGTGAACAAGCCGGCCGTGGACTGGAAAGGCAGGAAGATGTCGCTGAAACAGGTTATGCAGGCCGCGGTGCGCGACGGCGACATCAAGATCATTCCCGAGCGTTTTGAAAAAACCTACTTTGCCTGGGTCGACAATTTGCGCGACTGGTGCGTGTCCCGTCAAATCTGGTGGGGCCATCGCATTCCGGTGTGGTATGGCAATGACGGCGGCCAGCTGCATGTGTCCATGCAGCCGCCTCAGGACGCGCAGAACTGGCAGCAAGACCCGGACACGCTGGATACCTGGTTTAGCTCGGCGTTGTGGACGTGGAGCACGCTGCTGGATCAGGAAAAGGCCGCCGATCCGTCCGTCAGCTTGCAGGAATTGTTTGCGGCCAGTCCGGACTTCCAGAAATTCCATCCCACCACGGTCATGGAGACCGGGTATGACATCATCTTTTTCTGGGTGGCGCGCATGATTCTCATGACCACGTATGTCGTGGGCGACATTCCGTTTAAGACGGTGTATTTGCACGGCCTCGTGCGCGACATGCAGGGCCGCAAGATGAGCAAGTCTTTAGGCAATGGCATCGACCCGGTGGAAATGGTGGGCAAGTACGGCGCCGACGCCGTGCGTCTGGCATTGATCATTGGCACCACGCCGGGCAATGACACGCGCCTCAACGAGCAGAAGATTGAAAACTACCGCAATTTCGTGAACAAACTTTGGAATATCGCGCGGTTTATTTTGACCAGCGTGGAGGCTGCGCGCGTGGTGGACGCAGCGCCGGAAGCAAAGACGCTTTCTGACCGTTGGATCCTGTCTCGCTTCCAGCGCCTGATTGCTGACACCACCAGGCAAATTGAAAACTACCAGTTTTCCGCCGCTGGAGAAGCGTTGTACGCCTTCACCTGGAATGAACTGGCCGACTGGTACGTGGAAGATGCCAAAGTGGAGAAGGGAAAAGACGAGATCTTGTTGTATGTTTTGTCCAACCTGTTGAAGCTGTGGCAGCCGTTCACGCCGTTTGTGGCGGAAGTGCTGTGGCAGCAACTAAAACCGTCTCAGGCTTTGATGGTTGCCCCCTGGCCGGAGGTTACGCAATCATTGATCGACGAGCAAAGCGAAAAATTATACGGCTTGTCCCAGGGTGTGGTGGTGGCCATTCGCAATTTCCGCGCGCAGTTCAAGGTGGCATACACAAAAACGTTTCCCGCCACGGTCATCACGGATGATGCGGCTGCCGTCAAGTCGTTAAAAGACGCGATTATTGCCAAAACAAAGTTGTCTGGTTTGGAAGTCATCTCTGCGGACCGACCGGCGCAGGGGGAAGCCGCTTGTTATTTTGACGGCGGGAAAGTCTACATTCCCATGGCTGGGTTGGTTGATACGGAAAAAGAATTGGTTCGTCTCAACAAAGAACTGGAAGCCACCAAAACGTACATCGGCGTGCAGGAAAAGAAGCTGGCCAACCAGGAATTTGTGAAAAACGCGCCATCGGCATTGGTGGAAGCCGAGCGCGAAAAGCAGGCGCAGGCCGAGGCCAAACTCGCGTCCCTCCAGGAACAAATCAGCATGCTATCATCTTAATATATGCATAAGCCAAGCAAGGCGGAAATAAAGGAATTCCTCAGCCGCGGCGTCGAAGAGATCATTGAAGCCAAGGAGCTGGAGAAATTACTCAATAGCGGCAAGCGCATCAGCGTGTACTACGGCATTGACCCCACCGGCGCTGATATCCATCTTGGCCACGCCATTCCGTTGCGCAAATTGCGCGTGTTGCAGGAATGGGGGCATGAGGTGATGTTGCTCATCGGCGACTTTACGGCCATGATCGGCGACCCCACCGGCCGCGATGCTGCGCGCCAGCCGCTGATGTCAGAGCAGGTGTTGGAAAATGCCAAGGACTATCAGGATCAGGCCTCCAAAATTTTGAATTTCGATGACGAAAATCCGGTGGTTGTGAAATACAACAGCTCATGGCTTAGCAAGTTGTCGTTTGGCGAAGTCATTGACCTGGCCGCCAATTTCACTGTGCAGCAAATGCTGGAGCGCGACATGTTTCAGCGGCGCATGAAAGAGGAAAAGCCCATCAGCCTGCATGAATTCATGTATCCGCTCATGCAAGGTTTTGACAGCGTGCATTTGGGCGTGGACCTGGAATTGGGCGGTTCTGACCAGCTCTTTAACATGCTGGCCGGCCGTACGCTCATGAAGAAGCTGAAGAACAAGGACAAACATGTCTTAACGTTCTCGTTACTGGAAGGATCCGACGGCCGCAAGATGAGCAAGTCGTTTAACAACCATATTCCCATCCGCGCCGCGGCCAAAGACATGTACGGCCGTATCATGTCTATCAAAGACGAATTGATTGTACGCTACTTCTGGCTGTGTACGGACGTTTCCAAAGCCAACATCGACGCCATGGAGAAAGAGATGAAAGCTGGCGCGAATCCTCGCGACTTCAAGATGGCGCTAGGACGCGAAATCGTAACCATGTACCACAGCGAAGAAGCCGCCAAAGATGCCGAAGCCGCCTTTATCGCGCAATTTCAGAAGGGCGCCATGCCGGACGACATGCCGGAGGTGAAGCTTTCAAATAAATCATGGGCGATTGTCGATTTGTTAATGGAAATTAAGCTGGTTAAAAGCAAGAGTGATGCGCGTCGATTGATAAACGAAGGCGCTATAAAGCTGAATGGGGAACCAATAACACAGATCGATGCAGATATAGTGGTCAAAAAAGGCGACGTGTTGCAGAAGGGAAAGCGGGACTTCAGGAAACTGAGCGTATAGTAAAAAGCGGCCGACAGGCCGCTTTTTTGTCGCAGTCAGGGCAGCGTTTTTGTTGAACGGATATAGCCGCAAATGGGGTTTGCCGGGTAACGGTTGACTAATATTAGCGCATCTGTTAGGAATGTCTGTTACCATAAACAAACATGGGCCTTGGTCGAGAAAGGGGATGGCGAGTGGGAACGATTCCAACGGGACGCCGAACGAGCAAGATCAAGCACGGAGGACAGGCGGATCCGCCTTCTCCTCGAGTAGTGAGTTTACGGCAGGCCATGGAGGCTGGCCGCTTGAAGCCGCGCGACTTGCGGCTGGCGGCGTATGCGGGCGACACGGATGCCGGCGTTGCCTGCAGAACGAAGCTGTCTGCATCGCCTGACCTGCGCAAGTGGGTTTACGGTCTGCGGCCTTGGGGGCATCTGGCCTTTACGCATGCCGTGTACGCGGCGGCAAACGTCATCCAGGAGTGCGAATCACATCGTCTCAGGTTGCCCGCCTACTTCCTGCATGACATGGGCAACATCGTGTGGTGCATCGGATTGGTTACCGCATTCTTTGACCACCCTGATCCGCGCCGCATGATGGTCAACAGCGAGAAGAAGCTTCTGGCTCTCTTTGAGCGAGGCGGGGGTGACCACTCTTCCGTCGCCCAACAAATCTTTACTGTTCTGATCTGCGGTCTGAAGACGGTCAACGACGCCGCCCTCGCGCACGAACACTGCTACGAATGCCTGCGCACTGCCCGGCATGTGGCCGGCGATTGCCAGGACCTCGCAAACTGCATGGTCATGCAATCCGTGCGCCAGCATCTCATCCGTTGGTCGCTCGGTTCCGCCCTCAACTAGGGCGTAGAAATCCCTGGGTTCTTCCTGCACGGAAGGGCCCAGGGATTTTCGTTTCCAGTAAAAAAGACCCCGACGGGGTCTTTTTTGGGTCTAGGCCTTCTGTTCAGGGGCCGGAGCTTCGGTTGCCGGAGCCTCAGCTGCTGGCGCTTCGGCGGCGGGAGCTGCCGCGGCTTCTGCTTCCGCTTTCTTGGCGGCGGCGGCTTCCAGTTTTGCCTTCTTGGCGTCTTCGGCGGCTTTTGCGCGCTCTTCGCGGGCAATCTTGCCCAGGCTGGAGACATTGCGCTTTTTCTCGTTGATGATGCCGGCCGTGACCAGGAGGTTATGCACCGTGTCGGTTGGCTTGGCGCCGACGGAGATCCAGTACTTGATGCGCTCGGCGTTCAGCTCGATTTTTTTGGGCGTCGAGCGGGGGTTGTACTGTCCGACGTTTTCAATGTAGGTACCCCAGGGGTCTTTTTGCTGCTCGACCACCAATACGCGGAAGATCGGCTGCTTGCGTTTGCCGACGCGAGATAACTTAAGTTTCAACATGTTCGTGAGATATCTGTTAAAAAAGAAACACCATCGGTGACGGGCGATGATGCTTCGTATTGAGCATGGACACAGCTTAGGCAATTGTGGCCTTATTGTCAAGCCTGCGGCTTTGGCTTCGATTTTGGCCTGGGCCTTGGTTTTCGCGTCATGACAACAGATGGCTGATTTTTGGCGCCAATGATATCGAGCATGGCGATTTCCTGTTCCTGAATGCGCACTTTAGCCTGGTTGAGCTTGGTCAGCAGGTCGGAAAAGCTGTTTTGCAGGTCGCCCAGTTCATCTGTCCGAGTGACGGCCACGGGATGATGCACATCGCCTCGCGTATAAGCCTGCACGGATGCATTGAGTTTGCGGATGAAGCTGGTCAGCCGCGTGGCGAATATGAACACGATAAACAGGCTGATGGCGGCAGATGCCGAGACGCCCCAGAAAATCGTCCGCTGCAGGTTTTCACGGACAAGGCTTTCCACCGGCATCTCATGCCTGACGGACAACACCAGCACGGCGTCGCCATTGATGTCATAGAGCGGCGCGAAGATGGCATGCAGGTCTTGTTCATGATGCGCGGCGCTTTTCAGCCGGCTCAACACAGATGCGACGTACTGCCGATTAAGGTCGTCTATCGGCAGGCCGATGCGTTGTAACTGGCTGGCGTAGCTGGATCCCACCAGCGTGCGGGCGTCATAAAATTCGGTATGCCGGCCGGTTAGCCCGCTGATACGCTCGGCCACGTCGGATTCAATGAATCGTCCGTAAAACAGAACGCCACTTGCATCGACAACCGGGTCAAAGGGAGGCGAAAAGTCCGTTGTTGTGACCGGGCTCGTGGCCGCCAGCATCACGCCGTTGGATGTTTTGACAAGGCCATGCGTCTCGGTTTCGCCCTGCAGGGCCTTCTTGAAGAGAGGGAAGTCCTGCACGTCGCGTTGGAATTCTTTGGGTGTGTTGTACTGGTAATAGATGTTGCCGTCTCGGTCGGCCAGCCAGATGACGTCAATATCAAATTGGTTTGGAATCCAGTTGGTAATATTAACCCGCAGCCATTCCGGATCGCGGCCCGTTTCGGGGGAATACATGTCATCCCAATGGGCGTAGTCCTCCACGTTTGCCAGAATTTGATGCTGTTCGCGCTCCAGAGCCGTCAGCGTTTGCGCCAGAGATTGCTGAACGTTGGATTCTTCAATGGCGACGATGCCGGTAAAAATTTCTTCCGTCGTGATGCGGTAGAGGAAAATCGTGGGAAGCAGCAAGGCAATGATGACCGCGGATAAAAACCGGGCACGGATGCCAAAGCGAAGCTGGAAGGGTTTTTGTTTGTGTTCGTGTGGCATAGGCCTGTTTAAAGGCGGGTGCCCATCTCCTGGGCTTCTTCCAGTTTGACGGACAACAGTTTGGAAACGCCGTCGCCGCCCATGGTGATGCCGTAAATCATGTCGGCAATGCTCATGACGGTGCGGTTATGCGTAATGATGATGAACTGTGTGCGGCCGCGCAGGTCTTCCAAAATGCGGGCCATGCGCTGTGAGTTGGCTTCATCCAAAGCCGCGTCAACTTCATCCATGAGCACAAACGGGGTGGGGGTGTTGTGAATGATGGCCGCGACCAGCGCCAGCGATGTCAGCGACCGTTCTCCGCCGGACAGCATGCTGATGGCAGACAGTTTCTTTCCGGGCGGGCAGGCGTAGATGTCGATGCCGCGGTAATCGGTGCGGCGGTACTTCTGCGCGCGGGATGCGGCCTTGGCCTGCGTTTCATCGGTTGCTTCCATTATAGCGGATGCTGCGGTTTTGTCCTGGCCCCCGTCCGCTGTTGCCGCCGCATCCGGCTGCGCCTGCGCTGGCGCATCTTCCTCAGTGGGTTCCATGACCTTGATGAGCTTGGCGCGGCCGCCGCCGAACAGGATCTGGAAATACCGTTCAAATTCCTTGTTGATGCGGTTAAAAGACTTGTCGAACTGCTCGGCAATGGTCTTGTCCAGTTCCTGAATGACACGTTCCAATTTTTCCATGGTCGCTTCCAGGTCCTTTACCTGCTCGGCGAGGTGGTCATGGCGCTCTTTGACGGTTTTGTACTCCTGCACGGTTTCCGGGTCGATGCCGCCAATCAGCTCCAGCTGGTATTTCAATTTTTCAATCTGCGAAAACACATGCTCCAGAGGCATGGAAACCAGTTCTTCGCCGGCCTGGTCGGGGCGCTTGTGTACCACGGTTACTTCCCCCAGTTCGCGGCGGATTTCCTGTTCGAGGTCTTCCAGCTTGGTTTCCGTGCGGGCCAGCTCCACCTGAATGGCATGCTGTTGCTGCTGCAACCGGCTTTGCGACTGCTGCTGTTCCTGAAACGACCGCTCCAGGGCAAACACCTTACTCTGCTTGGCCTCTTCTTCTTCGTTAAAGCGCGCTACTTTGGTTTCCAGGTCGGCAATGGTTTTGTCAAAACGGGCAATGTCCGCCTGCATGGTTTCCTGTTGTTCCTGGACAGCGGCCTGGTCGACCGTTCCGGTTTCAGCGGCCCGCTGCGCGGACAAGTCGCCGGCAATGCGCTTGAGTTCCTGTTGCAAATTCTGCGCATCCCGTTCTTTGAGCCGTTTTTTTTCTTCCAGCACGCGAGTCTGCACTTCCAGGCGGCTGATTTCCGGTGCCAGCTGCTGCTCCTCGGCGGCCAGCGTCTGTAATACTTCCTGTAACTGCCAGATTTCCTGGGATTCGGAGACATTGATGCTTTCCTGCTTGGCCGCCTGGTCCATCTGGTCGCGGATGACATCCTGCAATTTCACCAGTTCTTCCTTGATGCCATCGGACTGCGCCACCAGCTGGCCGATGCTTTCCAGGGTGGCCTTGCTCAGCGCGGCCTGGAATTTCGCAAAAACCGCCGCCAGCTCTTTGAGGCGGCGGGAGAGGGAAGCAAGCGGGCCTTTAATGGCTTCGTGTTTAAGCTGTTCTTTGAGTTCATCCAATGCCTTTGTTTTTTCCATCAGGCGCGTTTTCACGCCCGCGAGGCGTTCATGCTTCTGGCTGCGCTGCGTCTGCAAGGCCGCATGCTCATGGGAAAGCGCGTCCATCTCTTTTTGCGTTTCCATGAGGCGGTTGTTGATTTCTTCTTCCTGGCGGTACAGCCAGGCCAGGTTCAGCTTGCCTTGTTTTTGCAAATCGACTTCCAGCCGGCCTTTCAGCACGGCCTGTTCGCGCAAGAGGCGGTTTTTTTCCTGTTGCGCCGCCTGCAGCTGGCGTTGCAAATCGTTAAAAAGGGCGCTGCGGCTTTCGGCGCGTTCAATGGCCTGGATTTCGGCGCGCAAACCGTCCAGGGCGTCCTGGATTTCCTTCATCTGCCCGCTGAGGCCGGCCGCCGCGGTTTGCTGGTCCTGGCGCGTCTTTTGCAGGCCGGACCATAGGCGGTGGTAATACTCCTGCTGGTATTCGCGCAAAGAGGCCTGAACCTGTTCGCGCTGCTCCAGGCGTTTGACCTGGCGGGTCAGCGAGCGCAGCTGCGGCGCCAGTTCCTGCAGCAGCAGGTGCGCCTGGTTGATGTGGTCTTCGCTGCGCTCCAGCTTGTTGAGCGCCTGGTGCCGTTTCATCTGATGCTCCTTGATGCCCACGGCTTCGTCAAAAAATGCTTTGCGCTCCAGCGGCGTGGCTAGCAGCACGGAGTCGATCATGCCTTGGCCGATGATAGAAAAACTGCGCTGGCCGACATGCGCTTTGGCCAGGAGCAGGGCAATGTCAAACAATCGAACCGGATTTTTGTTTAACAAGTACTCGCTTTCGCCGTCGCGATAGACGCGGCGCGTGATGACGACTTCGTCAAAGTCCAGCGGCACGGCATGGTCGGCATTGTTCAGATACAACGAAACTTCCGCAAACCCGAGGCGGCTTTTTTTCTCTGAACCGGAAAAAATAACGTCTTCCGATTTTTTTCCGCGGATGTTTTTCAGGCTTTGCTCGCCCAGCACCCAGCGGATGGCGTCGGCAATGTTGGATTTGCCAGAGCCGTTCGGCCCGACGATGACCGTGATGCTGCGCTTGCTGTCCCTTGGTTTGGGAAAGAGCAGCACGGTGCGTTGCGCAAATGACTTAAACCCCTGGATTTCGATTTTTTCGAGAAACATGTTGACGGCGTTATGCGGTTTTCATCATAACACAATCCCTTTGGATTATGGTATAGTATGGGCATTATCGCGCGCATGGATGACGCGCTTTTGGCGCGGTGGAAAAACAAAAAGGTATGGCTTTGAAGTCGATTGAACAAACTGAACTGCGGCGCCTCATTGAGACGTACCAGCTGGCTGCGCCAGAACGGCTGGACGAGGCCTCAAAATTGGCGGAACAGCAAAGGATTTCCTTCCAGGATGCGCTGATTAAGTCCAACGTCATCAGCGAAGTCAACCTGGCCCAGCTGCTGGCCGACTATTGGAAGTTGCCCTACATCAACCTGGCCGGGCAGACCATCGATGACGCCATGCTCAAATCCATACCGGAGGTGGTGTCGCGCAGCCAGGGCGTGGTGGCTTTTTTGGAAGACAAGCACGGCGTGCACATTGCCATGGCCGACCCGTCCAATCTGGACATGGTGCGCGCGCTGCATAAGCGGTTTGAAAAACCGGTCAAGATTCATGTGGCCGCGCGCAAGCATATCCTCGACGCGTTGCGCGCGCATCACGAAGACGTGAAGGGCGAGCTGGACAAAATCATCGCCGAGCATGTGTCGGCCATCAAAGGGGTTTCGGGGGAGGATCTCGAAGCCTCGGAAATGCCGGTCATCCGCATGACCGATGCCATTCTCGAGTACGGCGCGCGCAACAACGCGTCGGATATTCACATTGAGCCGCTGTTGAAAGTGGTCAAAGTCCGTTTCCGCATTGACGGCTTGCTGCAGGACGTTCTGGAATTGCCCAAAAACATCCATAATGCCGTGGTGACGCGCATCAAGATTTTGTCCAAGTTGCGCATTGACGAACATTTTTCTTCCCAGGACGGACGTTTCACCTATGAAGGCAACAACCAGCGCGTCGACGTCCGTGTTTCCATCCTTCCCATCCGTGAAGGTGAAAAGGTTGTACTTCGTTTGCTTTCCGACCAGTCGCATCGCCTCACGCTGGAAGACCTCGGGCTGGCTTCCAGCGACCTGGAAAAGCTGCGCGTGGCGCTGAACCGTCCGCATGGCATGATTTTGTCCGCCGGTCCCACAGGTTCGGGCAAAACGACAACGCTGTATTCCATCATCCAGCTGGTCAACGACCGCACGGTCAACATTTCCACCATTGAAGACCCGGTCGAATACGACATCGAAGGCATCAACCAGATCCAGGTCAACCCAAAAACCAATCTGACGTTTGCCAAGGGTTTGCGTTCCATTTTGCGCCAGGACCCCGACATCATCATGGTCGGTGAAATCCGCGACGAAGAAACTGCCGATATTGCCATCAACGCCGCCATGACCGGCCATCTGGTGTTGTCTACTATCCACTCCAATGACGCGGCCACGGTTTTGCCTCGTCTGATTGAAATGAAGGTCCAGCCGTTTTTGGTGGCATCATCCGTCAATATCATCATCGCGCAGCGCCTGGTGCGCCGCATCTGCCGCCGCTGCATTTACAGCATCGAGCTTGGCAAGCGGGAAATCGACTCCATTTCCAAACTCATTCCCGTGCGTGACATCATGAAAAAGCCCAATCTCAACAAGCTGCGCACATATAAAGGCCATGGCTGCAATGTCTGCCATCAAAGCGGATATGCCGGCCGTATCGGTATTTTCGAACTGATGATCATGGACGAGGAGCTGCGGCGCCTGGTTATTGAAGAAAAGAGCGCCGACGTCATTGAACGCGCGGCCAAGCAGCGCGGCATGACCACCATGCTTGAAGACGGTCTCGACAAAGTGGTGCAGGGCATTACGACCGTCGAGGAAGTGCTGCGCGTCATGGCCGACGCCTAGGCGCTTTGGTATCATGAAACTGCAAACACAAACACACTATGCGATTTAAATACACCGCGTTTACGGCCAAAGGGTTGCTGGTCAAGGATGTCATCATTGCGCCCAATAAGGCTGTGGTGGAAAAGCGCCTGCAATCGCGCGGGTTCGTCGTCGAAAAAATTTCCGCTGATCGCTGGGGGGCCTTCATGGAGCTCTTGCGGTCCAGCGTCAGCGGCGTGTCGCATAAGGACAAGATCGTGCTTACGCGCAACCTTGCCGTCATGGTCAAGTCTGGCCTGACCCTGGACGAGTCGCTTTCCATTTTGTCCGAACAGTCTCCCAGCCCGCGCCTGGGGCGCATCCTCAATAAAATCAACGAGCGCATCCAGGCCGGCAAGACTCTGGCTGAAAGCATGGCCGAATTTCCGCGTGTTTTTGACCGCTTGTATGTCAGCATCATTTCCGCCGCCGAGCGCAGCGGCAGCCTGGAGCAGAGTTTGCGCTATTTGGCCGACCAGCAGAACCAGGCCTATGAAATCCGCGTGAAAATCCGCAACGCCCTGTTTTATCCGGCCGTGGTCATTACGGCCACGTTTACGGTCATGCTCCTGCTTTCGCTGTTTGTGTTGCCAAAAATCACCCAGCTGTTTGCCAGTTTCAAAACGGAATTGCCGGCCACGACGCGCGGCGTTATTGCCATTTCCGCTTTCCTGACCAACAACACCCTGCTTGTTCTCATCTGTGTCGCGTTTTTCGTGCTGATCCTGCCGTTCTTGCTGCGCTCCAAGTCTGCCCGACCGCTGACGCATCGGCTGCTGCTGCGCCTGCCGGTCAGCAAGCTGTTTACGCGCTACTTCAACCTGGCTCTGTTTTGCCGCACGCTGGGCACGCTGCTCGTGGCCGGCGTTCCCATCAACAACGCCATCGAAATTTGTTCCGAAACCATGCGCAACGTGTTGTACGCCAAAGTGTTGCGCGACGTAGCGGCCGTGCAGAAGACCGGTGAATCCCTGGGCGCGCTGCTGCGCCTGCATCCGCATTTGTTTACGCCTATGGTCTACCGCATGGTCGCGGTGGGCGAGGAAAGCGGCAACCTGGAGGAGGTGCTCATCTTTTTGGCCGATTTTTATGAGCGCGAAATCGACTATACTGCCAAAAACCTGACAAATATTTTGGAGCCGTTGCTGCTGCTGACCATCGGCATCG
>CAYQCH010000015.1:23970-26043 GCA_964415935.1 uncultured Gammaproteobacteria bacterium
GCCAAAAACCTGACAAATATTTTGGAGCCGTTGCTGCTGCTGACCATCGGCATCGCGGTGGCGCTGATTGCGGTGTCCATTATCTCGCCGATTTACCAGATTACCGGCAGTTTCCAATTCCGCTAAGCTATGACGGCAGCGCGCGCCTTTACCATGCTGGAGTTGCTCATCGTCCTGGGCATTTTGGCTATTGTGACCATTGTGTCCGTGCCGTTTTTCGGCTCCTCCATTTCACGTAATGATTTGCAGAATTCAGCCTGGCGGGTCATCGATGACTTGCGGCGCGCGCAGTCGCAGGCCATGGCAGGCCATACCAACAGCGCCTGGGGCGTGCACATGCAGTCCGACCGTCATGTGTTTTTTCGCGGCACCACCTACAATGCCGCGGATCCGGAGAACATCGAAACCGTGTTTCCATCAACCGTCACCATGTCCGTCATCAGCCTCAACGGCGGCGGATCAGATGTACGGTTCAACAAAATTCGCGGCGATACCAGCGACTACGGCAGCGTAACCTTGCAAGACACCAATACGGCGGAAACGATAACCATTACCATCAACCGTGCGGGGCATATCCAATAATATGAGGCGAGGACAAACACTAGTGGAACTGATGGTTGCCGTGGCCGTGTTCGCATTGTTCGGCACGGCCATTGCGGCTTTGGTGCTGGACAGTCTCGTTTCCACGGAAACGGCGGCAGACACCACGCAAGCCGCCTTCCTGGCGCAGGAAGGGCTGGACGCGGCCCGCAGCATCCGCGATACCGGATGGAAAAATCTGGTCAACGGCAGCCACGGCTTGCAGACCACGGGCAATGTCTGGGCGTTTAACGGCACTTCGGAGCTTATCGACGGCGTGTATACGCGTGTCATCACGGTGGCCGACGTCTACCGTGATTCCAATGGAGATATTGTAACTCTCGGCGGTACCGTGGATCCGCGCACAAAACTTGTGACGTCAACCGTTTCCTGGACACCGGGTGCGTTCTTGCCCCGAGCCGTGGACGTGCGCGCGTACCTTGTGGACTGGAACGTGTATGACTGGCGGCAGTCCACGGACACGGACTTTGGCGCCGGTTCGCATGCAAACACGGCCGTCTCCGGCACGGGCGAATCGGCCGCCGTGCAGATTGTGCAGGGGGCGGGCGGGGGAGGAGACGCGGAATGGACGGTCGGCGGCGGGCAGCTGTTTATCGATACCACCGATGCCGACTTCAACGCCGGCACGCACAGCAATACCGTGGTAAGCGGATCTGGCACGGTGGGCCAGGTCAGCCTTACGACGCAGTCTGCCTGGACGCAGATCAATCCGCCGTTCAGCAGCTACGACATTTCGGCCGTGTCGGAAAATTGGGCTGTGGGCGACAACGGTCGCATTTTCTTCTGGAGCGGATCACTTTGGATTGAGGCCTCATCGCCGACGCCGCAGGCCTTGTACGGCGTCTCCGAAGTTTCTTCGTCCCATGTGCAAGCCATCGGAAACTCCGGCACCATTGTGCGCTACAACGGGACTACCTGGATTGAGGAGGACTCGCCGACAAGCCATCGTTTGAACGGTATTTCCATGGTCAACGCATCGTTTGGCGTTATCGCCGCGGCTTCGGGAGATATCGCCCATTGGAATGGCACGGTATGGGACCTGGTTTCTTCGCCGACCGGTCAAAATTTGTACGGCGTGGACATGAGAACAACGACCGACGGCTTTATCGTCGGATCGAGCGGGTTGATATTACGTTGGAATGGGACGTCCTGGTCCAGTATCAGTTCGCCCACTGGAAACGAATTGCGTTCGATAGATATTGTTTCCGCTTCGTCTGCATATGCCGTGGGAAGCAGCGGCACCATCATTCATTGGAATGGCACGTCCTGGTCCAGCCAAACGTCGCCGGCTGGCAACCAGCTCAATTCGGTTTCCATGCTCGATGACAGCACTGGTTTTGCGGTTGGCGCATCCGGCACCCTCCTGCAATGGGATGGCGCGTCCTGGACAGCCATTACCTCTCCTATTAGCGATGATCTTAACCAGGTGTATATCATTGACAACAATGAAGGGTGGATTGTCGGCGAAAACGG
>CAYQCH010000016.1:0-2097 GCA_964415935.1 uncultured Gammaproteobacteria bacterium
CTGACGTTTGGCAGCAATGAGGCTGCGGCTCTGGCCTGGCGCGAGTTGCGCGACCGTGCCGATGTGTACGCGGTGCAACCCAACTTTCTCTATTCCGCCGCGGCGAGCGCGGCCGATCCGTTGCTGGCGGCGCAAACACACCTGGAAGTCATTGAGGCCTACCGCGCCTGGGATCATGTCTCTTCTTCGCCCAATGTCGTGGTGGCGGTCATAGACAGCGGCGTCGACATCAACCACGAAGACTTGCGCGACAACATCTGGACAAACCCGCATGAAGAAATCAACGGCATAGACGACGATAACAACGGCTACGTCGATGATATCCACGGGTGGGATTTTTTGACGGACACGAACGACGTCGACCCGAAATGGACTAAAGGGACGCCGGAAAATGCCATCGGCATCCAGCATGGCACGGGCGTGGCAGGTATTATCGGCGCGGCGGGGGACAATGACCGCGGTATTGCAGGTGTAACCTGGGGCGTGCAAATCATGCCGCTGCGCGTGCTAAATGAGTACGGCATCGGCGATTCTGATTTGGTCAGCGTGGCCTTGCAGTACGCCGTGAAGATGGGGGTAGACATCATCAACCTGAGCCTGGTCGGTACGGATGCCGACCCTTTGGCCATCGATGCCTTACAGAAGGCGCATGACCAGAACATCATCGTGGTGGCGGCGGCGGGCAACAGCGGGTTGAATCTTAATGAAGACCGCGACTACCCTGTCTGTTATGACGAAGCGGGTCCCTCTACGGTTATCGGGGTGGGAGCCATCAACAACCAGCTGGACCGGCCCAGCTTTTCCAATTTCGGTTCGGATTGCGTGGATGTGGTTGCGCCAGGCGTGAAGGTGTTTACGACCCGGCATGTTGCGCCGGCATTCACCAATAAAGACAAGTATGCGGCGCTATTTTCTGGCACGTCTTTTGCCGCGCCCCAGGTAACCGGGGTCGTGGCGCTCATGAAGGCCTTGCGTCCCTCACTGACGCCGGAGCAGGCATTGTACGTGCTGAAACAGGGCTCCACCCGGCTGAACCCCAACGACCACGTCGTTGCATCGGGATTTGAATACGTGTTGAACGCCGGCGGAAGCCTGCAAGTCCTGGAGGAGGCCGAATTTATCGACCCGAGCGAGCCCATCAGCGGCCCGCCGCCATCCACGGCGCCGGGGGAATTCCTCGCATACCCGCGCGGTTCAAACAACGGTTCCGCGTATCGCTATCAGTTTCCAGGGCCTGTGCTCCTGACGCCTGTTGTTTTCACGCAGGATGCGTTGCAGGCGGGCATGCGCGTGGAGCGCGAGAGCAAAAATCGGTTGCTTGTTTCCGCCTGGCGCCCGAACTCCAAGTTTTTGTGGAGGTATAACGTGCTGACCAATGAACTGTCTCAGGTGTTTCAGGTCCCCCTCGACAACGAACAGACGGTCGGCCATGTGGCCGTCGGCAATGTTGATTTTGACGCGCAACCCGAAATGATCGTCGTGGCTGGCCCGCAAAGCAAGCCGTTTGTCAGCGTGTTCACCCAAACCGGTTCGCTGAAGTTTCAGTTCCCCGCGTATGGAGGCGATGTCACCGGGGGGCTGGACGTTGGCCTTATCGACGTGAATGGGGATGATATTCTGGAAATCGTTACGGTACCTGTCAGCCAGACATCCGGGCATGTGAAAGTGTTCGACTACACGGGATTGCTGCTGAATGAGTGGCAGGCCTACGGGCCGTCATTCCGCCTTGGCGCCACATTGAGCGTCATCGACATGAACAAAGATTTGAAACAGGAAATCGTGGTCGGGCCCGGGCAGGGAGGAGGGCCTCATGTGAAAGTGTTTTCCGCGGACGGCAACATGGAGCATGAATTTTTCGCCGGGGAAGTCGGGGAATCCAGCGGCGCCATTGTTGATTTCGTGGACATAGATAATGACCAGGTCCAGGAGTTTGTCGTCTCGTACCATGCGGGACATCAAAGCATCGTCCGCGTGTACAGCGTCAGCGGGCATTTCCTGGCTGAACACGGCGTATTTGACCCTGCGTTCAAGGGAGCCATAGGCATTGTCCCGCTCTAAAAGCGACCGGCCCGGAACGGGCCGGTTTTTGGTATACTA
>CAYQCH010000016.1:2197-15749 GCA_964415935.1 uncultured Gammaproteobacteria bacterium
CATTGTCCCGCTCTAAAAGCGACCGGCCCGGAACGGGCCGGTTTTTGGTATACTATTCACATAGCGTTAACGCATCGTATGGCCAAACAAGCGATTTTTGAGAAAAAGAACATCCTGGTGACCGGCGGCGCCGGGTTTATCGGCTCGCATTTATGCGACGAACTGGTCAAAACAGCCAAGGTTATTTGCGTCGACAATTTCCTGACCAGCCAGCGCTCCAACATCGAGCATTTGCTGCAGAACCCCAACTTCATCCTGGTCAACCACGACATGTCCACGCCGCTTGACCTGACGGCGTATCCCGAACTTGCGCAGTTTCGCGTGGAGTTCCAGGGCGTGCAGGAAATTTACCATCTGGCATGCCCGACTTCGCCCAAAAACTTCATGGAGCAGCGCATCGCCACCCTCGACGCCAACAGCCTGGCCATGAAGCATACCCTGGAAATAGCCAGGCAGTACGGCGCCAAATTTTTGTTTGCTTCCAGTTCCGTCATTTATGGCATGCGCCGGCCTGAAGATCCGTACTTTTACGAAAGCTATGTCGGCGGCCTGGACCAGTACAGCCCGCGCGCCTGTTACGACCTGGGTAAAAAGTTTGCGGAAGCCATGGTTCACACCTATCGCGAGGCGTACGGCATACGCACGCGTGTCGCGCGCATCTTCCGCACTTACGGCCCGCGCATGGTTCTCAACAATGGCCACATGATTCCGGACTTCATTATTCAGGCCTTGCAAAATCAGGATTTGGTTGTGTATGGTGATGAAACATTCCGTACCTCGCTCTGTTATGTGTCTGACGTGGTGGACGGCCTTATCCGCCTCATGGGCAGCAATCAGGATGACATGACCGTCAACCTGGGCAGCGACCAGGATGTGCCGATTTTGACGGTGGCCGACAAGATCGTGAAGCTGACGAATTCCCATTCGCAGATCCGGTTTGAGGCACCCCTGTTGTTCATGACTCCGCTGGGACTGCCGGTCATCACGGCAGCCAAGGACGAGCTGGGCTGGATCCCCGTTGTTACGTTGGAGCGCGGATTGCAAATGACCATTGATTACGCCAAGGCTGAGCGTTCACGCATCGGCCTGGCCTGATGCCTCTCTATGAAACTGATGGCCGTCATCCCGGCGTACAACACCGAAGAGATGGTCGCCGAAGTGGTGGCGGCCGTGCGGCCGTTGGTCGATTCGGTGATTGTCGTTGACGATGGTTCCAAAGACGCCACCGCCGGCAAGGCGCGTGCGGCCGGCGCGTTGGTCGTCAGCCATCTGGTAAACCGCGGACAGGGCGCCGCATTACAGACCGGCATGGACCTGGCACTTCATCTGGATGCGGACGTCATCGTACACGTCGATTCCGACGGGCAGCATCCGACGCATCAGATTCCGCAGCTGGTCGCGCCCATCATTGCGGGAGACGCTGACGTCGTGCTTGGCTCCCGGTTTTTAGATAATACTTCCAACGTGCCGGTCGGCCGCAGGTTTTTGTTGAAGGCAGGCGGTATTTTTACGCGCATTATGAGTGGCCTGTCCATTACGGACCCGCATAGCGGATTCCGGGCCCTGAGCCGCGCCGCTGCGCAGAAAATCAAGCTGCGGCAGGACCGCATGGCGCATGCGTCGGAATTCCTGCAGCTGCTGTCCCGCCATGAATTGCGATACCGGGAAATTCCCGTGACTATCCGCTACACCGAGTATTCCATGGCGCACGGGCAAAGTTCCTGGAACGCTATCCGCATTGTCATTGACCTCATTAAAGGGTCCATTCTCTAACTATGCTGTTTTTCCAGGTGCTGGCGACATGTTTCATCCTGTTTTCGGTCAATCGCATCGTAGACCGCTATCGTCATGAGCTTCTGCCCAAGGCTGAGATGATCGTGTGGATTGTCTTTTGGGCGCTGGTCGCCACTGCGGTCTGGTGGCCGCGCGGCACCGATATCATTGCCCGCGCCCTTGGCGTAAGCCGCGGCGCAGACGTTATTTTTGCCGGTTCCATCGCATTGATTTTTTACCTGCTGTTCGGGGTGTTTTCGCATGTACACCGTTTGCAGCGGGAATTGACGCAGCTGGTGCGTTCTTTGGCTATTTTGGAAGAAGCAAAGAAGAAGGAATCGCAGCCCAAATAGTATGCCGCGGCGCGTGAAAGTCATGACCGTGGTGGTGGCCTATAACCCGTACCGAGCTGGATTTTTTCCGCGGTGCTTGCAAGCCTTGCTCGCCCTGGACCTACAAAGCGATGATTTGGAAATCGACCATCAGGTACTGGTTGTCGACAACGCTTCATCCGATGACACGCGGTTGCGCGTCCGCCGCGAGTTTCCTCATGTCGAAGTGCATGCCAGTCAGGAGAATCTTGGGTACGCAGGCGGCAATAATGTGGGATTTGAGAAGGCGCTGGCCTGCCAGGCGGATTTTGTGGGCGTCGTGACGCAGGATGTGATAGTAGACAGGCAGTGGCTGCTCGCTTCGGTCCGTGCCGCGCACAGCGACGGGCGCATCGGCGTGGTCCAGCCCCTGCTGCTGCTCTGGCCGCAACAGGACATGGTGAATTCCATCGGCAATGCCATCCACATCCTGGGGTATGGGTATGCGCGCGGATACCGTGATCCAGCTGCGCGGCATGAGCGGGGAGAGGCGCGTGACGTTCCGTACGCAAGCGGTGCCTGCCTCCTGGTCAGCAGCAAGGCGCTGCGGGACGTGGGTGGATTTGACGAAGAAATGTGGATGTACAATGAAGACCAGGATCTGGGCTGGAGGATGTGGCTGATGGGGTATCGCAATATCATGGCGCCGCAAAGTAAAGCCTACCACCAATACGAATTCAGCCGCAGCATCAGCAAGGTCTATTTTATGGACCGCAACCGGCTGATCGTCATGTTTCAGAACTACCATTGGGCCACGCTGGCTCTGCTGGCGCCGGCCTTATTCGCAAATGAAATGGCCACCTTTGCTTTGGCAGTTGCGGGCGGGTGGTGGCGCGAAAAAATCCGCGTCTGGCGCTATTTTTTGCGCCGCAATTCCTGGCGTACTATCGCCAAGAAGCGCCGGCTCCGGCAAAAACAGCGGATTGCCAAAGACAGCGCCATTATTGCCATGTGCACGGGAAAAATTTTGTTTCAGGATATGCGCAACGTTGTAATAGAGAGGGTAGCCAACCCTGTATTGCAGGCGTATTGGCAGGTATTGCGAATAATTGTCCGTTGGTAATATGCGCATTGCTCATATTGTTTCTACATTTCCGCCGTACCAGGGAGGCATGGGCAATGTCGCCGCCGCATGGCAACGGGAATTGCTCCGCCTAGGCCACGATTGCGACGTCCTGACGCCATGGTATGGGGCGTATGGGGAAGCCCCTGAGGCGGAGCCGAAGGTACATCGCATCAGGCCGTTTTTGCATTTTGGAAATGCCGCGTTTGTGCCCAAACTGCGCAAGCACCTGTCTGAGTACGACGTGTTGCACTTGCATTATCCGTTTTTTGGAGGAGCGGAAACGGTCGCCTGGCATAAGCATCGGCACCCAGGGCAGCGCCTGGTGGTCACGTACCACATGGATACCATTGGCCCCGACTGGCGCGCGGCTGTATTCGCGCTTTACCGCGCAACGTTCATGCCCTGGATTTTGAGCCAGGCTGATGCAGTTACGGTTTCATCGCTGGACTATGCCCGCCATTCGGCGTTACGGCATCGGCTGGCGTGCTGGCCCGTCCATGAGCTGCCGTTCGGCGTGGATGAGGAGTATACCCCGGTCGAGCGCCCAGGCTTGCGGGAGGACGGCGTGCTGCACCTCCTGTTTGTCGGCGCATTGGATGCGCCCCACTACTTTAAGGGCCTGCTTGATTTGTTTGAAGCTTTGCGGCTGGCCAGGCAGGGAGGCGTGCCTGTGTTTCTCACGGTCGTGGGGGACGGCGATATGCGCGCCGACTACGAGGCCGAAGCGGGGCGGTTAGGCATACAAAAGCACGTGCTCTTTACCGGTCGCGTCAGTCGGGACCGGCTTATTGAATCTTACCGGCAGGCGGACGTGCTGGCGCTGCCGTCCGTTGATCGCAGCGAGGCCTTCGGCCTTGTCCTGGCCGAAGCCATGGCCTGCGGCACGCCAGTGATCGCCTCGGATTTGCCCGGCGTGCGAACCGTGCCTGAACCGGGGAAAACCGGGTGGTTGTCCGCGCCGCGCTCGCCGCAAGGCCTGGCGGACACGTTTCAAACAATTTGGCGTCAGCGCGACCGGCTGCCGCAGATGCGCCAGGATGCCGCGAAAAGGGCGGATACCCTGTACCGATGGCCCGCCATTACGAGACGGCTTCTTGAGCTATATCAGCCTTAATATGCGGTTGCTGTTTGTTTCAAATTTGTACGAACCTTTTCAGCGCGGCGGCGCGGAAGAAGTGGTAAAGCGGAGCATTACGGCGGCGCAGACGCTGGGACATGAGGTGTCCTTGTTGACGGCACGGCCGCGTCGGGCCGGCGCACGCTGTTCTGTCCGCATGACCAGCGAGCATGGCACTGAGGTGTATTCATACTACCCTGCGAACTTCTTTTTTTATGCGGATGACCATGCCTGGCCGCCGCCGCTGCGTCTGATCTGGCATGGCATTGATCTGTTCAACGTCCATAGCGCTCTGGTGTTGCGCCGCGTCCTGGCGCAGGCCCGACCCGACGCCGTCATCACGCATAACT
Organism: uncultured Gammaproteobacteria bacterium; assembly: GCA_964415935.1. Lineage (GTDB taxonomy): Bacteria > Patescibacteriota > Patescibacteriia > VMEV01 > CAYQCH01 > CAYQCH01. The sequence goes on from CAYQCH010000016.1 coordinate 6,875, forward strand.
TGATGGGGATGGGGTTCACGCTTCCAGGCGTGCTGCGCCGCGTCGGCATGCCGCATATCCACGTCCTTCATGACATCCAGCTGGCCGTGCGCAGCGGGCTGATGCTGCATGGACGGGAGCATTCCTGGCATACGGACGGTCTGCCCGCGCGCGTATACCAGGCTGTGGTAAAGCGCCAATTTGGTTCGCCCACCGTCGTTGTTTCACCTTCGCAATTCCTGATGGATTTTTATACGAAGCGCGGATATTTCCCGGCCAGTAAGAACATCGTGCTGCGCAATCCCGTAGATGAGCGTTTTTTTTCCGTGCAGCCGCAGGAACAGCCCGGACCGTTTCGGATATTGTTTGTCGGCCAGCTGGCCGAACATAAGGGTATCAGGGTCCTCCTGCAGGCGTTTGATCGGTTGCAAGCGCATGCGCCTGATGCGTATCGCCTGGACATTGTCGGAGACGGACCGCTGGCAGCTTCCGTCCAAAAATGGGCGCATGGTCGTTCCTTGGTGCAATACCACGGGCGGCTGGCCAATGAGGAGCTGCTGCAACGGTACGGGCAGGCAGACGTGCTGGTCATGCCTACGTTGACGTATGAGAATTCGCCGAGCGTGATTTTTGAGGCGCTGGCGGCCGGAGTCCCCGTCATCGTCAGCAATATTGGCGGCGCGGCGGAGCCCGTCAGCGAAGGAAAAAATGGTTTTATCATCAAACCGGATGATGTCCAAGCTTTGGCGCAGGCCATTGAAGCCGCGGCCGACCGGCGCACTGAGTGGCCCCGCTGGCGCCAGAATGCAAAAAACAGCGTTCAGGGGCTGGGCAGCGAGCGCTATATCACGGAGCTGCTTTCGTTACTGTGATGGTCTTTGATCCGGGAAGCGGTACGTAAAAACGGTGATAGCGCCTCCGGCGATATCGGCGCTTTCGTCCGCCTCCATGCGAGCGCGGGCTTTTATTTGCGCGGCATTGTCCCAGTAATCGTTTAACACGAAGTAAATGGTGTTTGCTCCGGTCAAGTTATGCGCCAGCTCGGCCGTAGCGCGGGTCGGCCGCTCGTTGACCATGCGCAAGTAGATGTTGTAGAGGGGGCTTGAGGTGGGGACGGGGTAGTAAAACACGGGCGCGCCGCCTGAGGCCGGCGGGAAGTACGTCCGAAACCCAAAGCTGGCAATGGCCGCGGCTGATACGCTTTGATTGGCAAGAACAACGTAATCAGACTTTGTTTGGGCGTCTATATGTTGCACGGCCTGAAAATCAGCCGCAGAGGTGCTGAATTGGCGCGAACGTTCAAATCGGTTTTGTCGCGGATACGATGCATAAAGCATGGACGTGCTGGCCCAGGTCAAAGCGAACAGGACCAGGACGGCTGTCAACGGTTGTTGAAGTAGCGGCAGCCGATACACCCAGAGCAATGCCAGCATGAGAAAAGGAGTCAGGCACCAAAGTGACAGGACCAGCAGGCGCGTGGCATAGGCGTGGCTTTCATAGGCGGCAATGCCTGGAAAGACAAAAAGCGCGGCAATCATGACGGCGTTAGCCGCAAAAGCCACGGAGGCTGTCAGGTAGACGCGAAGGAGGGATATCTTCATGCGGCCCAGCAGCCAGACTGCCACAAAGAGGGTGATCAGCAAAAAAATGCCCACCCAGCCGGCGACAAAGAAGTAGGAAAATTGTCCAGGGAAGCCAGGCATAAAGCCCGTTACCACGGGTACAATAAAGTCCTGGCCCAGACGGTTGACGCTGCTGGCAATGTCCGAACCGCGGACAGCCACCTGGGTTTGACTGGTCAGGCTCCAGATCCAAAGCAGGAAGGGCATGGCAAACACGGCAATCAATGTGAGTCCTGCAAACAGCGCTTGCCGGAGGATGGGTCGTCCTTGTAAGCGCGGCCGTAACAGCTCAAGTGATACACCCGCCAGCAGGATGAACGAGGGGATGCCGCTGAGCGGATGCGTTAATAAGGCTGCCGTTGCCACAAAGCACAAGTGCGGCACATGCCATGGGACATTTTTCTGCACCAGCAAGGGAAACGCTCCCAAGACGATCCAGAGAAAAAAGAGGTTGGCCAGCCCTTGGGGGGTGGTAACAATAAAACTGCTGAAGGGGATGAGGATGATGGCCAGCGCCAGCCAGGCGCCGTAGGAAAGGCCAGGCTTGCCGTGTTCTGATGTCGGGCTCAGCAGTTCAGCGGCCAGGATGGGCAAGGAGAGGGCGGCTAACGCCGGTACAAGCAGCTGGTCCAGTAAAACGATGGGAATGCCAACCAGACGATGCAGGCTGACGACAAGACTGTACTGTCCGAGGTAATAGGGGGTTTTTGGGAGCAGTAAACCTGTTGAATCAATTATGTGTTCGGCTGTTTGATGTATAAAGGAGTCATACCCGTAGCCGTATTTGTAGACGACAAGAGCCACGGAGAAGAAAAGGAATAGATGCGTGCCGACAAGCGGAAGGCTTGCTTCGCGACTATGCCCACGCCAGGTCAGGATCCACAGAACCAGCGTTGCCACGAATGTTAAAGCCCAAAATGAGGGTGGTACGACTTCCCATGGCGATCGCAGGGGCGCATCGGTTTGAGCGGTAAGCAATACGAAAAAAGCTGATAACACCAGCAGCACATACATGGCCATGAGTATCCAGGTCGGGCGTGCGAAGGTGATATGCTTCCAATGCATTTCGTGCAGTTCCAGCCGAGTTTGCCTGACCTGTCCGTGACGGATAAACCAGGCATTCGTTATCAGGAGGAAGAAAAACCATGATAAGACCTGCGCTGGTTTTGAAAGGTCCCAAAGCACGTATACCAGGGCCGAGCTGACGAGCAGTATGATGAACGCAGCCAGGCCGCCTAAGACGCTTTGGCGGAACAATGGCCGGTTTGGCCCCATATGCTGGCCAAGCAGGAAACACTGGAATAAAAAAAACACGCCGCCGAATATGCGCGCCAGAAAGGGCGCTTCCCAGATGAAGAGATTCAGCACCACAGGCAGCAAAAGCGCCAGAGAGAGTATGTTATACTGCAGCAATGATAGTGACATGGATGTGTGTTAGACACATTATATCACATTGCTGTCAATTGTTATGGTGGTAAAATTTCACGACCGATTGATGGCTCGATGGGTATTGCCCGCCGTGCCCAAACGCGTCCATCCAAATCATGTGACCATGGCGCGCTTGCTCTGCACGCCCATCGTAGTGGTGCTGGCGGTTATGGCCTGGTATCGGCTCGCCTTGGGCGCATTTTTGCTTTTGGCCTTTACGGATATGCTCGACGGCAGCCTGGCGCGCGTGAGAAATCAGGTTACATCCTGGGGCAAAGTCTTTGATCCCATCGCTGACAAGCTATTGATAGGCTCGCTGGTCGTCGTACTGGTGGTGCAACATCTTGGCCCGGGCCTGGCGCTGATGATTTTGGGGCTTGAATCACTGGTCATTTTGCTGGCATTGTGGCGGCTGCGGCAGGGCAAGGAAGTGCAGGCCAACCGTTGGGGAAAGATCAAGATGTTCCTGCAGGTTGTCGGAGTAACATTGCTGTTGGTAGGCATGCTGACCGGGTTTACAGGGTTGTTTCATGTCTCCGCGCAAGCCTTTTATGTGGCCATTATTTTTGCCGTTTTAAGCTTGTTTGCCGCCGGCATATGACCATATTGCAGGCACTATACTTTGCGCTTCCGATGTACTTCGCCAATATGGCGCCGGTCATTGTATCGCGTATCCCCCTGTTGGATGCGCCGATTGACGGCGGGCGATTCTGGCGCGGGAAACCGATTCTTGGGCCGCATAAGACCTGGAGAGGCTTGCTGGCTGGTATCCTCTTTGGCGTAGCAACCGTGTATGTTCAGCGTCTGATTGGCGCTGGCCCGTCCCTGGACCTGGTCAACTACGCGGATGCTTCCATCTGGCAGCTTGGCGTATTGATGGGAGCCGGAGCCATGATTGGAGATGCTGTGAAAAGCTTTTTTAAGCGGCGTATTGGGAAAGGATCCGGCGCGGCCTGGCCGCCCTTTGACCAGCTGGACTTTGTCGCCGGCGGCTTGCTGGCTGCCTCTGTGTACATCCATATTCCCTGGTTTATCGCAGCCTGGATTATCCTTTTGACGCCTTTGGGACACCTCCTTGTCAACCGCCTGGCTTTTGCGGCAGGATGGAAATCAGTACCGTATTAATGTTTATGAACATCATCACTCGAGCTAATACCTGGGGCCAAACATGGCGAGCAAAGCATTTGGAATGGCTGTTTGCATTTCTCGCTACTTGTCGGTTTACCCCTAACCGCATCACGTTCCTGCGGTTCCTGGCCGCACCGGCCTTCATATTGTTTTTCCCCGTGTACCCCAGAAAAATGACCCTGATCCTGCTGATTGCCTGCGCCTTGGATTTTGTGGACGGTGGCCTGGCCAGGTACTTGAAAATGGCCGATGATCGAGGGAAATTTTGGGATGTGCTGGTGGATCATATTTTGTATGTTGCCGCGATTTTCACGCTGTTGCAGACTGGCGCTTTTTCCGTTGGCGCATTCGCATACCAGCTGATGATCGCTCCGATCATGTACCTGCTGGCGACCATAAAGGAAAGCGAAGGCAGCAAAACAGACTGGATCATCCACCCGTATTATACGGTCATCTATTTCAAGCCGGTCGCCTTGGGGGTGCTGTTGGTCTATGTCATCTGGGGAATAAATTACGTGGATGCCGCCATGGTGCTGTTAAATATTGCCATGACAGTAGCGGCGGCTTTTTTCGCCGCCGTACTGGCAAGACGGTGGAGTTCATAGTATGCATGCGCGGCGGGCCAGCCGGGTCCTTACATTGCTGGTCATCGTGTTTGCTGGCATGTACGCTTTTTTTTATGCATCAAGCGGAGAAGTATATCATTCGCCCGATGAGCAGGCTGTAGCGGTTTTTTCTCAACGATTTGCAGAAAACAGGACGTTGCGCATTCCGCAGGCAGTAGATTCAGACATCGTGTTGCCCCGCAGCGTCAATCTTTTGGGGCATGAGTATGTGCCAGGCAGCTTTCTGGGAATGCCGGTGCTTATCGGATACGCCACCTCCTGGTTTGGCACATTCGGAGCCGTGGCGTTGGTGCCCCTGCTTGCGGCCATCGCCCCGGCCATGCTGTTTGTCTGCCTGCGCTCCATGATGGGAAGCCGCATCAGCTGGATTTCCGCGCTCCTGTTGTGGTTCAATCCGGCCTGGATGTACTTTGCCAGCCGCGCATATTTACCGAATATGGGCTTTACGGCGGCATTGGTTATCGCTGCCGGCCTTTGGACGCTGGGGCGGAACGTTGGCGGGGGAAGGGGGCTGGCTCTCGCCGCCGGCACCGGCTTGTTTGGCGGGCTGGCCCTGGCCATTCGTCCGGTAGAGGCGATATGGGTAGTTCCTCTGGCGGTGCTTCTTGCCGTTTGGGTGCGCCCTTCTTGGCGCGAGGCTGGTCTTGTCTGTGCCGCCGCAGCTCTGCCGCTTGCGCTAGTGGGGTACTGGCAGGCGCAGACCTACGGAGCTTGGTATATGACCGGCTATGATGCGTTATCTGCCGCAGGCGAAGTAAGCGAGGTCACGAATGGTGCGGCAGGCCATATCGTCCAAAGCCTGTGGGGGGCTATTTTCCCGTTCGGGTTTCATCCTTGGGCCGCGTTGGAGCGGTTTGTGCAATATCAGTTGAAGTTGTGGTGGTGGATGTTACCACTGTTGTTTTTGGGCATCGGTTACTTTGTAAAAATGTTTCAAAAAAACGGCGCATACAAAAAGTATGCAATTGTGTTTTTGCTTGTTTTAGGATATTCCGTGCTGTATTACGGATCCTGGTCCATCAGCGATCATCCCGACCCCTCATGGGTCAGCATCGGGGTGGCGTACAACCGCTACTGGCTGCCTGTAACGGTGCTTTCCATTCCGATATTGGCGATGGGGCTGCAACGGCTATCTCGCACGGAATGGGCGTTTGCCGCGTATGCCGTCGCTTCGTTGCTGATGGTTTTTGCGCTTGGCCCGGAAAGCCTTTGGGCGCTGCATGCAAATGGTGTAAAATACCAAGCGTCTCGGCTCCAATTGCAGCAGGATTTGTCGCCGGCGTCCGTGCTGATAACGCAACGGGAGGACAAGTGGCTTTGGCCCTCGTTTTCCGTGATTCGTGAAGATGGGACCGGTTTCGCATTCATGGATCAGCTTGGCGGCGTCGCTCGGCAGGCCGATGGCGTGTATTGGATGACATCCTTGCCGGCCAGCCATGCGCGTGAAATTGAACAACGTGTGTTTGCTCCGCGCCAATTCTCCTTAGAGTATAGGCGCGCATATCAAGACTGGGCTTTATACCAAATTATCCCTACTCCACAGCCATGACCTGGACTGATGACCGCATCATGCGCGCGTATCGCGTCGGCTTAATAGGCCTGGCCCTGCTTTTGCTTTGCGTCCTTGGCTGGCGGGACACCGCGCCTACCGGCCGTTTGCGCGTCGGCCATGGCTTTTCCAAACCATCGCCCTTCGTGTCAGAAGTTGTGCCAGTGCAACGCACGGCGCGCACCGAGCAGGGAACGGTTGTGTCCGCCGAGCCTGTCTACGTGACCGTACGTTATCCAAGGCCTTTTCAGCGCATGCAAGCGTCCCTTGTCTTTGAAAATCCCGACAACCTGGCCATCGAAATTGGCGCCCAAACGCAGGCCGCTGAGATATACGACCTCCAGGGAATTAATCATCCGGGGCTAAACGCTCTCGACGTTTCCGATGACTGGCGCAAGCTGCCGCCGCAAAACGGCGTTGCCTTATGGCAGCGTAATCGCGCGCAGCCTGACTATGAAAACCTTTCAGCGGTGTGGAGTGTCCTGCCCGACCAGGAGCGCACGGCATATTACGGGACACCCTGGCTAGTTCCGTACCTTCCGGATTTTGCGCGCAGCCAGCAGCCTTCCGAGCAGAAAATCCCGGTGCCGCTGCAAGGCGGGCATGTGTTTTATCTTGCCACCAATCAGGATTCCGTATCATTTTCGGCGGATGTGTTTGATCTGAATAAACGCATCGGTCCGGATGATGTCCATGTGCGGTTGTCGTCCTGGGATGGCACTGTATTAGCCGAGCAAAAACTGGCCGATGACGGCAACGTCGCCGATGATGGCCAGCTGGGGTCGCGGCAGGTGCTAAACCTCTTCCATACAGGGTTGCTTGAAGCCGGCGTCTACCAGCTGGCCATTCAAGCCACGGATGACATCATTCTGCGAGACGTGACAGTTCAGGCGCCGTACCTTGTGGCCAAAGGATGGTTGTCCGTAGCGGGCGGGCCGGAATATCGCGCCGCTTTTGGTGAAAACGTCGGCGGCCCGGTCCACCTGGTTACCAGCAGCCGCACGATCGTGGCCAGTACCAGCCACATTGATTCTTTGCAGCCCATCCATATCGGCCAGGAGTCATTGGTATTACAGGAACCTTTTGAGTCGCATGAATACGTCATGCCCGATACGAACCGATTCTTATTGAGCAAGGGGTATGAGCTGTCCCTGGAGCAGGGCAACGTGCGTCTTAGCGGCCGCGGCGTCTTTGCCGTGTCGGCTTCGGGGTACTTCAGCCCCACCCCCTGGTACTTTGATTCAACCGTTGACGCAGACGTGTTGGAGCTCGCGCATGTCATCGCTTCATATCAGCCTCCGCAAGGCCTTGGAGACGGCGTGTACCGGCAGCAGTTTACCATCGACCTTACAGGCGCCTTTGCTCCTGATAAAGCTGTGCGTTTGCAGCTGGCGGCACCTGATATGGAAAAGGGGCAGAGCCTGACCTTGTTGCGCCTGGAAACCGATTTTCTTTCCGATCCCGTAACACTGGCCAACTTCAGCCAGAAACTTTCGAACTTTATCCGTCGAGAAATTTTAAAATAAGCTATGCCCTTGATTCGATCGGAATTAGCCAGGCGTCTGCTGCAAGAGACTGTTGCGGTTGGCTTTTTTTTGTGGGCGTTTTTATATGTCGCTGACATTGTAAAGCCCGGGTTTGCGTCCAATTATCTCTCGCTCCCCAAACTCGCCGTGGTCTTGTTTGCTCTGGCCATAGTGGTTGCTGCGGCCCAACCGCCCAAACAGGAATCGTCAACGCGGCCGCCAGCGGTATCCTGGAGCGTCTTTGCCGCTTTGGCCGTGCTCGTAGTGGCTTCGCTGTTGGCGGCCGGCCTGTCGCTTTGGTTGACCCTGGCCCTGGCCTTTGTTACGCTCTTTTCACTTTGGGCTTTAGGATATGGGTGGCAGGATAACCTATGAAGTATCTCATTTTTGGAAACGGATATCTCGGAAACAAGTTTCACGCTGCCTTGCCGGGAAGCGTGTTGGATACGGCGAACATCAACGACGTGCAGGCCGTGCGACGAGCCATAGAAACACATGCGCCTGACGCAGTCATTAATTGCGCGGCCAAAACGGGCAAGCCGAACATCGACTGGTGCGAAGATCACAAATTTGAAACGCTGGAAAGCAATCTCATCGGACCGTTGAATCTATTGCGCGTCTGCCAGGAGCTCGGCCAGTATTGGGTGCAAATCGGCAGCGGGTGTATTTACCAGGGCGACAATAACGGCCTGGGCTGGGGCGAAGATGACCGTCCGAATTTCGACGGCAGCTATTACAGCAAAATCAAAGGGTGGATGAACGACATGTTGCGCGATTTTCCCGTATTACAGCTGCGCTTACGCATGCCGCTGGACGGTGAGCCGGGCCCGCGCAATTTCATCACCAAGATTACCAACTACAAGCAGGTCATCAGCGTGCCGAATTCCATTACTGTCATCGACGATCTTATCGCCGCGGCAAAGGCCCTGATGGAGCAAAAAGCCACCGGCGTGTATAACGTTGTCAATCCAGGCGCCATAGAACACAAGGAAATTTTGGCGATGTATAAGGAAATAG